>DIGA01000046.1 GCA_002419365.1 Mageeibacillus sp. UBA5734 | reverse complement strand
CGAAAAAGACTTTGGACTTATCAGAGCGCACCTATCACTGTGAGGCATGTGGTGCAGTGATCAACCGGGATTACAATGCCAGTATCAATATCAGGAGAGAGGGCATGCGCCTGCTACTGGCGTAGCTCATATTTCCAAACCGTGGGGCACACGGGGTTAGCTCGCGGATGCTGCGGCCGTTAGGCTGCTCGAACGAGAAGCCCCCACTTCTAAAAGTGGTGGGAGTCTGTCACGATTAATAAATCCGACTGGCAAGCTGTTCTTTTGTTGCAGTAAAAGTTCTAAAATAGGATTAGGTAACTGCGAATCAGATGGATGGCTAACCAATGCCAGGTAAACCAGGCATCAGCCAGGCAAACCTGGCATCAGCCAGCAATCCGGTAGGGATCGGAGGGACACTCATGAAATGGCAGGGAAGAAGAACCAGCTCCAATGTGGAGGACCGGCGTGCCCGGGGTGGTTCGCGAACCGTGATCGGTGGTGGCCTGGGCATCGGTACGATTGTCATTGTCATCATCATCGCGCTGATGGGTGGCAATCCCACCGATCTCTTGACAGGGGTGCTGAATCAGGAACAGGTCCCGGTTGGAACCTATGAGGGTTCGGCCGAGGAAGAAGAGCTGGCGCAATTTGTCTCCGTGGTCCTGGCAGAGACTGAAGATGTCTGGGCAGCACTCTTTGAGGATGCTGGCCTGACCTACCAAAACCCCAAGCTGGTCTTGTATTCGGGCACGGTTGAGTCAGCCTGTGGTGTGTCTGGTGCCTCTACCGGTCCGTTTTATTGTCCGGGCGACCAGAAGGTCTATATCGACCTGAGCTTTTTCCAAGAGTTGCAAACCAAATTCAAGGCGCCAGGTGATTTTGCGATCGCCTATGTGGTGGCCCATGAGATTGGCCACCATGTCCAGTACCAGCTGGGCATTACAGAGGAAGTTTTTGCCCTGAAATCCCGGGTGAGCGAAACGGAATTCAACCAATACATGGTCCGGCTGGAACTTCAGGCTGACTATTTCGCCGGAGTCTGGGCGCACTATGCCCAGCGGGCCGAATTGCTTGAGCCGGGCGACCTGGAGGAAGCATTGGCAGCTGCCAGCGCCGTAGGCGATGACCGGATCCAGAAACAAGCATACGGCTATGTGGTTCCGGACAGTTTCACCCATGGCACATCCGAGCAGCGCAGCCGCTGGTTCAGGAGAGGCTTCACAGAAGGCACGATTGAAGACGGAGACACATTCAATGCAGCTTCGCTCAAGATTTTGGGTCTGGCAGCCTGAGAAAGCAGGTCGAGGGCATGAACATTCCGCAGAAAAAACACCATCGTCCGTCCCTCAAATCCCACCTGAGAAACAAGCACCTGGCAGACAGTATCCGTTATGCGGCCGAAGGGATCTGGACCGCTTTTCTCCATGAGCGGGTCTTCACCGTTGAACTACTTGCCGCCATGGCGGTTGCCATAGCTGGTTTTGTTTTCAGGGTCAGCCGGATCGAAGGTGCAGTCCTCGCGATCTGCATCACGCTGGTCTTGTCAGCCGAATGCCTCAACAGTGCGCTCGAGCGGATGGTCGATCTGGTCACACCGGAGTATCATCCCCTGGCCAAACAGATCAAAGACCTGGCTGCAGGCGCAGTCCTGATCACAGCGGTTGGTTCCGTGATCATTGGGATTCAGATTTTTGGACCGAAATTGCTCAAACTTCTTGGATTGAGTTCCTGAATTCCTGATCGAGTAGTATGTTTATTGTTCCAGTCTCACATTCAATTTGGCAACCGGCATGGCAATATCATTCTCATCAAAGCTGTTCTTGATCTTTTCCAGCAGGTCGTGATAAATGTCCCAATAATGAGCGGTCGAACACCAGGCGCGCAAGGCAAAAACCAGGGTGCTTTCCCCTTGGCGAAGCAGACGGCAGAATGGCTCCGGCTGCTGGAGAATGTCCGGATGGCTTTTGGCATGATCCAGCAACAGGGCTTTGATCTGTTCGATGTCTACCGAGTGAGGAGTTGATACTTCCAAGTTCAGTCTACGGGTGTTTTCGCTGGAGTAATTGGTGATGGCCGCATTGGTCAGGTTGCCATTGGGGAGGGTGATGATCTGGTTGTCGGGGGTCACAAGGATGGTGTAGAACACATTGATCTCACGCACCGTACCGGATCCGTCTTTGGTGTCGACATAATCGCCAACCCGGAAGGGTTTGAAGATCAGGATGATCAGACCGCCGGCGAGGTTGCCCAGTGCGCCCTGCAAGGCGAGGCCGATCGCCAGGCCTGCGGAACCGAGCAAGGCCAGGATCGAGGTCATCGGGACGCCAATCATGCTGGCGGCAGTCAGGAAAAGGATGATGATCAGGACGATCTTGAGAAAGCTGCGGATGAAACTCTGGGCGCCAGGATCCATCCGGGAAAAGGCCGGTGAGCGGCCCATCCGCTTGGCCAGGAACTGGATCAGCCGGTAGCCGATGATGATCAATAGCAAGGCCAGAACCAGGTTCAGGCCGGTGGTGGTTGCAAATTCTTTGATTTTGTCGAGGATTTCTTGTGCCATGTCGATCTCCTGTGAAATGGATCTGTCCAACATCATAGTATAGAATTCAGGCGAAAGCAAAACCAGGACATTTGTTTAACTTGCAATTGAACTGTATCGGTTTTGGTCATCCGCCTGAAACATGGCTTTGCTATGATAAGAGCGTTTCGTTTCGCCCAGTCAGCAGGCAGAGCGCCAAAGGAATGACAGATCACGATGAAAAAGACTGCTCAAGATAAGAACGGATCGATGCCGTCACAGCCTGTGAGACCACTGGACAGACGCAGTGCCAGAAAAACCCGCAACGGGTGGCGAATCTGGACAGCACTGGCTTTTGTTGTCATCATTACCAGCGTCGTGATTGGATTTCCCTACATCGAGGACTCTGCCAGGTTATTAAAACCATCCGGTCGTTTGTCAGGTGCAGTTGCAGAACCGGCAAAGGATTCATCTGCGGCTACCCCCAGAGAGACTGCCCCACTTCCCAGCCCGACAAGCACGCCATCCAGCACAGGTGTCCCGAGTCCAGCAGCATCCCCAACGCCATCACCCACCCCCAGCCCAACCCCTTCACCGACACCGACACCTTCGCCAACTCCCACCCCCACACCTGCTCCAACCCCAACGCCCACCCCGGTCCCCACGCCGACGCCGACACCCATACCGACTCCGACCCCTGCTCCGGCTGCACCGGTTCGGGCTGCGTCTTCTACGTCGAGAATCGTCGGTTATTTTGCCGGCTGGAAGATCGCCGAAGGCTTTGATCCCAACCAGATCGATGTGTCCAAGCTGACCCACATCAACTATGCCTTTGCCAAGATTGATTCCAGCAACAAGATCATCATGGGGTATCCCAAATATGATCCACAGAATTTTGCCGCACTCCGTCAGCTCAAAAAGCAAAAACCAGAGCTGAAGACGCTGATTGCAGTCGGCGGCTGGGACTGGTCGGAGCGCTTTTCCGATGCGGCCCTGACCGAGGAATCCCGCAAGACGTTTGCCGAAAGCTGCGTGGATTTCATCGTTGAACATGGCTTTGACGGGGTCGATCTGGATTGGGAATACCCAGTCCAGGGAGGTGCCTCGGATAACGTGCGCCGTCCGGAAGACCGGGAGAATTTCACCCTGCTGATGCTGACGCTGCGCCAGAAACTGGATGAACGCTCGGCAGCCGATGGCAAACCTTATTTGCTGACTTTTGCCGGCGGTTGCTATACGACATACATCAAGAACACGGAGCTGGATGAATTGGGCGAGATCGTCGATTTTGCCAACCTGATGACCTATGACATGCATGGCACCTGGGATGTGCGAACGGACTTCAATGCGCCCTTGTATCCCCCGGACCGGTCAGCGGTTGAGCAGCTGAACTGGTCGGTCGATAAAACAGTCAACCTCTGGCTCAACGCGGGCATGCCAGCAGAAAAAATTGTCCTGGGTATCCCGTTTTATGGCATGAAATACACAAATGTCACCAGCTCTGACCGGAATGGCTGGTACCAGACCTACAGCGGCGGCTGGGCGATTTCGTACAAGGACATTGCCGAGAAATATCTGACCAACCCAAGCTACAAACGCTACTTCCATCCCCAGGCCAAAGTGCCGTGGCTGTTCGATGGCTCGACTTTCATCAGCTATGACGATCCGGAATCGATCGGCTGGAAGGCCAACTATATCAGGGACCGGGGCCTGGGCGGCGCAATGTTCTGGCAGATCACCCAGGACAACGGTACCTTGCTCGCCGCGTTGGAAGAAGCGATGGATGGATAAGCACAGTCCGATCAGATATGAATTTTTAAACTTTAAAACCTTCATTTTTAACAGACATACGAACACAATAGGTGAGAGGTGTGTTTTGTCAGAATAGATCATGCAAAAAAATGCAGATCAGACAAATTTGTTCATGTTGTCCGGGCAACTTGTTTTTCAAACCGAGTTGTCATTTTTGCATTGTTTCTGTAAAGTTGATTTGTAAAATGACAAAAATAGTACACATAAATATCGTATTCCTGTTGACAGCAGGATAGATGTGTCCGTATAATTACCACAAAAGTTATCAAAAATTACATACCGATCAGGGCATAGCAGGTGAAAGCCTGTGACGCAAAGCTCAGGGCCTAAAGAAGTAATTCCATGGCAGCCAGTTACCGGTTCATGCAGAGATCCATTTCTGCTATGTTCAGTGTACGGAAGGCGCCGCAAGGAGCCTTTTTCTTTTTCCCGGCACAGGAAATCAGCTGGTCGGACAATTGAATAGAAAATGAAGGAATGCTCGTTGGAGCTGTCTTTTTCGCGCCTGAAACTGTGAATGGCGCCAGGAAAGAACAGTCTATTTTATCCTGCCTATAACCTTCGCATGGATGCGGATGCGCCGACAGGGACGTCATTTTTTTTAAACAGGATTCAGCCAAGTGATAGAGTGCTGGATCCAGCTGTGAGGAAAAATGATGCTGGAACGACTGACACTGAACACCTCGATCCTGGAAAAGGGACTCGATGCCGTCTGGACCAAAAACGAGGTCCTGGCGGCCAACATCTCCAATGCCGATACCCCCGGCTATAAAAGCAAGACCGTTGATTTTGAATCCGTTTTCAGCCAGGTGCTGCAAACGGGTGGTTTTTCTGCGTCTGATGGACCTGATGGATCCTTTAGACCTGCTTTAAATCGTACATTCGATCTGACGGACTTGAAAGCAACCATTTCCGAAAATCAGTCGACTTCATTGAAACTCGATGGCAATACGGTCGATCTCGATCGGGAAATGACTAGTACAGCGTTCTTTTAATACC
>DIGA01000056.1 GCA_002419365.1 Mageeibacillus sp. UBA5734 | reverse complement strand
AAGCCATCCGCCAGTTCACCGTCGACGTCGGACGTGAAAACTGCCTCTTCATCCACGTCACCCTCGTGCCCTATATATCCGCTTCACACGAGCAAAAAACCAAGCCGACGCAGCATAGCGTCAAGGAGCTCCTCAGCTACGGCATCCAGCCCGACATCATCGTCTGCCGTTCCGAGATCGAAATCAGCCGCGAGCTGAAGGATAAAATCGCCCTGTTCTGCAATGTCCCGCGCGAATGCGTCATCGCCAATCTCGACCTGCCGACCCTCTACGCGGTCCCGATGGCACTCGAGAAAGAAGGCCTGCCGGGCATCGTCCTGCGCCGCTTTGGCTTCCCCGAGACTGAGCCCGACATGACCCATTGGCTCGAGGTCGTTGACGCCCTGGTCAACCCCAAAGTCACTGTCCGCATTGCCCTGGTCGGCAAATACGCCGCCCTGCGCGATGCCTATCTCAGCGTCGTCGAATCCCTGACCCATGGCGGCACCCCGATCAATGCCGAAGTCGAAATCAAATGGGTCGATTCGGACGAAGTCACCGACGAAACCGCAGCCGAATTGCTCTCGGATGTGGACGGCATCCTCGTTCCCGGTGGCTTTGGCACCCGCGGTATCGAAGGTAAAATTGCCGCCGCCCGCTATGCCCGTATCAACAAGATCCCTTACTTCGGCATTTGCCTGGGCATGCAGATCGCGATCATCGAAATTGCCCGCAATGTCATGGGTTACACCGATGCCCACAGCGCCGAATTCGATCCCAACTCCAAGCACACCGTGATCGACCTGATGCCGGAGCAAAAGGACGTTGACCAGCTCGGCGGTACCATGCGCCTCGGCCAGTACCCCTGTGTCCTCAACGAAAAGTCCCGTGCTTATAGTGTCTACCACGAAAGCCTGATCCACGAACGCCACCGCCATCGTTATGAGGTCAACAATGTCTACCGCGACGAGCTGGCCAGCTCAGGCGTCCTGATCAGCGGCACCTCGCCCGACAACCGCATCGTCGAGATGATCGAACTGCCTGACCATCCCTGGTTCGTTGCCTGCCAGTTCCATCCCGAATTCAAATCCCGTCCCAACCGCCCCCACCCCCTCTTCGCCGGATTCGTCAACGCCTCCTACGAAAACAGCAAAAAGCAGTAAGGCGCCAGGCGCCCAGAGTTGACACAGTTGTTCCCACGAATGCAAAAGGACCTTCAGACGAGGGTCCTTTTTTGCGGTTGCGAAATTGGTAACGAATTGACTTGTGATCATCAGGACAATAACCCTACAATCGTGAGCATAAAACTTATTTACTTCCGAGGAGGCTCATCATGCTAACTGTTGGTGATCAAATCCCAGTCGATATCCAGGTTCTCGATGCTTATGGCGATCCGACCAGCTTGGCTGCGTTTTCCGGCCAGAAGCTGATTCTCTATTTCTACCCCAAGGACAACACCCCCGGCTGCACGACCGAGGCGATCAATTTCGAAAGCGTGCGCAAAGACCTGACGGATCTCGACTGGACGGTGATCGGCATCTCGGCCGACAGCTGCAAGAGCCACGAGGGCTTCAAGATCAAATACAATCTCGGTTTCACCCTGCTCTCCGACCCTGAGAATGCCCTGTCCACCGCCTTTGGCGCTTATGGCGAAAAGAAAAACTACGGCAAGACCTACATGGGGATCATCCGCAGCACCTTTCTCGCCGATGAAACCGGCACGATCGTCAAAGCCTACCCCAAGGTGAAAGCTGACGGTCATGGCGAAGAAGTCCTGAAATGGATCCAGGAGAATACCTGATCTTATAGTTAGACGTCGATCTCCAGAACCACGGGACAGTGGTCTGAACCCATCTGATCCATCATCAGCGAAGCGCCCTTGAGCTTCGGTACGAGATCAGGACTGACAAAAAAGTAGTCCAAACGCCAGCCAACATTGCGGTCGCGGGCGCGGGACTTCATATCCCACCACGAATAAAAGCCGCCGCCGGATTCAAACTGGCGGAAGGTGTCGACGAAGCCGCTGGCCACAAACCGATCGAGAAACGCGCGTTCTTCGGGTAGAAAACCGGAGACTGTCGCGTTTTCTTTTGGCCGCGCCAGGTCGATTTCCTTGTGCGCCGTGTTGAAATCGCCGCAGACGATGATCGACTTGCCGGAGGCAAATTGATCCAATGCATGCTGGTGGAAGACCTCATAAAAATCGAGCTTGAATTTCAGACGGTCGCCATTGGCTGTACCATTCGGATAATAGATGTTGTAGAGGACAAAATCACCAAAGTCTGCGATCTGTGTCCGCCCTTCGTTGTCAAAACCGGGCACGCCAAAACCATGAGTCACGGACAGCGGTTCGCGCCGCGTATAGATTGCCGTGCCACTGTATCCTTTGCGTTCCGCTGAATGGATGTAGAATGTGTAGCCTGGCACTTCCCGCAGGGTGGGCGGTAACTGGCCCTCGATTGCCTTGACCTCCTGCAGGCAGAAAATATCGGCCTGTTCCCGGGCGATGAAATCGAGAAAACCTTTCTTTTCTGCCGCTCGCAAGCCGTTGACATTCCAGCTGATCAGCTTAGCCATGATCGGAGTCCTCCTGTAAAGTTACGAGCAAACTTTTCTGTTTATTGTAGCAAAAAGAGCAGGAAATGTCCGTTGGCCAAGATTTCGGCGACGTAGCGCAACCTCCTTTGGTAGGGCAACTGGAACAGTTCCTGATGACAATCTTCTAAAAATATCTTTTGCGCACTGTAACTTATGTTAGTATTAACATAGATTATAAATAACATAGGTTAGGATGTGAAAAGTGATGTCGATACAGCACATCGTTCTCGGCTACCTCAGTGCTTCCAGCCAGTCCGGCTACGATCTGAAAAAGGCCATTGCCGCCCATCCCTTCCTGCCCTGGAGCGGGAATAACAATCAGATTTACAAATCTCTGCTGGAGTTGGAAAATCAAGGTTTTGTCGAGTCTGAGACGGTGATCCAGCACATGGCTCCCAGCAAGAAGATCTACAGGATCACAAATCCAGGCCGGGCACTATTAAAGCACTGGCTTTATGAACCTGTCGCACCGGCCCAGATCGATCATCCCTTGCTGGTCAAACTGCAGTTTGCCGATCACTTGAAACCAGCGGACTGGTTTGAAATTTTCATGAAATACCGGCAAGAGCTGCATGACCGCCTTTTGCTATACAAGCATATGCCGATACCACGTCTGCACGCAGCAAAACCCCAGAAGCCAGGCGCGGTCGATCTGGCCGCAAGCTGTAACAAGCTGGCGCTGAAATATGAGATCACGCGGATCGAAGCGGAAATCCAGATGGTCAACCAGTTCCTGGATCTGGTCAAGGTCCAGGCAGGATGGAAAGGGTCTGCAGACCTGCCAGAAGAAAACCTGGACCAGGCCATGCCCCCAACGATCGTCTATCCAACGGCAGGACAGGTTTTCGAGCAGCTTGCGGTCCATCGCCTGGATGTCGATGAGCTGCCGGTTCTGGAACTGTCAGGCGCCGCCGCAATCATTGGGACAGAACAGGATGCACTCGATTTGCTGACCCTTTGCGGTGAGCACCAGGCACAGGGCATCCTGGCGTCGACCAGCCTGTTCCATGACGACTTTTTCCGCCTCAAGACCGGTTTAGCCGGTGCGATTCTCCAGAAACTGGCCAATTACCAAGTCCGCCTCGCTCTGGTCAGACAACCTGAGCAGAAAATCAAAGGCAAATTCATGGAATTTGTTCACGAGTCTAACCAAGGCAGCCATTTCACGGTCCTGGACAACAGGGAAGAAGCGATCCGCTGGCTGATACGCTGAAAAGAAAGTGCCATTTGACTTGTGCGATTGTGATATGATGACTATTGACGGGACTTTGGCCTGTTAATTGACAGAAAGTGGGGATGTATCATATGTTTTGGCAAATCTTCGCACTCATCGTATCCTTGCTCTCGTTTCTGGTTGCTGCCTACTTCTACCGCTGGGTCAAGGCACTTCCAACCGCTGAAGGCAACCTGGGCACCATCGGAGAATGGATCCGGGCCGGTGCCTACACCTTCCTCAAAACCGAATACCGGGTCCTGCTCCGGTTTGCCGGGGCAGTGGTCGTCCTGATCCTGCTCTTCTACCCGGCTCCGATCTGGCAGGGCAATTCGCTCGACAACATCATCATGGCCCTGGCCTACATCGGCGGCACCGTCCTCTCCGGACTTGCTGGCTGGATCGGGATCAGCATCGCCACCATCGCCAACGTCAAATCAGCCTCTGCAGCCCGACAAGGCCTGCAAACCTCCTTTATGGCTGGTTTCCGCGGCGGCGCTGTCATGGGCCTGGCCGTCGTAGGCACGAGCTTGGCAGGAGCCAGCATCCTCTATATGCTCACACGCCACTCCGAAATCGTCCTGGCATTTAGTTTCGGCGCCAGTTCCCTGGCGTTGTTTGCCAAAGCAGGCGGCGGTATTTTCACCAAGACCGCCGACATATCCGCTGACCTGACCGGCAAAGTCGAGCTCGGCATCCCGGAGGATGACCCGCGCAATCCAGCCGTCATCGCCGACAATGTCGGTGACAATGTCGGCGACGTCGCCGGCATGGGCGCAGACCTGTTCGACTCCAACATTGCCTCGATTGCAGCTGCGATTATCCTGGCAGCCCCCTTGGGCCAGGTCCACCTGATCTTCGCCTTTGGCGGTCTCGGTCTTTTAGCATCGATCATCGGTGTCCTGGCTGTCCGGGTCAAACCGGGCGGACATCCTGGCAAGGCCTTGAATAACGGCACCTATCTGACTACAGCCATTTTTGCCGCCCTGACCCTGGCTACCACCCTGCTCTTTGATTTCGAAATCCGGCTCTGGCTCGCGACCTTCATCGGCCTCCTGTCAGGGACCGTGATCGGTTTCTCGTCGGAACTCTTCACCTCCGATACAGGCAAGCCAGTCGCCCGCGTGGCCGAAGCTTCCCAGAGTGGACCGGCGTTTACCATCATCACCGGCTTCTCTTACGGCCTGATCAGCTCTTTCCCGTCCATCCTGGGCATTGCGATTGCCGCCGTTGCTTCTTACAAAGTCGCCGAACCCCTCGGTGCGGGCTATCCCCTCCTGGGCATCAGCCTGTCGGCGATCGGTATGCTCTCAATCGTCGGCATGATCATCTCCAATGACGCCTACGGCCCGATCGTCGACAATGCGCGTGGCCTGGCTGAAATGGGCAGTCTCGGAGACGAAGTCCTGGGGATCACCGACCAGCTTGACTCCGCCGGCAACACGGCCAAGGCGATCACCAAAGGCTTTGCCATCGGAGCCGCCGGACTGACCGTCATCGCATTGCTTGCAGCCTACCAGGAAATTGTCCGCAACAAGACGGGTGAAATCCTGACCTTCTCCATTCTCGACCCCATCGTCTTTTTCGGACTGATGACCGGTATTGCAGTCCCAGCTGTTTTCTCGGCGATGCTGATGATGGGCGTCAGCCGCAACGCCGAACGCATGGTGGCAGAAATCCACCGCCAGTTTGCCGAGATTCCAGGCCTGCGCGAAGGTAAGCCCGGTGTCATGCCCGACTACAACCGCTGCATCGACATCGCCACCATTGGCGCGATCAAGGAATTGATCCCGGCCGGCCTTCTGGCCATCCTGGTCACACTTGCCGTTGGATTCATCGGCGGCGTCTCAGCCATCGGCGGTTTTCTGGCAGGCAACATCACCTCAGGACTCATGCTGGCCCTCTTGATGTCCAACAGTGGCGGCCTGTGGGATAATGCGAAAAAATACATCGAAGCCGGCCATTTCGGTGGCAAGGGATCTGAGGCTCACAAAGCCGGCGTCATTGGCGACACCGTTGGTGATCCATTCAAAGACACGGCCGGCCCGTCGATCAATACCCAGGTCACGGTTGTCTCACTGGTTGCGTCCCTGTCAGCCTCCCTGTTCATGGCCTTCTCGATCCTGGGCTGATCAAGATGACGTCTGACACAACAGCAGCAAACACGCACAAAAACAAGCAGACTGCCCTGATCACCGGAGCTTCATCCGGGATCGGGGCAGCCTTGGCTCGCCAGCTGGCTGCCCATGGCTGGAACCTGGCCTTGGTTGCCAGAAACCAGGAACGACTGGATTTGATCGCCAAGGATCTGCACCGGCAGCATGCTGTCAGTGTGGAGATCCTGGCCCAGGATCTGGCCCAGCCTGCCGCGGCCCAGATGGTGCACGCCTGGACCAGGCAGCACGGGATCACCGTGGACCTCCTGGTCAACAATGCCGGCGCCGGACACAGTGGCCCGGTCATAGCAGCCGCTGATTATGCGTATGAGCGCTTGATTGACCTGAACATCACATCGATGACCGAATTATCCCGGCTTTTTGCCGGTGACATGGCTGGACGCGGACGAGGTCAGATCCTGAATGTGGCCTCCACAGGTGCCTACCAACCGGGCCCCTATACAGCGGTCTACTATGCAGCCAAATCCTACGTCCATTCGTTTTCCCTGGCACTGGATGAAGAACTCCGCGGGACCGGTGTCTCGGTCTCCCTGCTCTGTCCAGGCGCCACGGCCACGGAGTTTTCCAGCCGGGCCGGAAAAGCCGACCTGACCTCTGCCATGCCTGCAGCACAAGTCGCCCGTGCGGCCGTGCAAGGCCTTTTGCGACGGCAGCGCCTGATTATTCCCGGCTTTGGCAATCGTCTGGTGATTGTCCTGTCCAAGATTTTGCCGGGTCACTGGCTGGCCTGGATGGTAGCCCGGATTCAAAAACCGCTCTTGCTGGGCTAAGGCTGGCTGTGCTGGATGAAAGCTGCTTTTACTGGGCTGATCGTGTGCAGGACAAAGAAGAAATCACGACTTGGTTGCGACCGGAACCTTTGCCCTCATACAAAGCCTGGTCGGCTTTGTTCAGGAGGTCATTCAATGCCATGCCGGGATGGTGGCAGGCGATACCGAAGGTCATGGTCAGATGATAGCACTGACCTGAGTCTCCGAACGGATGGTCGGCGATCACCCGGCGTAGACGTCCGGCCAGTTCAGTGGCTTCTCCAGCGCCCGTTTCCGGCAACAGAAGCAAAATTTCCTCACCACCCCAGCGGGCGATAAAGTCTTGCTCCCGGGTATTTTCGCGCATGAGGCGGGCAATTTCTTTCAGAACTTGATCCCCGGCAAGATGGCCATAGGTGTCATTGATCACTTTGAAAAAGTCAACATCTGCCAGTATGATTGAAAACTCATGCTGGTTGCGTGCTGCCCGGATCATTTCATAATCCATCAGGGCATTGATCTCTCGCCGGTTCAGAAGCCCGGTCAGCTCGTCGGTTTTGGCCAGCGACCGAGCATAGGCAAGTGCCTTTTCCAGCTCTTGCTTGTGGGCCAGCAACTGCTCATGCAGTTTGCGGATCTGGATGTGAGTTTTGACCCGGGCCTTGAGCTCGAGGGGGTTGTAAGGTTTGCGGATGTAATCCACCGCTCCGAGTTCAAAGGCTTTGCTGACGCTTTCAATTTCAGCTCGTGCCGAGACATAAATCAAGGGCGTGCCCTGCTGGGTTGGCAGATGAAGCAGTTGCCGGCCTGCGGCAAACCCATCCAGGCCTGGCATCATGATGTCCATCAGGATCAGATCGAAAACCGTCTGCCGGGCCAATTCGAGTGCTCGGATTCCGGTGTCGGCGAGATAAATGTCATAGCCCTCGCCCAGCAGGATCCGACCTGCGATTTCAAGATTTTCCGGGGTGTCGTCCACGAGCAGGATTTTGATGGATGCAGGATCAAACACATCAACCATGCGACAGGTTCACCTCGGAGCTTGCTCTGGTTTGGCAGCCGTAACCAGTGCCGGGAACTGCGTGGCTATCAGCTGCATCTGCCCAATGTCAAAAGATTCGATGGCTCTATCCAGCCTTTCCCAATAGGATCGGACTGCCGGATCTTCCTGCTGTTCGACCAAGTCCTGCAACACGAGTGAAAAGGAGCGGAAGTCTTGGACTCGGCCGCTGTCCTTGCAGTTTTGCCAGGGGCCATCCAGAATGGCTGAGAGCGGCCTGAAAAGCTCTTGGCCAGGTTTTCTGTGTTCCAAGGGCGGTTGCGTACTCAAAATCTTGCTGGAATTCTCGGCCAGGGTTGATTCTTGTTCGAGCCGGCCTGTGTGTACCTGGCGGACAGTCTCTGGCAGGGGAATCCTATTCACATGACCGATGGAGATGTCAGGCAAGGTCACGGTGAACGTCGAGCCCTGGCCTTCGACGCTGTCCACCACGATTTTCCCACCCATCAAATCAACAAAGCGCTGGACGATCGCCAGACCTAGGCCAGTGCCGCCATATTTGCGGCTGTTTTGGCCGTCCTTTTGCCGGAACGGTTCAAAAATCTGCTTGATCTGGGCGCGTGGGATGCCAATCCCACTGTCCTGGACAGCCAGCACCAGAGTCACTTTTTCCGGATCAGGCTTTGTCGTCGAGGTATCTGTCTGCAAGATCGCCCGGGCACTCAGTTCGATTGTGCCGTGGTCTGTGAATTTCGAGGCGTTTCCCACCAAGTTGACCAGGATCTGGCGCAAGCGAAGTTCATCCAGCTGGATGCTTTCCGGTAGATCCGGGTCCAAGACAAGCGTGAGATCGATCCCTTTGCGTTCGCACTCATACGCATAGAGGTCCCGGATTTCCCGGAGGGTGCTGCGCAGATCAAAATAATCCGGTTGCAAGTCGATCATGCCTGCCTCGAGTTTGGACAAATCCAGAAGACCATTGATGATCGTGAGCAGGTTGGTACCTGCTTTCTGGATGGTGTCCAAGTACTTGAGCTGGCGATTTTCGGTGGTTGTTTCCCGGAGCAGGGAGGTGTAACCCAGGATCGCATGGACCGGTGTCCGGATCTCGTGGGACATGTTGGCGATGAACTCACTCTTGAGGTTGTTTGCGGTCTGGAGGATGGCATTGTTGCTCATGGCCTGATCGAGCTGGTGACCCATCTGGACAATCGTTTCGGCTGTTTCACGCAGCTCGTGGACTGAACTGTCTGGAGCTGTCTGGTCATACTGGCCTTCGCCAATTTGGCGGACCATTGCATTGATTGCTTGCAGGGGCTGGGCTATCCGGTCCCCCGTGCTCCGGGCATATCGGATGATTGCCACCAACAGCAATAGATTGAGAAACAGAAAAACCGCCAGGGAATAGAACCCGATCTGGCTCAGATTGTCCTGCATCTGGTTGACTCCGGCAAAAACAGCAGCCTGCGGCACAATGATGACCAGCTTCCAGCCGGTGAGTTCAATGGTGGCCCAGGCAGCCATTTTAGATTCATTCTCGAGCAGCAGGCTGGCTGTTCCAGCATCAGACTCGGCGACATCCAAGGGAAAAGTCTGGAGGTCCTGACGGGTGTAGACATTAAAATCAGCAGGTTTGAAGGTATCCTGCATGATCGCTTGGGCATAATGGTGGTCGGTGATTTCGTCCAATTTCCAGTCAGCTTCTCCAGCCGCTGGCAAGGCCAGGATCGTGCCGTCCTTGCCCAGCAGCAAACCATAGCCATCCCAAGGGAAATCCAAGTTCAAGACCGTCTGGGTGATCGTGCTGACGGTGACATCCACCCCGACCACGCCTTCGAGGGAATCCCCCTGATAGACGGGTGCAATTGCCGATGACATCCAGCCGTGGCCAGCAGGATCGAGATAGACGTCGGTCCAGCGGACGCTGCGTTCCGGGTTGTGTGTTGCATCCGCTTCGTAATAGAAATTGTAGGCCGGGATATTCATCCGGACCGGATATTGACCGATCACGTCAAAATAGGGGTAGATGATGTTCAGTGAGTCATGGGTGTTGAAATAGATGGATGCGGACAAGGGCTCCGCAGTAAGGATGTCTTTCATCAGAGGTTCCAAAGCCAGGCTGCGTGCCACTTTCTCCCGTTCTGCCACGGTGATCGGGACATAGCCGCTGTAGAAAATTGCGGCACCACCGGATGGTTTGTCCTGGGTTGTGTAATAGGCGCCCTCGGGCGAATAGGCCAGCCGCGCGCTGTCCTCAGCCTGGAAAGGACGCTCCGTTGCCAGGGCTTTTGCTGCCTGGTAGCGGAAAAGATCAACGGCATGTTCGATCGAACTCAAGGACTGGTTGATGCCCTTAGCTTCGAGACGGGCCATTTCGCTGAGACTTTCCTCGACATGATCGCCCATGTATCCAACAGATGCCTGGTAGGACCAGCGGTTAGCCAGGAGGTAGATGGTGAAAAAAGCGACCAGGAGGATCATGGTGGGAATCAGGGATACCCGGATGAACGCCTTCAGAATCCAGGCCCGCAGATGCAGCGGGGCGTGCCCAGACCTGTGATCCGATGATCGGTCGGCAGAGGTTGAATTCGAGTCAATCCGATGGTCCATTGAACGCCTCACCAGGAGAAAAATGCGCGAGCTGGCTGAATTTGATACAATAGGAAACGACATGATTCTATCTAATAGGATTGCTACTAATCATATTAGCTGATTCAGGATCAAGCAGAAGTGGTCCGTCGGTTGAATGGAAAAAATAATCATAATTTTGCAATAAATACATCATTGGAGCAGGCATGAAATGGATTGACCCGGTGCAGTCTACGGACATGGATATCCAGACAGTCAATTTTTTGCGGGTGAAGAAGCTGCTGCCGGTTCTGGCAGGCATGTCCCTGGTCATGTTTGGCCTCGCCCTTGCCATCCATGACGACTTGAGCGTCAGGATCATCAATGGAACGCTGCTGGGTTTGTTCATGATTTTGACCCTGCTCATCTACCTGGTTGATCTGCCGGAAAAGATTCCGGAACAGGTATACCGGCAAGTCTTGATCGATGGGTTCACCCTGGTTGCCCTATTCTGGGGCACGGCATTAGTAGGCTACAACCCCAATGCGATCGTCCCCTACTTTGACTTCCTGATATCCGTCTTCATCGTCCCCTTGGTGATCCTCCTGCCAGACCGAAAGCTCCTGGCCTATTTCGGTCTGGTTCTGGCTTATCTTACGTTAGCGACCCCGGTTGTGAAGACGGTCGAAACGAACCGGGTGCTCTTTCTGATTTCTGTCATCTTGTTTCTGTCCGTATCGTTTGCGGCGTCCCGGCTTTTCTACCACCAGTACCAGACCAATCTGGACCTGACCAATCGACTGGTTCACCAGCAGCGCCATCTTGCCGATCTGGTGGACGTGCAAAGCAAAGCCTTGGTCGATGCTGAAGACAAGATGTCGCGCGAAGTCATCCGCATTCTGGCCAAAGTTCTGGATGATTATGATCCATATACGCGAGGTCATTCGGAAAATGTGGCCCGCCTGTCGGAAAATCTCGCCCGTCGCCTGGGTTATCCGGAAAAATTCCAGCATGAGATCTACTGGGTCGGCATGATCCACGATATTGGAAAGATTCGTGTCCCGAAATACATCTTGAACAAGACTGACCGGCTGACGGATGAAGAATTCGAAAAAATTCGCCAGCATCCACTGTATGGCTATGACATGATCAGTGAGTCGGAGGTGTTGCGACCTTTGGCGGATATCGTCCTCTGCCATCACGAACGGTATGATGGCTCGGGGTATCCCAACCATCTGTCGGGTGACCAAATCCCGCTGGCAGCTCAGATCCTGGCCTTGACCGATGCTTGGGATGCCATGCTTTCCCGACGTGTGTACCGCGAATCATTGTCGGTCGAATATGCCCGGGCTGAACTCGTCCGCTGCAGCGGCAAACAATTTGCTCCTTTCCTGGTCAACAGTTTCCTGGCCATGGTGGAAGAAACAGAACTTTAGGAGGTATCCCTTATGATCAAGCACATCGTCATGTGGAAATTCAAAGAAGAAGCCGAAGGTAAGACCCGGCAGGAAAATCTTGACTACGTTGCCGAATCACTCCAGGCTTTGCGTCCGATCATCCCGGAGATCGAGAGCATGGAGATTGGCCAGGACATCGGTGTTGGACGGGATACGTTCGACATGGTTCTGGTGACGACGTTCGATGACGCCGAAGCCCTGGAGCGCTACCAGCATCACCCGGCCCATAAGGCAGTGTCAGCCTATGTGGCCCAGGTTCGCACCGACCGGGCCAGTGTTGATTTCGAATTTGAACGATTCTGAGTCAAGTGTGCTGGCAGTTCACAGCTGCTGGACACTTGGCACCGTCAGGTAGACAAAACCACCGCCACGTGAAGTGGTTTCGTACCACTCGTGCAAATCCATTGTGAAACAGTTCAGGTTGTCGCAGATTTCGATTTCGACCGCTTTTTCGTTGTGCTCATCCAAGGCTGTGATCGTCACCCAGTGCCAGGGATCCAATTTCCGGACCGTGCCGTTAGCCAGGTTGAGAAACGCAACAGGGCTATCTTGGGAGAGTCCTGTGCGGACAAAGCCGACTGTTTCAGCAAAGGATGGCCGCAGGTGTCGTCTGCTGGGGATCCGGAGCGAATGTGTCGATACGGATAAGGCCTTCTGACTGAAAAAGTTACGCAGGCCCTGTTCGAAAATCCCTGGTGTGTGGACCCCCATCGCGGTCGGCGTTACGTAGTGCCAGACCTCTTCCATCAGTCTGAGACCATCTGCTGTCACATGGAGCTCTTGAGGCAAAGCTATCTGTCCGGCTCTCTGGTGATAGATCAGGAGATTGCTGGCTGTCGTCGGTCCACAACCGGCTCGGCGCTGCCACAGGGTCGGGTACCAATCCTGGTTACAGCCGCAAACGGTCTCCTGGCTGTCGGCGCTCAGGAATAAATGTTCGGGATTTTGAATCGTCGTTTTCATCAGTTTCTCTGCTGCTCGATCTGCTCGAGCAATTCGTTGAGATAGACCCAGCGTTCCATCGCTTGATCGAGGGCGTCGGAGGCTGCAGCCAGTTCGTCGCCCAAGGTCTGGAGTCGGATGTAATCGGTGGCAGCAGCATTCATCTGGCGCCTCAAATCGTCGCAGGTGGCTTCCAAATCAGCGATCCGGGCATCAATGGTTTCCAGTTCGATTTTCTCGCTCAGCTTGAGTTTCAGCTTTGAAGTTTTAGGCGAGCGAGAACCAGAGGGGAGGCCCGATGTTGTCTGCTGGCTGGAGGAGACTGGTTTGTTGCCAGCAGATTTGTTACCGGCGGATTTGCTGCTGGACGGATCATTGGCCAGCTGTCTTTGTTCCCGCTTGAGCTCCAGATAGCCGGAAAAATCGCCTTCATACTGCCGTAACTGGCCGTCTGTTTCAAAGGCGAGAATGCGATCGACCACACGGTCAAGGAAATAGCGGTCGTGGGAGACTACGATCACCGCTCCGGGGAAATCCTCGAGGTAATTCTCCAGGATCGACAAGGTGGTGATGTCGAGGTCATTGGTCGGTTCGTCGAGCAGCAGGACATTGGGCGCGCTCATCAGAATCTTGAGCAGATAGAGACGACGGCGCTCCCCGCCGGACAATTTGCGCACAGGGGTCCATTGCAGGGCCGGAGGAAAGAGGAACCGCTCACACATCTGGGATGCAGACAGTTCCCCTTCGTCGGTCTGGACGATCTCAGCGGCATCGCGGACATACTCGATCACCCGGATGTCGGGATCGATCGGTTCACTGTCTTGCGTGAAAAAGCCGATTTTGACAGTAATCCCAGCCTCACGGCTGCCCTGGTCTGGATCCAGGCGTCCGGCAAAAAGATTGAGCAGGGTCGTTTTGCCGCAACCATTGGGGCCGATCAGTCCCAGTCGCTCGCCGCGGGAGATGATGTAGGAAAAATCCCGGAACAGGGGCTGTCTGCCCCAGGTTTTGCTGACCTTTGTAAGTTCGATGGTTTTGCGGCCGAGCCGGGAGCTGGCTGTGGCCATCTGGACCGAGGCGTCCTCCCGCCTGCCCTCGGTCTCGTCCAGGGCATGGAAACGGTCGATGCGCGCTTTTTGCTTGGTCGAACGAGCTTTCGCGCCGCGCCGGATCCAGGCCAGCTCGCGGCGCAGGATGTTTTGCCGTTTTTGCTCGCTGGCCTGCTCCTGCTCGAGCCGCTCTGCTTTGAGCTCGAGAAATGTCTCATAGTTGGCTTCATATCGATAGAGCTTGCGCTGGTCGATTTCCAGCATGACTCCGGTCACGTTTTCCAGGAAATAGCGGTCGTGGGTGACCATCAGGATGGCACCCCGGTAGCGGAGCAAGGCTTGCTCGAGCCAGGCCACGGTCTCGGGATCAAGATGGTTGGTCGGTTCGTCCAGGATCAGAAGATCGGCTGGATTGGCCAGGACGCCGGCCAGGGCGACGCGCTTTTTCTGCCCCCCAGACAGGGTATCGACTGACTGGAGAAAATCCGTCAGCCCCAACTGGGTGAGGATGGTTTTAATCTCGCTTTCCAGACTCCAGGCATTGACCTCGTCCATGCGGCCCGAAAGCCGGACCAGGCGGCCCTGGAGGGCTTGATTTTCCGGCTGCCTGGCCAGCTCGGCTGCTGCCTGTTCGTAGTCCCGGATGATCTGCATCGCCGGAGAATGACCATGCAGAACGGATTGGAGAATCGTTGTCCCCGCCGGAAACTCGGGTAGCTGTGGCAAATATTCCAAACTCAGGCCCCGACTGCGCAAAATCTGGCCTTGGTCGAATGGTTCCAGTCCAGCGACAATCCGCAGCAAAGTGGATTTGCCGGTGCCATTGACCCCGACGACTCCGATCTTGTCACCCTCGTTGATGGTAAATGAGCAGTTTTCCAATAAAATCCGGTCAGCGAAGGCTTTGCTGATCGAATCGACCGTAAGCAAGGTCATGATTCAACCTCAAAACCGAGTGCGCGCAGCTTTTCGACCAGCTGCTCAAGCTCGATTCCCTTCATCTTGGCCCCCTTCGGCAAGGTCATGAATCGTCCGGCCGTAGCCAGCATCCCCGGTTTGACGATGTCCGGAAAACCGGCATCTTTCATGAATTCGATCAGCTCCGGATACTCTGTACAGAGGTCGTGGACGGACCTTTGTAAATTTATCGTTCGTTTAATGGACATTGTGGAATCTCCTCAGACAGCGGCCAATCGGCTATAGTAGTCTATAGAAAGCAATAGCTATCATCGCATAGTATAGCCTGAGTTTCAGTAACGTGCGGCATTCAAGGCTACTTTCCAGAAACATGGACTTGGTATGAACATCGAACTGACAACAGATTTTTCGGCTGTGCCCGATCAATATTTCAAATATGCGATCCTGGTGGCCCGCTACCAAGGTCAGTTTGTCTATGTCCGCCACCGGGAACGCCAGACGCTGGAACTGCCAGCCGGCCATCGCGAGCCCGGCGAGGCGATCCTCGTGACAGCGGAGCGCGAATTGCGCGAGGAGACCGGGGCGATGGATTTTGATCTCCAGCCGGTCTTTGTGTTCCGTGTCCCAGCCTATGATGCACACGGCCAGCGTTCAGACGAGCTGGCCAGCCTGGTGTGCTTTGCTGAAATCAGAACCCTCGGACCGCTTGATCCGGCTTATGAAATTGCCGAAATCCACATGGATGCTGAAATGCCTGAACCTCTGACCTATCCCGAGATCCAGTCGGTTATATTTCAACGCGTGCGGGAATGGCTGGCAGAACAAAGCCAGTCCGAGCAGGACGTGCTGTGGCTACAAAAAGGCAAGCCAGATCAAGGTATGGATGCATGAGACAACGGCTGGTTGTTATTGTTTTTCTCGGAATCGTAGCCTTAAGCCTTTTCGGCTGGCTTAATCTGGCCAATCGATACGAGGTCAATTCGGTCCAAGCTGTTCGAGGCCAATTGACACCATTGTCATTTGAAGAGGATCAGCTGATCAGTTTGCATGGTGAATGGGAATACTATCCCAATCAGCTGGCACCAGATCTTGTCCAGCGGCCTTCCAAAGCATGGGCTGTGGTCGAACATGAGTGGCCTGTTGATTCAGCGACAGGAAAAGCCTTTGGATTTGCCACCTACCAGTTGACGATCAACGGTCTTCAACCTGAACACGTCTACGGCTTGTTTATTCAGGATGAATTCAGTGCTTACAAACTCTCGGTGAATGGGATACCTGTTGCCGGCAATGGCCAGGTGGCCAAAGATCGCGCGGATTATAGACCGCAGGTCTTTTCCACGACTGGCTATTTCTCTGCCGACGCATCTGGACGTGCGATTCTGACCATGGAGATTGCCAATTTCACTCGCGCCAAAGGTGGATTTATCAATGCACCGATTCTGGGCCGGGCAGACATGGTCGATTTCTACCACAATCTGCTGCTTTCCTCGGAAATACTCATTTTAGCAAGTTCCCTGGCGTTGGGCATCCTGTTTGCTTTGCTCAGTCTTTCCATGCAGGATAGACGGATTTCCCTCATGGCCGTATTCCTGTTCATGATTGTTTTTCGCTTGTTGAACACAGGCGTTCATTTGATTCAAATACTGTTCATGGAGCTTCCCATGAGTGTGATTCTGCCGCTTGAATACATCACCGGTTACCTGCTGATCCCTTTAGCTGGACTATTACTCGAAGCATTTGGTTTTGACCGCAAACACACGCTGTTGCAACGGATTTATCTGGTCTCAATTCCTGTGATCATTCTCCTGTTTGCGATTTTGCCTAATTCAGTCCTATCGGCTTCATACCTTGTGTTTGCAGGCATCCTCGTCGTCCTTGCGATTTATTCGATCTTTCTTCTGGCGAAGGGCGTTCAACGCCACGAAAAGGGCATTTTCTACGTTGTTGCCGGCTTTACTGCTTTGATTACGGGTGGGTTGATTGAGTTTAGCCCTTATCGATCTCGATACAGTCTATTTTTTGCCGCGATGCTCTTCATTCTGGCTTTATCGACCTATGTTGTCCTGCAACTCGCGACACTTCAATCCAACCATGACCGCCTGGCGACGGAGGTCCTGACCGACACGCTGACCGGCCTGGGCAATCGTGAGTCGTTGTTCCACCAGCTGGATCGCTGGCAGCAGCGCCGCGACCAGGCTTCCCTCGCGATCTTGTTCTGTGACCTCAATCGCTTCAAGGCAATTAACGACACCTATGGTCATGCCACTGGCGACGAATTGCTGCGGCTTTCTGCCAAACGGCTGCAAGGATGCATGAGGGCATCCGACCAGGTTTATCGCGTCGGCGGCGACGAATTTGTCATCCTGGCTGAGTTAAAAAAGGATGAGCCAGCAGATGCATTTGTTCCCCGGATCAAAGACTGCTTCAAGCAGCCCTTTGCCATTGAAAACTGGATCCTCCATGTCAGTATCTCGGTCGGTGCCGAGCCATTTATCCCGGGCCAGGACACTGCAGATGATGTCATGAGCCGCAGTGATGCCCGCATGTACGAGGACAAGCGGCGGGAGAGTGTGACTGGCATCACAATTTGAATACAATTTCCCGGTAAAATCAAAGCGCTGCTTCTAGCGGCTCCATCCTAACAGCAGCAACCTTGCGGATAAAGGAAACGGGTATGTCATTCAACATGCAGAAGAGAGTTTTCATCCTGTTGCGCTATTTCTTGCTGGCCGGACTTTTTACCTTTTTGAGCTATCAGTTCTATGCCCATGCGATGGGTGACAAGCTTTTTCCTTCCGTACATGGGCTTTGCCCTTTTGGGGGCCTGGAATCCCTGCTGTCATTCGTGACAGTCGGTGCCACGCTAAAGAAAATATTCTCCGGGACAATGGTGCTGTTTTTCGTTTTTCTGCTGCTGGCCCTGGTGTTCAACCGGGCCTTTTGTGGCCTGATCTGTTCGTTTGGCGCGATCCAGGAATTTATTGGCAACTTGGGCAGACGACTGTTCCGGCGGCGGTTTCTGGTTCCACCTTCGCTGGACCGGATCCTGCGCTATGGCAAATACCTGGTCCTGGTCCTGACGATCGCCATGGCCTGGTTGACCGGCACGCTCTGGTTTGCCGCCTATGACCCTTGGACAGCCTATGGCCATTTGATCAGTTTCGATGAACTGGTCACGTCCTACTGGATTGGCCTGATCGTCCTGGTTCTATCGATCGTCGGCTCGTTTTTCTACGAACGGTTCTTTTGCAAGTATCTGTGCCCGTTGGGTGCGCTGAATGCTGTGATCGGCCGTCTGAGTCGCTTCTCTATTCGGCGCGACCCACAGGTCTGCATCGATTGCAGCTTGTGCACCCGCGCCTGCCCGGTGAATCTCGATGTCGAGCATGCGGATACGATCCGGTCTGCTGAATGCATCAGCTGTGGCAAATGTGTGGCAGCTTGCCCCAGGGAGGGTGCCCTGAATTTCACCATTTTCCACCGGAAAACCGGACTGATCCTGGCCTTCCTGTTGCCTGTCATCCTCTATTTTGGCGGGATCTGGATCGCGCAAACCATTGGCTATGACCGCTATTCGGGGAAGACCGAGGCCAACTTGCGAGAGATGGCTGATTCATCCGGACTATCCGTGGCGGAATTCAAGACAATGTATGACTTGCCGGATGGTTTGGGTTATCAATCGAAAGCCAGCGAAATTGAGGCAGCGATCCCCTTGGCTAAAATGGCTGAACTCAATGGCCTCGACGCTGCTGCCATCAAAGAGATGCTCGGATTACCAGCTGATCTGGACGACCAGACGCCTTGGGGTGATGCTTATGGTCAAGTGACCCTTGAAAAACTGGCTGAGCTCAATGGGGCCAGCGTTGAGGAGCTGCTGACGGCCTGGGGCCTTGATCCGGATACACCGCCGGAAACGACCTGGTCAGCGGTACAAGAGCAGGTTGAACTGTATTTCGAAGCGCAGTCTGGTACGGCTGGCGAGACGGAGAGCTGCGAATAGGCATCCTCCATACCGCTGCGGGAAAGGGAAGGCACTCAGGATCTGGTTGTAACGGGCGCGGATGTAGTCATCCCGGCTCTCTGCTGATTTGAAGACTTGCTGCATGGACATTGCAATGCCTCCTCCATGATGTACTGGGTGTGCATGGTAGATTGGTTAGAAACTGGATCGAAAGATCGAAGGGGCTTCTTCACCTGATTCTAATCATTTCTTATCACTTCTAATCACAGTTCTTTGCAAAATGTGATTAGAATGATTACAATGATGATGAGAATCACAAGTAATGCTCAGAATCACAAAGACTTCGAGGATTCGATAAAAGGGTGGTGATCATTTTGGATGTCCATGAAAGTGTCACTAAAGAATTCAAAAGAGACTATACAGACGATCTAAAGAAGACAGTGGTTGCTTTTGCAAATACCGATGGCGGTGAAATATGGATCGGGGTCGAGGATGATGGCAGCCTATCAGGCCTTGACAAACCAGATGATACGATCCGCCAGGTGACTTGCTCAATCCGAGATAACATTAAGCCAGATCTTTCCATGCACACCCGTATTGACATACGAACGATAGAAGATAAACAAATTGTTGTTGTCGAAGTTCAAAGAGGGACTGCTTGCCCCTATTATCTTGTCGGAAAAGGAATAAGACCAGAAGGGGTCTACATTCGACAAGGAGCATCTTCAGTCCCAGCCACTGAAAGCCTGATTTTGAAAATGATCAAAGAAACTGGAGAAAGCTTTGAATCTTCAAGATCGCTCAATCAAGAACTGACTTTTATGCAATCGCAGAGATTCTTTGAAGACGAGCACATCAAGTTTGGCCAGGAGCAGAAGCGGTCGCTCGGCTTAATTGATTCGAATGGAACATGGACCAACTTAGGTTTATTGCTATCTGATCAATGTGGCCATACGATCAAAGCGGCGGTTTTTGAAGGGGACAGCAAGATCACATTTAAAGATAGGGCAGAATTTCCAGGCTCTTTGCTGAAACAAGTTGAAGATACCTATCGCTATCTAGATCAATTCAATCATACGCGCTCGACTCTTTCTGGTTTGAAACGCATCGATTATCGTAGTTATCCACCCGATGCTATCCGGGAGGCATTGCTGAATGCGGTCGTTCATCGCGATTATTCCTATAGCGGAAGTATCTTGATCAGTGTGTTCGACAATCGGATTGAATTTGTTTCTTTGGGAGGACTGCCGAAGGGGATTTCATACAACGACCTTTTGTTGGGGATTTCTGAACCGCGCAATATCCAATTGGCGAACATTTTCTATCGACTCCATTTAATTGAAGCTTATGGCACTGGGGTCCCCAAAATCATGGACCATTACCTCGAATATGATAAAAAACCGACCATTGAAATCTCAGACAATGCCTTTAAGATCATGTTGCCAAATATGAATGAGCAACGATTAGAATCAGAACATCCGGTTGTATTGCTAACACCGGATGAACAGACGATTTTAAATTTGTTAAGGGATAGGGAAAATCTGGTCCGGGCAGAAATCGAGTCCGCAACAGGTTTTTCGCAAGCCAAGTCGATTCGGGTGATCAATCAGCTGATCAGCAAGGGCGAACTGGTGAAAATCGGCAAGGGCAAACGGACCCACTATCGACTGGCAAAAGGATCTGGAGCTTCCCTTAACTGAACACGTTCGATCGGATACCAATAAGCTGACTGGATGACCTGGCCCGTTTTTTCATGAGGCAGATTCATGAAAGTCAGCATTTTTTCTCCAGGGAAAAATGAATCACAGTATCTGGGAAAGACGCCCTGAGGCACAATTCCGATATAATCCTCGCCTTTGAGCATGGCCAGGATTTCTTTGCCGTCCGATAGACTGACAGGATAACCCTGTTCAGTCAGGGCTAAAAAGAATTTAACAGTTTCTACCGATCGCCCCATGCTTGATCCCGCCAACCTGAAAGACCAGCCCTGGGCATCATGAATGACATATAAGGAAATATGCGTTGAATTGCCACCGCGACAAACCTCCCACGGATGACCACCCTGCTGTTTACGATCAAAGTACCATGTCTCAAAGGCTTCGGCAGAGGCTTCATCCAGCTCCAGCAATCCATCATCACGTCCATCGGCGTGCTTGAGATAGAGTTCTTTTGCTGGCAGATCTTCAGCACCTTCATATTGATTAGCAGCATAGCCAAGCTTGCAGGCATTAAAATATAGCCCGGACGTCATCGCAGACAAACGAAAAGCCAGGATATTTTCTGGTGGTTGGCTGATCAGATTTTCAAACAAGATTATTTCACCGGGATCTATCTCGGCAAGATATGCTTCTTTTTCTTCGGGAAAGATAGACCAATAATCTTGACGGAGAATTTTGCCGACCCTGTGGCGATGGGGCAGATTCTGCTTTACAAAAGCATCATATTGCCCTGATTTTAGCAAATGGATCGATTGCTGAACGGCTGCTATCAACCAGTCTAGCAACTCGGTTTTGGGATATGAATCAAATCGCTGAGATTCTGGCTGGAGTTGCAACACGAGTTTCCGATTGACTGCAACAGAATAGATATCTCGATACCGCAGCGTCGCCAGTCGATACCACTTCAGTTCTTCTGGATACAAATCGAGCCAAAGCTCCTCGAATTCCTGGCGATTCTCAATCTCGCCATCGGCCAGGTATTCATCATAATCGGCAAATTCATCAATCGAACCACGCGGGGCGAATATCCACAGCTCGCGCAACTCGTCGTCACCACAAGTCGAGAGAGACTCCATCCTGTGGATAAATTCAAAGAAACGCACTTTCGTCTGCTCGTCAGATACGTCACACTGGCGCTCCGCTTGAAAAAGCAAATTGTCGATAGCAGGTGCTGATAATTGATTAGGTTGCAGATGATTGCCCATGGAGCACCTTTCCCTATTGTGTTCAGTTAATCCTGGAACTCGACAATGCTCGTTGCCTTATCTAATGATAACAGATAGAAAATGACCGGTGGCTACAATTTGGCAACAACAATGACCTCATCCCTGCAGGAAGATTAAAGAAAGAACCCTGCAAACGTCGTGTTTGCAAGGTTCTTCAGCTGGAGCCTTTAATCGGAATCGAACCTGACCTCATCCTTACCATGGATGCG
>DIGA01000047.1 GCA_002419365.1 Mageeibacillus sp. UBA5734 | reverse complement strand
TCTACCTCGCAATCCGCCAGCTGACGGGGTTTGACGAAAACCGCTGTTTTGTCCTGGTCACGTTTGTCATCGTCGTCTTCACATCCCTGGTCAGCCTGGTCGTCAACCTGGCGATGCCGGTGCTCATGCTTCTTCTGGAGCAGTCTCTGCCGCTGTGAAGGCATCCAGGCAGCGGGCCGCAAATGCCTGGTCAATCAGCATGAACATCGTTTCAGCCTCGAGTTCGGGCAAAAGACCGGTATCGGTCAGCCGGTCCAAGAGCTGGGCGGCATTGTCATAGGCCTGGGCAGGCAGGGCATACTGGAACCAGCCGTCTGGATTTTTCAGGACAAAACTAAGCTCATCGCCCCCAGCCCCGACGAAGCGCAATTCTTCGATGGGGGTCTCGGCAGACCCATGACGCAGGACGGCGAGCTTGACGATCTCCAGCACCCGGTCATCGAGCTGTTGCTCCCGGGCGTGGATTTTTTCGATCAGGTCATTCATCGCGGCAACCAGGCGCAGGCAGGAATCCCCCGCGAGCAGCCCAGCCAGCTCCGGATCTTGCCGGAGCTGGCTGAGGCGGTTTTCCAGGTCAGCCGGGCTGAGGTCGGGCCGGCATTCGATGAGCAGGCCGTGATCTGGATCCAGGTAGGTCAAGGGCGACGCGATCAGAGTTGCGTTACCGCAATTGCGGCAGTCCAGCGACTGCAACGTCTTGCGCAGGAGCTTCTCCCTCAGGTCCGGATCGGTGCTGGCATCGATCACGTCCCAGATCGTCAGGGTTTCTTCATTGAGGCAGACCGGGCATTGGGCCAGGACCTGGTGAAACGTCGTTTCGAGGCTCATCAGGCGTCACCGCCAGCCGTTGCATCCGGCGTGGCATCCGGCGCGGTAGATGCTGACTCGGTATTTTCGGATGACGCAGGCGGCTGCGGTTCCGTGCCGTCACCCCGGATAACAATCTTGTCCTCCTCGGCGTCGACGATCGCCTTTCCTCCGGCATGGACGACACCATCGAGCATGGCTTCGGAGAACTGGTCTTCGACCATCGACTGGATCAGGCGGCGCAGTGGGCGGGCACCATACATTGGATCATATCCTTTTTCAGCCAGCAGTTTTTTGGCAGCATCCGTGACCAAAATATCGAGACCGACTTCGGCCACGCGTTTGCGCAAGCCCTTGAGCATGATTTCGACGATCTTGAGCATGTCGTCCCGGCCGAGCATGTGGAAGAAAATGATCTCATCGACGCGGTTGACAAATTCCGGATTGAACGTTTTCTTGAGTTCGTCCATGACCAGCTGGCGTGCTTCGCTGTAAGTTTTGCCGCCGTAGAGATGGCCATTTTCCTTGTCGTTTTCGTCTTTGCTGCCCACATCGAATCCGATCCTGCGGCCAGCAGAGGTCGTCAGCAGGCGGGCTCCAATATTGGAGGTCATGATGATGATCGTGTTGCGGAAATTGATCGTTCGGCCCTGGCCGTCGGTCAGGCGTCCGTCTTCCAGGATCTGGAGCAGGGCATTGAAGACATCCGGATGGGCTTTTTCAATTTCGTCAAACAGGACGACAGAATAGGGGCGGCGGCGGACTTTCTCCGTCAGCTGGCCGCCTTCTTCGTAACCCACATAGCCTGGCGGCGAACCAATCAGCTTGGACACGTCGAATTTCTCCATGTACTCGGACATATCGATCCGGATCATGGCATTTTCGTCGCCAAACATGACCTCAGCCAGTGCCCGGGCCAGTTCTGTCTTGCCAACACCGGTGGTGCCGAGGAAGATGAAGGAACCGGTCGGACGTTTCGGATCCTTGAGGCCGAGGCGGCCGCGCCGGATCGCCTTGGCTACGGAGTGGACGGCCGCATCCTGGCCGATGACCCGTTTGCCGATTTCCGATTCGAGGTTTTTCAATTTCTCATTGTCGTCTTCGGTCAGTTTGCGGACGGGGATCTTGGTCCAGGCAGCAACGACATCGGCGATCATGTCGGCATGGAGAACGCGGTGGATCTCCCGTTCCTCCTGTTCGAAGCGTGCTTTTTTCTGTTCGATTTCAGCTTGCAGGGCCAGTTCTTCCTTGCGCAGGGCAGCGGCTTCCTCAAAAGCCTCCCGATCGGCCGCTTCTTTTTTGCGGTCAGCCAGTTCGGCCAGCTTCTGCTCCAGTTCGGCCATGCTCTCCGGCTGGCTGTTGCGGGACAAGCGCAGCTTGGATGCAGCTTCGTCGATCAGGTCGATCGCCTTGTCCGGCAGGAATCGGTCCTGGATGTAGCGGGTCGAGAGCATGACGGCTGTATCGATCGCCTCGTCAGTAATCCGGACATTGTGATGTGCCTCGTACTTCTCCCGCAGGCCCTTGAGGATCAAGATCGTCTCCTCAGGCGTGGGTTCGCCGACCGTGACCGGTTGGAAGCGCCGCTCCAGGGCCTTGTCTTTCTCGATGTGCTTTCGGTATTCATCGATCGTTGTGGCGCCGATGATCTGCAGTTCACCCCGCGACAGCATCGGTTTCAAGATATTGGCAGCATCCATCGCACCTTCTGCACCTCCGGCGCCGATGATCGTGTGCAACTCATCGATGAACAGGATGACATTTTCACTGTTGATGGCTTCGTCGAGGCCCTTTTTCAGGCGCTCCTCAAATTCGCCACGGTATTTGCTGCCGGCCAGCATGCCGGCCATGTCCAGGGAGACGATGCGCTTGCCCTGCAGCGGTTCGGGAATGTCACCGGCAATGACCCGCTGGGCCAGGCCTTCAGCGATGGCGGATTTACCGACACCTGGTTCACCGATCAGGCACGGATTGTTCTTCGTCCGCCGGCACAAGATCTGCATCACCCGGTCCATCTCTTCCTGGCGGCCAATGATCGGGTCGAATTTGCCATCTCGGGCCATCTGAGTCAGGTCGCGGCTGAATTTGTCCAAGGTCGGCGTATTGGATTTCTTCTTGCCTTTGCCGCCCTTGTCTGTTTCACCCCGCAAGGCCGCATTGATTTCGTCGAGATCGGCATCACCAGATGGACCCTGGCCGCCCAGTGGCGCCTGGCCAGGTTCTTCGGCATCGCCCGAACCACTGGCAGCCATTTCGGCCAGCGCTTCTGTCAACTGGCGGGCCATGGCTTTGACATCGACATTGGCAGCCTTCAGGATGCGCATGGCCACGCTTTCACCTTCGTTGAGAATGCCGAGCATCAGGTGCTCCGGCTCGATCACATTGGCCGATGCTCCGGGACGGTTGCGGGCAGCCATCGCGGCCAGGTCGACGACGCGGCGGGTCCGGGGTGTGAACATATTCATGATCTTGTCACCGTCGATTTCGCCCTTGAGCTCGACATCTTCCGGTTCACGGCCAGTCAGCTGGATCAGGGCTTCCCGGATGATATCTGCGCTGAGGCCTCCGGAGACGAGGGCTTCATAGCAAGCACCACTACCCTCGGCCATCAGGCCAGCGAGCAAGTGCTCCGTTCCGATATAGCTCAGCTTATAAGCCTGGGACAATTGGTAAGCCGTGCCCAGCACAGCTCCCATCCGTTCTGAGAATCGCATCATCATGTCTGTCTACCTCCATTATTTCTTGAACAGGCTGCGAATCGCTGCGGCCCGTGCGGCATCTCGTTCTTCGGGATTCATCGGCTGACCGTGGCTTTTCTGGATACTGGCCGGTCCCAGCGAGGCCACCAGCCGATTGATGTCTGCCTCGGCGTAGCCCTTGACCAGGCCCAGCGCAAGTCCGAGCCTCAGGTCAGAAATCAGGCCGAGTGCTTCCTCAGCGGAAATCAGGCGGACCTGCTGCAGCACCCCATACGAGCGCATGACCTTGTCCTCGACAAACAGGCGGCGTGAATGGAACAGGGCTTGCCTGGCTTTCCTTTCCTGCTCAATCAGCTGGCCCAGGATGCGCTTGAGGTCGGTGATCAGGTCTTCTTCGGACAATCCAAGCGTCAGCTGGTTGGAAATCTGGAACACGTTACCCTGGCTCTTGCTGCCCTCACCGTAATAGCCACGCACGGCAAAGCTCATCTTGCCCAGGCTGTCCACGATCGTCCGGATCTTGCCCGTCATCACCAGGCCAGGAAGATGTGCCATGGCCGAGGCCCGCATGCCCGTGCCGGTATTGGTCGGACAAGCCGTGAGAAAACCGTAGGTATCGCTGTAGGCAACACCCAGTTTCGCTTCGAAAGGCTGGGAGGCATCCGCGGCCAGGGTATAGCAGCCTTCCAGGTCGAGCCCCGCCTTCATGGCCTGGATCCGGATGTGGTCCTCTTCATTGATCATGATCGACAACGATTCATCCCGGCTGATGATGACACGGTGATGTTTGCCCGGCTTGGCCAAGTCCTCGCTGACCAGATGTTTCTCCACCAGGGCCAGGCGGTCGATTTCGCCCAGCGATTCCAGGTCGATGGTCAGGAATTCACGGTGGCGTTGCGGATCATCGCCGAGAAACGCGTGGATGATCTCATCCGCAGCCTGGGCAGCCTGGCGTGCATCCATCCGGTGCGGGAAGGCATACTGGGACAGATTTCTGGCCAGCCGGATCCGGCTGGAAATGATGACATCGCTTTCAGGTCCCTGGTCGATGTACCAGCTCATTCCTTGCCGCCCCCTTCCTGGTCCGTTTCACGGGCTTCCAGGGTGTGGATTTCGTCCCGTAGCCGGGCCGCCTTTTCATAATTCTCGTCCTTGACTGCCTGTGCGAGTTCCTTGCGCAGTTCGCTGATCCGGCCAGCCAGGAGTTTTTTCTCCTGCATCTGGGGATTTTCCAGCAGCTTGTGACCGACATGGCGAGTCCCGCCCTGGACACGGCGGAAGACAGGATCCAGCCGGTCCGCAAAGGCTTCATAGCATTTGGTACAGCCAAACAGTCCGGAACTGCGGAACTCATCAAACGTCAGGCCGCAATTCGGACAAACCAGATTGCGCTGGACTGGCTTGCCAAAAACCGGGATGCCGCCCGTCGTATTGAAAATCGAGGAGCCAAAAACCGACTGGTTGAAAAAATTGTCAAACATCGACTCAAGATTGGTTTCCAGGCCCATTTCCTTGGCACAGACTTCACACAGATGCTGTTCGACCGTCTGGCCATCATGGGTCTGGGACAGGTGGATCGTAGCCTCCCGTTGATGACATCGTTCACAGAGCATGCATGTCCCTCCTTGCTCTATTCAGGCCGGCGGTACGACCAGGCTGGCCAGGGCGTTTTTGAACAGGGCCATCCGGACCTGGTCGCGCTGGTCTGGCGAGACCAGGCGCAAAGCCTGGTCGGAGGTTGTGGCTCGCAGAACGCGGGCGACAATGGGTCCGATAATATTATAATCCTGGATATTACGGATCAGGACATCGACTTGATGCTCAGAGATCTGCTCTCCCATGGAATTGATCGTGTGCATCAGGTAGCGAGTGGGTGTATCGAGTGTCACACGCCGGATCCGGATCCAGCCACCGCCCCCGCGCCGGCTCTCCACCAGATAGCCCTGGCCATTGGTGAAACGGGTTGACAGGACATAGTTGATTTGTGATGGTACACAGTTCACCCGGTCTGCCAGCTCGCTGCGGGTAATCTCGATCACACCGTTGTTCTGCTCGATCAATTGCTTGATCAAGGCTTCGACAAGGTCACTGATTTTTGCCATCGCCAATCACCTCCAGAGACTCAGATGATGATCATTCATCTGACTTTGACTATCTTTGACTATATTATAATCCCATCCACCTGTTTTTCAAGACCTGTCCTGCCCGAATCTGAACAGCGTCTGTGCTATAATGGAAAAATTGATCTCATCCAGAAGCAAGGAGTAGATCCGGTTGAAATCTGATCGTCCACCCCATGGGGTGCAGCCTGCCCCGAATGGTATCCGGCCTGTCCAGCCACGTGAGCCGCTCACCCGTCTTCAGCACCTGTATCTGGGCGGCGCTCTGGTGGCAGGTCTGATCATTCTTCTGGTGCTGGCCTGGACCGTCCGCCAGTGGCAGGTGAAAACCTTGTCCAGTCCTGCCCCGAACACGGTCCAGACGCAGTCCGGCACGCCGGCCCAGGCCCGTTCGGCAAGCGGGCCAGCGCCATCTGCCATTCCAGAAGCGGCACTGGCCCGGGGCACGCATTTGATGATCGGTTGTACCAATCGGCTGGAGCACATCAATCCACTCTATCTGGGCTCCCAGGATGAACGGGATGCAGCGTCGCTCCTGTTTGAATCCCTGCTGCAGATCGGACCGGATGGCCAACCCCAGTTCGAAATCGCGCTGGAACAGGTTTATGATCCGGCCTCGCACCGGCTGACCTTCCGTTTGCGAGATGACCATTTTTTCAACGATGGCAGTGTCCTGACGGCTGCAGATGTTGCCTGGACCTACCAGCTCATCCTGTCCGGCTCCTACGATGGGCCCTTGAAGCCTTACCTGGCAGCCATCGACCAGGTCACAGCCGATGACTTGCAGCAGGTAACCTTCCAGTTCAAAGACTGGGTCACCGAGCCAGATCCTGCCTGGTTCACCGTTGGGATTCTGCATGCGAAAACCTATCCAGCTGACCTTGACCGCGTTTTCGAGCTGGGACAGGAGTCCCCCTTGCCAGATGGCAGCGGTGCTTACCGACTGGTGGAGCTGTCGGATGGCCGCGCTATGCTGGAATTGCGCCCGGGTTTTGCCGGGGACATCACCACAATCGAATTTCTACCAATCGATTCCACGTCTCAGTTCGACCTGCTCCAGTCAGGTGCCATCGATCTCACCATCAGTACCTGGAATGCCCGCACCCAGGAGCGGCTGGACAGTCTGCCGGGCTATGGCATTCAAGTGTTTTCCGCCACCTCTGCCTATGTCCTGGTCCATCTCAGCGAAGACGGTGAAGGGCAGCTTAACCAGGCTGAGCTTCAGGTTGCTGTCCTGGCCGCCCTTTCACACCAGGCCCTGGATGACGAGCAAAGAAACAGGCTGGCCGGTCTGGGGCAGAAATCATTGACCTGCCCGTATTACCGCGGCATCGATGACGCGAGTGCTGCCGTCTACCTCCAGGATGCCCGGACGGCCCTGGAACCTCTGGCATCACTCGGTTGGGAAATCAACTATGTGCCACTCGACTGGCCTGAACTGGCCAGCATGGCCCTGGAAGAGCGCTATGACCTGATGGTGATTCCGACTCCAGCCGATGAGAAACTGCCTTCCGACAGGGTTCTCCTGGCAGGGACTGATGCCAGCCAGGCCCTGGCAGAAACCATTGCCTTTCCCGGTGCCAGCCAGGAAAGGGTCCTGTTCTACAGCCAGCGCTTATCCCAGCTCACGGTAAACCCCCATGCGTTCCCGCTGGCCAGTTCTGCCCTGGGTTGGACAGACCGGATCGAAAACGTCCGCCTGACGACAATGACTGAATGACTGCCAGGGGCCAGACTGGCACACCCTGGACGAAAGGAGACACTCCATGACAGAAATTGCCAGAAGTTTCTTTGCAATCCGTCTTGCCCAATTACGACGGCGGCGCAAGCTGCATCAGGGCGATGTCGCAGAATTGCTCGGGATGCCACGCAGCACCTATGCCAGTTATGAAAACGGCATCCGTGAGCCTAATCCTGCCACCCTCGTCTTCCTCGCTTCGCGCCTGGGGGTTTCTGTTGATTACCTGACCGGTAATTCCGATTTTGAATTGCCGGTGGAATCGGGCGTCAAATATGGCATTCTCCGTCAACTGCGCCTGGTCCAGGAAGATGATCTCCAGCCCTATACGCCCCGGATGGAACAGCCCCCTTTGGTCGCTGAAACGGACCGCGGGCCTGGTTATTCGCCTGGCAGCTGATTGTTGCAAAAGCTGACCCCGCCTGGGCCCTGGCCAGGAATGCAGGCATGAAAAGACCGCCTCGGTCCGGATGGATCGGGGCGGTCTCTTTTTTGGTTGTTCTACCTTGAGCTGGCTGCTGTCAGTCCTGGTGTGTCTTGATCTGACTCAGGCAGGTTATTCGGCACTGCCATCAAGCAGGCTCATATTGGCTTCGATAACCGGGACCGGGGTAATGTTGCGATAACGGGCCATGCCGGTACCGGCCGGGATCAGCTTGCCGATGATGACGTTTTCCTTCAGGCCCAGCAGCGGATCGATCTTGCCCTTGACGGCCGCATCGGTCAGGACGCGGGTGGTCTCCTGGAAGGAGGCTGCCGACAGGAAGGAATCGGTGGCCAGTGAAGCCTTGGTGATGCCGAGCAGGACACGCTTGCCGCTGGCCGGGGTCTGGCCGATCGCAATGACACGGTCATTTTCGCGCATGAATTCGAACATGTCGACCATACTGCCGGTCATCAATTCAGTTTCGCCCGGATCATCGATGCGGATCTTGCGCATCATCTGGCGGGTGATGATCTCGATGTGCTTGTCGTTGATCTCAACGCCGTTGTTCTTGTAAACCTTGAGAACCTCGCGGATGATGTAGCGCTGGACGCCGGAGACGCCTTTGATGCGCATGATATCGTGCGGGTTCAGTGAACCGTCGGTGATCTGGTCGCCGGCTTCGAGGGTATCACCGGTATTGACGATCAGCGGGGCGCTGAGCGGGATGGTGTAGACCTTGGTCTCGCCATCGGGAGCGGTGATCGTGACATCGCGCTTGCGCTTGGCTGTCTCCTCGACTTTGACCACACCGGCAATATCCGTGATGATCGCCTGGCCCTTGGGCTTTCTGGCTTCAAAGAGTTCTTCAACACGCGGCAGACCCTGGGTGATGTCATCACCCGATGCGATACCACCGGTATGGAAGGTACGCATGGTCAGCTGGGTGCCAGGCTCACCGATCGACTGGGCAGCCATGATGCCGACGGCTTCGCCGCCGACAGCCGGCTCACCGGTTGCCAGGTTAAGGCCGTAGCAGTGGGCGCAGACACCGATGCGGGCATTACAGGTCAGGACCGAGCGGATCGGGACCTTGGTCAGGCCGCTCTTCACAATCTCGGCTGCAATTTTCTCGGTGATCACGCCATTCTTGTCGACCAACACCTCACCGGTCTCCGGATGGGAGACTTCGAGCGCGGCATAACGGCCAATGATGCGATCTTCGAGAGACTTGACGACACGCTTGGACTTGCTGCCACCGCCGACTGTGACAGCACGGACGTTGACATATTCTTCCGTACCGCAGTCGACTTCGCGGATGATGACATCCTGGGCAACGTCGACGAGACGGCGGGTCAGGTAACCGGAGTCAGCGGTTTTAAGGGCGGTATCGGACAGAGCTTTGCGGGCACCGTGTGAGGAAATGAAGAACTCGAGCACGTTCATGCCTTCACGCAGGTTGGACTTGATCGGGATTTCGATCGTCTTACCGGATGTGTCGGACATGTTGCCGCGCATACCAGCCAGCTGTTTGATCTGGTTGATGTTACCACGGGCACCGGACTGGGACATCATGTAGACCGGGTTGAACTGGGACAGGCTGGCCTTCAGGGCGTCGGTGATGGTGTCGGTGGTCTTGCGCCAGATCTCGACGACCGCTTTGTAGCGGCCATCTTCGTTAAGCAGGCCGCGCTGGTGCTGCTTGCGGATGAATTCGACTTTGGCTTCGGCTTCTTCGATGTGCTTCTTTTTAACATCCGGTACGATCATGTCGAAAATACCGATCGAAATGCCGCCGCGGGTCGAATAGCGGTAGCCGAGGGCCTTGATTTTGTCGAGGATGATCGCCGTTTCCGTGATGCCATGGGTGCGGACACAACGCTCGATGATGACACCGAGTTCCTTTTTGCCAGCCAGGAAATCACATTCCAGCTTGAACGCGTTCTCAGGCTGGCTGCGGTCGATGTAGCCGAGGTCCTGCGGAATGATGTCATTGAAAATGATGCGTCCCAGGGTGGATTCGATGACAGCAGCCTTTTCGACGCCGTCCATGACCATGGAACGGCGGACTTTGATCTTGGCATGCAGTTCGAGCTCGCCTTCGTCGTAGGCCATGATGGCTTCTTCGACAGATGAGAAGACTTTGCCCTCACCCTTGGCACCATCCTTGGCAATGGTCAGGTAATAGCAACCCATGACCATGTCCTGAGTCGGGACCGTGACCGGTTTGCCGTCCTGCGGTTTCAGGAGGTTGTTGGCTGACAGCATCAGGAAGCGAGCTTCCGCCTGGGCTTCGGCTGACAGCGGCACATGGACGGCCATCTGGTCACCGTCGAAGTCGGCGTTGTAGGCCGTACAGACCAGCGGGTGCAGTTTGATGGCGCGGCCTTCGACCAGGACCGGTTCGAACGCCTGGATACCGAGGCGGTGCAGCGTAGGGGCGCGGTTCAGAAGGACGGGGTGGTCCTTGATGACTTCTTCCAGGGTGTCCCAGACGAGGTCATTGGCCCGGTCAACCAGGCGGCGGGCGGTCTTGATGTTGTGGGCATGGCCAGCCTGGACGATTTTCTTCATGACAAACGGCTTGAACAGCTCGAGTGCCATTTCCTTGGGCAAACCGCACTGGTGCAGCTTGAGCTCCGGACCGACGACGATAACCGAACGGCCGGAGTAGTCGACACGTTTACCCAGAAGGTTCTGGCGGAAACGGCCCTGCTTGCCCTTGAGAAGGTCAGAGAGCGATTTGAGGGCGCGATTGCCGGCACCGGTGACGGGGCGGCCACGGCGGCCATTGTCGATCAGGGCGTCAACAGCCTCCTGGAGCATGCGCTTTTCGTTGCGGACGATGATTTCCGGCGCACCGAGCTGGAGCAGCTTGTTGAGGCGGTTATTGCGGTTGATGACGCGACGGTAGAGGTCGTTGAGGTCGGAGGTCGCAAAGCGGCCACCATCGAGCTGGACCATCGGGCGCAGTTCCGGCGGCAGAACGGGCAGGACATCGAGGATCATCCATTCCGGGCGGTTGCCAGATTTCTTGAAAGCTTCGACAACTTCCAGGCGCTTGACGATGCGGACCTTCTTCTGGCCACTGGCGGTGCGGAATTCTTCGCGCAGATCAGTAGCCATCTCGTCGATGTTGATCGAAGCCAGGAGTTCTTTGATCGCTTCGGCACCCATCTTGGCGCGGAAGGAATTCTTGCCATAGGCGTCGATGGCGTCGCGGTATTCCTTGTCGGTGATGACCTGGCGCTGGGAGAAAGTGGTTTGACCGGGATCGATCACGACATAGGCGGCAAAATAGAGGACTTTTTCCAGGTTTCTGGGTGTCATGTCCAAGAGCAGGCCCATCCGGCTCGGGATACCCCGGAAATACCAGATATGCGAAACAGGGGCGGCCAGCTTGATGTGGCCGAGGCGTTCGCGGCGGACTTTGGCTTTGGTGACCTCGACGCCGCAGCGGTCGCAGACAATGCCCTTGTAACGGATCTTCTTATACTTGCCGCAGTGGCACTCCCAGTCCTTGGTCGGGCCAAAGATTTTTTCGCAGAACAGGCCGTCGCGTTCCGGTTTGAGCGTACGGTAATTAATGGTTTCCGGCTTTTTGACTTCGCCGCGGGACCATTCGAGGATTTTTTCCGGTGAGGCCAGGTTGATGCCGATCGCCTCGAAATTATTCATTTCAAACATTGCGTTGGGTCTCCTTTAGCCGCTTATTCGATGTCATCCGTAGCTTCCACGTCCGGTTCGGCCGTGAAATCTTCAAACTCGGCAAAAGCATCCGTGATATCGAGGTCAGCTGTGATTCCGCCTTCTTCGTCGAGGACCCCTTCCGTGAAGCCGGCCGAGGCGAAGTCCTCGCCCAGGTCGGTGTTACCGATCAGTTCATCGAGTTTGCTGCGGTCGATTTCCGGGACATCGCCATCTTCGTCGACGGATTCCTTGATGTCGAGGAGTTCGTTCGTGTCGGAGAAAATGCGGACGTCAAGAGCCAGGCTCTGCAATTCCTTGACCAGGACCTTGAAGGATTCCGGGACACCGGCTTCCGGTACGCTTTCGCCCTTGACGATCGCTTCGTAGGTTTTGGTACGACCGGTGATGTCGTCCGATTTAACGGTCAGGATCTCCTGCAGGGTGTAGCTGGCGCCATAGGCTTCGAGCGCCCAGACTTCCATTTCACCGAAGCGCTGGCCTCCAAACTGGGCCTTGCCGCCAAGAGGCTGCTGGGTCACCAGGGAATACGGGCCGATCGAACGGGCATGGATCTTGTCGTCGACGAGGTGGAGCAGCTTGAGGTAATACATGACGCCAACGGTGATGCGGTTCTCGAAAGGCTGGCCGGTGCGGCCATCGTACAGGATGGTTTTGCCATCCTCATCGATGCCAGCCTGGCGGAAGGCGTCGACGACGTCCTGCTCGGTGGCACCATCGAAGACCGGGGTGGCCACTTTCCAGCCCAATGTACGGGCGGCACGTCCGAGATGCACCTCGAGCAGCTGGCCGATGTTCATACGGGAAGGAACACCCAGCGGATTCAAAACGATGTCGAGCGGGGTGCCGTCCGGCAGGAAGGGCATGTCCTCTTCCGGCAGGATGCGGGAAATAACACCCTTGTTACCATGGCGTCCGGCCATTTTGTCGCCAACCGATATTTTACGCTTCTGGGCGATGTAGACCCGGACCAGGCGATTGACACCATGCTTGAGATCGTCGTCGTTTTCACGGGTGAAGACCTTGACATCGACGACAATACCGGACTCGCCGTGCGGGACGCGGACCGAGGTGTCGCGGACTTCACGGATCTTCTCGCCAAAGATGGCGCGGTAGAGGCGCTCTTCAGCGGTCAGCTCAGTTTCGCCTTTCGGGGTGACCTTGCCGACAATGATGTCGCCAGAGCGGACTTCCGCACCGATGCGGATGATGCCATACTCGTCGAGGTCTTTTAAGGCCTCGTCACCGACGTTGGGGATTTCACGGGTGATTTCCTCCGGGCCGAGCTTGGTGTCGCGGGCTTCGCACTCGTACTCCTCGATATGGATCGAAGTATAGACATCTTCACGGACGAGGCGTTCGCTGATCAGGACGGCGTCTTCGTAGTTGTAGCCTTCCCAGGTCATGAAGCCGATCAGGACATTGCGGCCGAGGGCGATTTCGCCATTGTCGGTCGAGGGGCCATCTGCGATGATGTCGCCGGCCTTGACGGTTTCGCCCCGCTTGACCAGCGGGCGCTGGTTGATGCAGGTACCCTGGTTGGAGCGCTGGTATTTGACCAGGTTGTAGGTGTCGCGGCTCATCGAGCCGGTCTTGATGATGATTTTGCTGGCCGAGACAAACTCGACCACGCCGTCGTTCTTGGCGATGGCGCAGACACCTGAGTCCTTGGCCGCATAATGCTCCATGCCGGTGCCGATGATCGGGGCTTCGGTCTTGATCAGCGGAACAGCCTGGCGCTGCATGTTGGAACCCATCAGGGCGCGGTTGGCGTCGTCGTTGCCGAGGAAGGGAATCAGGGCAGTTGCAACCGAAACGAGCTGTTTCGGCGAAACGTCCATCAGGTCGACCTTGGCGGGTTCGACTTCGAGGAACTGGTCGAGGTAGCGGCAGACAATCTGCTTGTCGATGAAACGGCCCTGTTCGTCGAGTGGTTCATTGGCCTGGGCAATGTTGTAGAAGTCTTCCTCATCCGCGGTCATGTACTTGACTTCGCGGGTGACGATGCCGTTTTCCTTGTCGTAGACACGGTACGGGGTCTCGATGAAGCCGTAGCGGTTGACGCGGGCATAGGTGGCCAGTGAGTTGATCAGGCCGATGTTCGGACCTTCAGGGGTCTCGATCGGGCACATGCGGCCATAATGGGAGGTGTGGACGTCGCGGACTTCGAAGTTGGCACGCTCACGGGACAGACCGCCGGGGCCGAGCGCTGAAAGACGACGCTTATGGGTCAGCTCGGCGAGAGGGTTGGGCTGGTCCATGAACTGTGACAGCTGGGAGGAGCCAAAGAACTCCTTGATCGCAGCACTGACGGGACGGGTGTTGACGATCATCTGCGGGGTGGCAGCGGCCATGTCAGTCAAGGTGCCCATGCGTTCACGCACGACACGCTCCATGCGGGAGAAACCGACACGGATCTGGTTCTGCAGCAGCTCGCCAACCGAACGGACACGGCGGTTGCCGAGGTGGTCGATGTCGTCCTTGTTGCCGACGCCGTATTCGAGCCCAATCAGGTAGCTGACCGAGGCCACGATGTCCTCGACGGTCAGATGCTTGGGCATCAGCTCAGAAACCTTGGTGGCCAGGAGCTGGCGCAAAGTCTGGCCGGGATTGCCACTGGCCTGGACTTCATGGATGATCCGCTGCAGGACGCCGGTGCGGACTTTTTCCGTGATGCCAAGGGTTGACACGTCAAGATCGGCAACCAAGTCTTCGCCCAGCCGGGCACGCAGGTATTCGAATGCATCGACGCGATTGTTGCCGATGACACGCAGCTTGTTTTCATTCTGGATGATGGTGTCGCCGACGACATTCATCGGGAAAATCGTGACCGAATTGATGCCGGCGGTCTGGATGGCTTCCGACATGGCCAAAGTAATGATCTCACCTTCGGCAACAAGCAATTCGCCATTTTCATCGACGACATTCTCAGCCGACTTATGGCCGACCAGGCGGCGGGCCAGGCTGAGTTTTTTGTTGAGCTTATAGATGCCGACGCGGGCCAGGTCGTAGCGCTTCGGATCGAAGAACATATTGTGCAGCAAGGTCTCGGCGCCTTCAACAGAAACAGGTTCGCCGGGGCGAAGCTTGCGGTAGAGTTCCTGCAAGCCTTCCTCACGGGTGCGGCAGCCGTCCTTGAGCATGGTCTGGGTCAGGCTGTTTTCCTCGCCAAAGGTCTCGATGATCTGTTCATTGGTCCCGAAGCCCAGTGACCGCAGGAAAACCGTCAGGTGGAACTTCCTGGTGCGGTCGACACGGACCCAGAGCAAGTCGTTGGCATCGGTCTCATATTCCAGCCAGGCTCCGCGGTTGGGGATGATCTGGGAGGAAATCAGTTCCTTGTCGGTCTTATCGGTGGCTTTGCTGAAATAAGCGCCCGGGGAGCGGACAAGCTGGCTGATGATGACGCGTTCGGCACCATTGATGATGAACGTGCCGTTGTCCGTCATGATCGGGAATTCGCCGATATAGATGTACTGGTCTTTGAGGATGTCGTCGCGCTTGTTGTGGAGGCGGACCTTCACACGCATTGGAGCGGCGTAGTTGGCATCGCGCTCCTTGCATTCCTCGATGGAATACGTGGGGCTCTGGGTGTCAAACTCCTTGTCAATAAAAGAAAGCTCGATGTCACCGGAATAGTCCGTGATCGGCGATACGTCGCGCAGGACCTCCATCAAGCCTTCATCCAGGAACCACTGGTAGCTGTTTTTCTGAATCTCGATGAGATTCGGGATGTCGATGACCTCATCGATCCTCGAGTAGGACATTCTCTCGGCTCTTCCCAGCTGGACGGGACGCACCATCAATGATCACCTCACGCACGTTCTAGGCCTTGCGGGCCTGCTGGCCGGATTGTCGGGACCCTCCCGATAGGGATTCACTCGAAAAAGATTGACGACTCCCCGGCGGATGCTATAATTGACATAAACCAGATCGGTTTAACGCCCGTCTGAAAGCAGCGAAAACTTCCCCACCTTCTAGGCGCGTTATAGTATATTATCACCGAGTTATTGGAGTGTCAACGAAAATTGGCACTTTTTTCATGTCGATTTTCCAGCACCTGCCTGGTCAGAAAACACCGGACACCATGAAAGATCTGTCTGGAACAGGCCCTTTGCCTGAGGCGTTTGGAACGGCCAGACAGAACAAAGAAGCCCCCTTTTCCCAATCTGGTGGAAAAAGGGGGCCTTGAAAATGATTCATGTTTGATTCAAACAGCCGGACAGGAAACACTCAGGGTACGAAACGCAGGCCGAGATCGTTCAGTTCGAAGGGATAGGCTGTCTTGAGTTCGGTCAGATAGGTCTGGTATGCCTCGTCTGCGAGGACAGAACGGACATTGATCTCCCATTCGACACCTGCAGGACGGACAAAATACATGACATGGAAACCGTAATTGGTCTGGACCACATCCGTATCACCCGGCTTGCGGGCAGGATCAAAGATCCAGGCATTGAACGTATCGACCATTTGGCCCGGATAAATATCGGTGTAGATGCCGCCGTCGGCAGCATTGCCATCCTCGGAGTTGGACTTGGCCAGTTCGGCAAAGGCGTCCTCGGTCTGTGCCCCAGCCCGGTACTGGGCCAGGATATCGTCCGCTTTCGCTTGAGCGGCGGCGATTTCCTCTTCGGTGGCAGTCGTTTCATCTGCCATGATCAGGATGTGGCGGACATCGACACGCGGCTGGTCATCGATCGAGCGGCTGATGAAATACAAAACGGTGCTGCTGGCTGCATTGGTGTCATCCACCACAGTCATGTCGCCCGGCTTCCGGGCTTCGTCAAACAGCCATTCCGACTGGGTCAGGGAGCTGATGCTGTAATAGCGGGTATCGGCCATAAGCGACGCGTCGTTGCTGGTATAAGCGTCTTTCTGGTCTTCTGCGGCATTGGCGATGGCTTGGGCTTTGAAGCTGGCTTCGTCAGTCACCAGGGTAGCCATGGCATCGGCCTTGGCCCTGGCATCGGCTGCGGCTTTTGCCTTGTCTTCATCACTGGCATCCTCAGCTAACACCGCCGGAAAAGTGAACGCACGATAACTGACTTTGTCGTATTCATCACGGTGTTCATCGTAATAGGCTTTGAGTGAAGCAGCATCGAATTCAAAGGATCCCTGCTTCTGGACCGCGTATTTCTGGGCCAGGAGCAAACGTTCAAACGCGGGACGGAGACTTTCGGTGGTGGCGCCCTTGCCGAAGTACTGGGCCATGAAGTTCGTCAAAGTCAGCTTGGACGCATCTGCCTGCTGCTGCAAAGTCTCATAGAAATCAGTGATTTTCTGCTGGTCGCTGTCATCGAGGGCCAGGCCAGCCTTCTGGGCTTCAGCTGCCAGCATGTAGTTTTCACGCACCATCTGGGCGGCCGAATCAACGAGCATGTCTTTGTAGGTGGCAAATCCTTCCACACTGCTGGGCATGGACAAGGTCACTTCTGCAGTGGCCGGATCGGTCATATCGATGCCGTAATTGCTTGCCGTCATGTAGAAGTAATAGTTGAGCTCGGCGACCTTGACCGATTCACCATTGATGGACAGTGCCGAGAGGGTCCTCTGGGGCAGTCCGCTGTTGAGGGCAAACCAGCCACTGGTCAGAAGGATCGCCACGGCCAGGACGACCACCAGGATGATCCGGACGACCGGATTGCTGGTCCGGATTGGCTTCTTGCCACCGTTTTTGTCTTTCAAGCTGTTCAGGCGAGCCTTGCGTTCTGCCCTGGCCTGCTCAGAATGCCATTTGCTGTCGGTTTTAGGTTCACTCATAGAGGGGTTCCATCCTTTTTCATAGTAAAAATTGTGATGACCCGGTGTTGCACAGACCACCATTATATCATCCTGTCAACCGGTGACAATGAACTTCACAAGAATATCAGATTCAGGCCGGTATCTTTCAGGTCTCATCGCGCTTGCGACCGGGCTGCGGACCCGTCCGGGGCGGTGCCTTGAAACCAAGTTCAGCCGCTTTCTTATAAAAGGAGGTGCTGCGCAAACCAGCTTTGCGAGCTGCCTCCCTGCCATTGATCTGGCCCGAGGACCACTGCTGGCAGATCTCCCGGAACTGGGCCGGAATCGCAACCGGCGGGCGTCCGATGCGCCTGCCCTGGCCGCGGGCAGCCTCTATCCCCTGCTTTTTCCGCTCCGACTGGAACAGGTAATCCAGTCGGGCAAACGTCTTGAGCATCTTGAGGCTTTGCCGTCCTGCCGGACTCCGGGTGTCGAAATTCTCTTCCAGAAGAACCAGTTCCGCGCTTTTCTGCTCAAACTCGAAAAACGCCTCGAAAAAATCCCGTGACTGGTCGCAGAACCGGTCAGCTGCAGCGGCATACACGACGTCACCAGCTGCCAGTGTGTCGATCATTTTCTGGCGCTGTTCACGGTTTGGACTGCGGACGCTGATTCTATCGACAAAGATCTTGTCGAAACCACCGATGGTATCCAGCTGCATGGCCTGGCGACTGACATCCTTTTCTGTCTGGTCCAGCAGCATATAGGCATAGCGAGCCATGTCATTCCTCCAGAAGCTCGAGTAATTCGTTGGCGTGTTCGATCCAGATGGCCGGATGTGCCTGGCGCAAAGCCTGTTTCGGCATCCGGGTCCAGCCAACCATGACCGGCTGGCAACCGGCACGGACGGCACATTCCAGATCGTGGATGCTGTCACCCACATAGAGAATCCGGTCCGGGCGAGATAAACGGAGCCGCTTCATCGCTTCATACAAGGGTTCCGGGTTGGGCTTGTGCAGTTTCGTGTCTTCCTTGGTGATGACCAGGCCAAAATACCGGGCCAGATCGAAATCTTCCAAAGTCGGTTGCAACGCACTTAGTCGCTTGCTGGTCACGATTCCCAAGGGAATCCCCGTCTGTTGCAAACGCTCCAGCATGGCTGGCAC
>DIGA01000093.1 GCA_002419365.1 Mageeibacillus sp. UBA5734 | reverse complement strand
AGGAGAAGACATGAATCTGATACTGACACTGGAAGCTCTGAAAATATACAAGATCAAACAGGAACGACTGGTCCAGATTGCCTTCGTCCTTGTCTATCTGGTCAATATTGCTCCCTATGTCCTGCCCGTGGGTGATATGGATTTTTCGGGATTTTTCTATGCCACAGAGCAATTCTTGCAGGACCCCAGTCAGCCGCTGCCCTTGCTTTCAAGCGGTAATCTGGTTTCACTCGGCCTGATTGCGGTGACGAGCCTGGTCAATCTTCTGGTTGCCGTGGCGTATGCAGCTTTGATGGCCGGTGAACAGGCCGGCTACACAGGCAAGGTGATGCTGGCTCGACTGTTCAAGGGGCTGCCAGCATTCCTGGTCACACTGTTGCTGCTTCTGGTTCCAGTCATCTTGTCCTCATTCCTGTTCATGATTCCGGCCATGATCCTGGTCACTACTCTCTATGTCCTGCCTGTCCTGCTCGTGTCGGAAAACCGCAAACTGACTGAAGCCCTGCAGGCAACGATCCAGCTGACCAAGGGCTTCAAAATGATGATCCTGCTGCAGATGTTTTTCCTGTCGGTCCTGTTGTCCCTGCCGGAAAGCCTGGTTCTCGGATTCCTCCCACAGACCCTTCTGACCTCTATTCTGGTTCCCCAGTTTTTCGTTGTTCTCCAGACCTTTGCCCAGGGACGACTCCTGGGCATGTTCTATCTTTATCTTGTAAAGAAAGTTCCGGTTGTGATACCATCGAAGCCACAACTTTGAGCCTTTGGCCAAGGTTGATCCTAATAAAATGGAGGTCGTCATGAACAAGAAAGAAGAAATCCTCAGTCTGCTGGAAAACAATGCCAAGCTGTCTGCAGCAGAACTGGCCGTCATGGTAGGACGACCCGCCGCAGAAGTTGAAAAGACCATCGCCGATCTGGAATCGAGTAAAACCATCCTGGGCTACAATGCGATCATCAATTGGGAGAAAACCACCTCGGCCCCAGTCACCGCCTTGATCGAGGTCCGGGTCACCCCTCAGCGTGGCCAGGGCTTCGACCACATCGCCCAGCGCATTTACCGCCATGAACAGGTCAAATCCTGCTACCTGATGTCAGGTGGGTTCGATCTGATGGTCATTATCGAAGACAAGAGCCTCAAAGATGTGGCCATGTTTGTTTCGGACAAGATCGCACCGCTGGATTCTGTCCTCTCGACCCAGACTCATTTCATCTTGAAAAAATACAAGATGAATGGCACGGAATTCCACAGCAAGGATGAGGACAACCGAGAGGCGGTTGTCTTATGAATGTAGAAACCTTGTTGTCCGACAAGGTCAAGGCGATTCCGCCTTCGGCCATCCGTCGGTTTTTTGACCTGGCAAACGAGATGAAAGGGCAGGTGATCTCCCTGTCCATTGGCGAGCCGGATTTTGTCACACCGTGGGCTATCCGTGAAGCCGGAATCTACTCGCTGGAAACAGGCAACACCCATTATTCACCCAACCAGGGCTTCATCGAGTTGCGTGAGGCCATCAGCCATTACATGAAGCGCCGCTTCCATCTCCAGTATGCACCCAAGTCCCAGGTCGTTGTCACCGTCGGTGGCAGCGAAGCCATCGATATTGCGGTGCGGGCGGTGATCAATCCAGGTGACGAAGTCATCATTCCAGAACCGTGCTTTGTGGCCTACAAGAATTGTGTCCTGATGGCAGGCGGTGTACCAGTCACCATCCCGCTCCAGGCTGAGGATAACTTTGTGCTCAAACCAGACCAGCTGCAGGCTGCTCTGTCTCCAAAGACGAAGCTGATCATGCTCGGTTATCCGAATAACCCCACAGGTGCGGTCATGAGCCGTGAGCAACTCCAGGACCTGGTCGCGGTGATCCGTGATTTGCCGGTGATGGTATTGTCGGATGAACTCTATGCGGAACTGACGTACGACCCGGCCAGCCATTGTTCCATTGCCGAACTCGATGGCATGGCTGAGCGGACAATCCTGATCGGCGGCTTTTCCAAGGCCTTTGCCATGACTGGCTGGCGCATCGGGTTTGCCTGTGGTCCGGAAGCTGTCCTGTCTGCGATGAATAAAATCCACCAATATGTGATCATGAGTTCGCCGACGACGGCCCAGGATGCCGCCATCGAAGCGTTGCGCCATAGCCATGATCACATCACACCGATGCGCGACGAATATAATCGCCGTCGCCGCCTGGTCGTCCATGCTTGCCGCGAGATGGGACTCGGTTGCTTTGAACCCCTGGGTGCCTTTTATGTCTTCCCGGATATCCGCAGCACAGGATTGACATCGAACGAGTTTTGCGAGCGTTTTCTGCAGGAAGAAAAGGTGGCCATCGTTCCCGGCAATGCCTTTGGGGAATGTGGCGAGGGCTTTGTCCGCATCAGTTATGCATCCTCTCTGGAAAACATCCGTGAAGCCATGGTGCGCCTGAAACGATTTGTAGAAAGGAATTCCCCGAAATGATTGAATACGACCAGTACCGTCAAGAACTGGGCCAGTACGAGGAAAAGCTGGACCAGTTGCGGCTGGCCTTGCACATCGACCATGTCCGTGATGAAATAGCCGAACTGGAAGCCCGGGCCCAGGAGCCTGGTTTCTGGGAGGATGTCGAGCGCGCCCAGAAGATCCAGACCAAGGTCAAGCACCTGCAGAAAAAGGTCGACAGATTCCAGGCCCTGGTCCAGGAATATGAAGACTTGGAAGTGTTGCGCGAATTAGGTGAAGAAGCTGAAGATGCAGAGATCGCTGCAGAAATTGGCGAGAACCTGAAAAAGCTGCGCGACGATTTCGAGCAGATGCGCCTGGAAACCTTGTTTACCGGCGAATATGACGACAGCAATGCGATCGTCACCTTGCACGCAGGAGCGGGTGGCACTGAAGCCCAGGACTGGAATGAAATGCTGTACCGCATGTACACCCGCTGGGCTGAAGCACATGATTTCGAGATCAAGCTGCTGGATATCCTTGATGGTGACGAAGCCGGACTGAAGAGTGTGTCTTTCATGCTGATTGGTGACAACGCCTACGGCTACATGAAGTCCGAAATGGGCGTCCATCGCCTGGTCCGGATTTCCCCTTTCGACTCTTCCGGTCGTCGCCACACCTCTTTTGCCTCTGTCGAAGTCATGCCGGAGCTGGATGATTCGATCAAGATCGAAATCCGGTCCGAAGACCTCCGAGTCGATACCTACCGTTCGTCCGGCGCCGGTGGCCAGCACGTCAACAAGACCGAATCAGCCATCCGTCTGACGCACTTGCCAACTGGCGTGGTCGTTTCCTGCCAGACCGAGCGTTCGCAGGTCCAGAACCGGGAAACCGCGATGGGCATGCTGAAGGCGAAATTATTTGCCATGGCCCGGGCGGCCCAGATGGACCGGATCGAAGACCTCAAGGGTAACCAGATGGCTATTGCGTGGGGCAGCCAGATCCGTTCCTATGTCTTTTGTCCCTATACCATGGTCAAGGACTTGCGCACGGGATATGAAGTGGTGGATGTCGACAGTGTCATGGATGGCAATCTGGATGGGTTCATCAATGCCTATCTGTCAGGCCAGAAAGCGGTCAAATGAGTGCTGGCATCCTGAGGCAACCAGATGAGCTCCTGTCGGCTTTGGCCGAAGTCATCAAGCCGCTGGGGAAAGTTGCTGTAGCCAGTTCTGGCGGTGTGGACAGCACGGTGTTGCTTGTCGCTGCAGCCCACATCCTGGGCCCGGACCAGGTCCTGGCTGTGACAGCACTGGCCCCCATGGTCCCACTGGATGACCAGGCAGACGCCAGCCGGCTGGCTGATCTGGCCGGTGTCCGGCACCTGGTCGCCCGACTTCCGGAATCGATTCTCGATCTGCCTCCTTTTGCCGAGAATCCTCCGGACCGTTGTTATCATTGTAAAAAAATCATCTTCGATGCGTTGCTGGCCCTGGCCCGAGGGGCAGGTTTCAATGTGCTGTGTGATGGCACCAACCGCGACGATCTCAAGGACTACAGACCTGGCCTTCGGGCCCTGCAGGAGATGAAGGTTGTCAGCCCTCTGGCTGAAGCCGGTTTTTCCAAAGCAGAAGTCCGTGCCCTGGCAGCCACCCTTTGCCCGGATTTTGCTGAAAAACCTGCCATGGCTTGCCTGGCGACACGCATTCCCACCCATACACCTGTCACGCTGGCTTCCATGACCCGGATTGACAAGGCCGAAAGCTTGCTGCGCCACCAGGGTCTGGGTCAAGTTCGGGTGCGCGACCATGCCGGGCTGGCCCGGGTTGAACTGGATCTGGCCATGCTGGAAAATGGCCTTGGCCCTGATTTGATTAAACTGATCCGAGACAGTATCCATGAAGCTGGGTTTTCCTATGCCACCCTTGATCTGAATGGTTACCGGAGTGGCAGCATGAATCCGGCAGCACAAGCCAGCGGACAGGAAGTGACACCATGATGACCGAACAATTTGAAGACTTGGGTTTTGCCAAAGTCGACCATTCGCGCAAATCCAGAAATGGGTTTGCCGAGGTCGTTTTCTGCGAAGGGAAGACCCCCGAACAATCAGCCCAGATCGCAGCCAGCATCCTCGACCACGGGGACAATCTTCTGGCGACACGAGCTGATCTGGAGCACTTTGAAGCCATCCAGGCCGTTGCCCCCGATGCGGCATACTCTGCGCGGGCCCGGGTGATCACCGTCCGCCGGACATCAGCCACTCCGTTTGGCGATGTCGCTGTTGTATCGGCAGGCACCGCGGACCAGCCCGTGGCTGAGGAAGCAGCATTGACCGCAGAAGCCCTGGGCTGCCATGTCAGGCGATTCTCGGATGTAGGCGTTGCTGGCCTGCACCGACTCCTGGCAGTCATCGATGATATCCGCCAGGCCGATGTCATCATTGCAGTTGCTGGGATGGAAGGCGCCCTGGTCAGTGTTCTGGGTGGACTGGTCGACAAACCTGTTCTGGCCGTGCCTTCTGGTATTGGCTACGGCGCCAATTTCGGCGGCGTGACGACTTTGCTGGCCATGGTCAATTCCTGTGCCAGTGGGGTTGCTGTCCTCAATATCGGCAATGGTTTTGGTGCCGGATTCATGGCTGCAACCATTTGCCGCCAGATTGACCAGCGGGTCAAAGCTG
>DIGA01000098.1 GCA_002419365.1 Mageeibacillus sp. UBA5734 | reverse complement strand
TGGACTGGCGCTGGTTTCGGCCTTGATCCAGATCCGGTTTTTTGCCGGAGCTGGCAGCGGGAACTCAGCCATCAGTGTGCAAAGGCTCTGGGGATTTATTGCCGAAGACAAATCGTGGGCTGGAGTTCTGCTCTACTTGCTGCTGGTCACGGGCCTGGCTTTGCCGGTCGGATGGATCGCTGCACTGGAACTCGGCCGTCTGGCGCGCCTGATGATGGCTGCCAGTGCCACTTTGATCCTGTTTTTATTTTCTATCTCTCTCACAGTCGATGTGACAGCCAATCATAAATACTTGATGATCGCCCTGATGTTTGTCAGCATCCCGCTGGCTGGAGCGCTGTCCAGGCTCCTGGCACGACGGTCTGTTGCGGCAAAAATCCTGGCCTGTTGCCTGGCAATCGCCCTGACGGGAACAGGTCTTTATGAAACCAGGCTGCTGTTCAACATCAACCACAACAAACTGACGCTGCCACTTGATTCCCCTGTAGTCAGCTGGATCATGGATCAGACGCCGCCCCGTTCTGTTTTCCTGACAGCACCCTATCACTACCATGCCTTTTTCTACTCCGGACGCCAAGCTTACTATGGACATGCCTACTATGCCTGGTCGGCCGGCCATGACACATCTTTCCGGGATGCTCTGGTCAAAAAGCTTCTATCCAGCACGGAAGCAGACTGGCCTGATGTCATCGCGGTGTTGAAAGACCAGAAGATCGATTACCTCCTGGTTGACGATGATTTGCGCAACCACCCGGACTTTCAAGTGAGCGAAGCTTTCTTCAACGCTCATTTTGAGCGAGTCGCAGAATTCCCAGAACAATCGAATACCGTTATCTATGATTTGCGAAAGTGGAGGGATCTGGCATGATCATTCCAGTCATCTGGCGCAGCCAGCATCAAATGGACCGGGTACCTGCCTGGGGTACACAAATCCCGCCTGCGATTCCTGCGCAAAGTCCTTTTGCAGCGGAGCGGCAACAAGAAGCGCTGGAAGCCTGGCGCACCCTGTCCGGAAGCGAAGTTCATCTGCTGTATCTGGATGCCGTCGGCCCCACATGCCTGCAGGTACAGGATGAGGCTCATATCCATCTCCTGATGGCCGGGCCAATGGAAATCTGCCAGATCTGGCCTTTGGTGCATGAGGTGCTGGTTCTTCCTCTGGAAGGGAACCTGACGGATGCATGGTTGCCCGTCGAGCTGGACTGGACGGAGTATGAAGAGGTTCGTTCCGGCTGTCGCGGCACCTGGCTGCGCCGTTTGACCCCCGCCGAAAAAATCGATCAATTGGTTCGCTCAGGTGGTTGCGACTTGCATCTGCATACAACCGCGTCTGATGGCACCGACACGCCTTGCGAGTTGTTCGAGCGGGTCAAGGCCAACCGTCTTTCCAGTTTCGCCGTGACTGACCACGACCTGCTCGACAGCCTGGACATCATGCACGAATTGGTGCAAGCGTCCTGTGCGAATACTGACGATCCATATTGCCCCGTTTTTGTCCCTGGCGTGGAAATATCGGTTTCCGAAGGCCGGGAATTGCACGTCCTGGGCTATTTCCCGAACGGGGGTCACCACCAGCTGAATGAATTCCTGACACAGCAGCGCAGGGCCCGCCACGAACGCAATGCAGCGATGGTCTTGCAACTGCAACGCCTGGGTTATGACATCACATTGGCCGATCTGGTCGACAAAGGACAGGGTGTTGTGGGCCGGATGCAGGCTGCGCTTTTGCTGACGGAACGCGGTTACACGCGTTCGACCCAGGAAGCATTCGAACACGTCTTGGGGTTTGGCAAGCCCGGGTATATCGAAAGACCGCGGCCTAATCTGGCCGAAGCCGTCTGGCAGATCAGGCGGGCCGGAGGTGTACCTGTGCTGGCGCATCCTGCCATTTATCACTGGTGCGGTGAACGTCCAATTGTCAGTAGCCGGCTGGTCAAAAGATTAAAAGATGCCAGGAGCAAAGGGCTTTTGGGAGTGGAGGCCTTTCATGGCGAGGCGAGCCGGGAAGCTTGCCTGGAGATATCAGCTGCAGCCTGCTATCTCGGCCTTGTCCGGACCTGTGGCAGCGATGACCATGGTGCAAACAAGCAGCATACTTCTTTGTACTCAAGGGATACACATTTTCTGGCCGGTCGGGAAATCCTGGTGGTTGGAGCATTGGTCAAGGAGCGTGAACACACCTGGTTGCTCCAGCAAAATGCGCCAGCATCTTCAACTGAATGGGGCGAATCTGGGCCCGTCCGCTTTTTGCTGGCCCGGCGTGCGACGGCTAGCCATGGCCGGGGTCAATGGGAGTTGCCGGGTGGCAAAGTTGAAGCAGGTGAAAGTCCCAGAGAAGCCTTGCGCCGGGAGATCCGGGAAGAACTGGGGCTGGATGCCGAAATTGGCGCGTTAGCTGAGTTATTGACGCACGATTACGATGGTTTCAGGATCATCCTGGCGTGCTTTGATGTCAGGCTGCTGGAAGGATCTCTGATTTTGTCAGCTCACGACCAGATTCGCTGGGCAAGCGCTCGCCAGGCACTGGACATGGATGTGCTGGCTGCCGATGTGGCCTTATTTGAGGAACTGGAAAGGCTGGGGGATTAGTCGCTCAATCCTGCAGCGGCGGAAGTTGCCGGTTGTGGATGGGCGACCTTGACGGTTGGGCCCATCTCATAAATCCCCTGGATTGGCCGATAGTAGCTTTTGAAAAGAATCTCTTCACGGACCACTTTGCCGTTTTGGGAATAGACTTTGTAGGCCGTAGCGCGCTGGCCAATACGACCCTCCCGGATTTCGACCACCTGGCCTGGGGCCAGACTGGAATTCGACTTGTATATCGGAGGGTCGACCGGAATGGTTTCATCTTTGGTGGAACGCAGGCTGATCGTCAGACCATCATCCAGTTTGCGGCCGTAGATTTTGACCGTCAGAGTCGGTTTTTCGTACGACGCGACAATCCCGAGGGGAAAGTCGGTGTTGTTCTGGAATTTGAAATCAGGTCCGAACCAGTCGATGGTTGCATCCAGCCCTACTGCTGTATAGCTGCTGGGCCAGGAGTGGGGGGCTCGTTCCACCAGTTTGTAATCAGACATCATGGCCGCCTGCATGACCGTGGTTGTCACTTGGCAAACACCACCACCCAAGTCTTTGACCAAGGCGCCATTGAGGATGACACCCGCCTCCTTGAAGCCTCGTTCAGCGGTTCTCCGGCCGACGACCTCATTGAAGGAAAAGGTCTCGCCCGGCTGGAGCAAGGTACCGTTTATGAAGTCACTGGCCAGTTTCAAATTGTTGTCCCGCGGCGGATCGGCTTTGTAGGCATACGTGGTGGCAGATCCAAGCGGTCCCAGTTCGGCCTCTATTTCTGCAGCGGAAAGGCCGATGATCTCTTTTTCGGAGTCAATTGCCACCACTGCCTGGTAATGTCCCTGATGCAAGTGCTCGAGAACCTTGGCCACAACCTCGACTGGATCGGTCTTGCGGCCGATGATCCGTTCACTGATTGTAAACACCCCTGTTTCGGCTTCAAAGGCAGTCGCAACAGCTGCCTCGGCAGTCACCTGCTGGGTTGCGACAAATGCCGTGATCGCATCTGCCGTGCGGGCGGAATCATAGGTCAAAGCCGTTTCGAGATGGAGTGGCTGCGTTTTCAACAGCTCAACTTGGCTGAAAAGATCCTCAACCCGGGCACGCTCATCCGTTTGCGCGCTGGTGCGTCCGGTCTGGTAAGCCTGTTCCAGAATGGCAGCTGAATTGTCAGCAAATCCGATCGCAGCAGCATCCAGGACGATTTCCTGATCGTCGATGCGAACTGTCAGGGCAACTTCCCGTGCTTTTTCAGCGAGGCTGGCCTGGAACTGTTCCCTGGCCTGGGCAAGGGTGCGGCCAGATAAGTCAATGCCATCGACAAATACCCCCGGATAGAACGTATCCGTATCCAGCGCTGACTTTTTCTGCAGGAATTCTTCGTAGGCAACAGACTCCGAGACACGGATGGCTTCACGCACGCCGGCCTGGTACGTCAGGATGGCCAGGATCGCACCTCCGAGAAGGAGGACGCCAAAGATGGAGAGGGACAAGGCAAACCAGAAACGGCGAGGAGTCGGTTCAGGGGTGACTGTGCTGTAATGCACAGGTTCCTGCTGGGGAAAAGACATGGGAGGGTTCCTTTCGCTGACAACAAAGCAGTCCGTTCAGAGAATGTGGTTATTATTGGATGATGCGGCGGATGGTTGTGATCGGGTTGGAGCTGAAATTAGCTACCAGCTCACAGACCTCGCCACGGGACCGGGAGGCATTGACATAATGTCCGCCACCCACGTACAGGCCGACATGATCGACCGATCCGTTGTAATCCCAGTCAAAACACAAGATATCACCGGTCTTGACGTCCGATGACTTGACGGCTGTACCGGTTCGCGCCTGATCACTAGCCTTGTGTGGCAAGCTGATGCCGAAAATTTCATCATAAATGTAAAGTGTAAAGCCGGAACAATCCAAGCCGGAAGGAGTCGTGCCACCCAGAACGTAGGGCACGCCGATCAGAGAGCGGGACAACTCCTTAAGGGCTGTTTCCTGGTCCGGACTCAATCCGCCGGAACTGGTTTCTGGTACTGGTGTGGGGGTCGGCGCTGGTGTTGGTGTGGGAACAGGGGTCGGGGTGGGAGTTGGAACGGGGGTTGGGGTGGGCGTCGGAACAGGGGTGGGCGTAGCTGTCGGAGCAGGTCTGGTCACAGCCTGAACCTGCACGGAATCCTGTTCTGCTGGGTCGGGCTCAGCCGCTGAAGCCGTTTCATCGGACCCAGCGATCTGGGCCGTGTCGACTTTCTCTTCAAGCAGTGCCTGGGCACTGAGGCCACGGCTCAACGACTCGGATCCAGAAAAATCCGGGGCTTGACCTGCGAGAAGCCACGCATCCCGCGACTGTTCCAACGGGGTCGTCTGGCTTTGATTCAGATCAGGATCCGGGACAGAAGCGGTTGCAGGTGCGATCGCAGCCCCACTGCCGACCGTCCAATGCAAGACCAGACTGGCTGTGATGACAAGAACCGCCACTGATGGAAGGTGGTGCTTGATCTTATCCGCAAGGGAAGTCTTGTTGAATGGGAAAAAGTCGATCTTGGGACCGATATCGTAGAAACGGACAACAGGTGTTGCCGGAAATTTGTGGTGCAAGTGGTTTTTTTTCATGTCTTCGATTCACACTTTCTGGATCGCGTTGTCTGGTCCTTAGGGTGACAGTCCTGACCCGGGCAATCTCAAAAGGGCATGGTCATCGACGGTAAATCTGAGTCAATTATAGCCGCGCAATGGGCTTTTGGCTACGGCTTCCTGGTTTTTATCATGAAACTGAAATAAATGAGCCACGCTGG
>DIGA01000068.1 GCA_002419365.1 Mageeibacillus sp. UBA5734 | reverse complement strand
GTTTTTATGTTGACTATGAAAAAGAAAATCGGCATGGATTACAAAGATATCAACCCCGGCACGACACGCGAAGACCGGATCAACTACATCAATTTCAAACTGGCCGCGATGGGTTTGCCGATCTACCGCGCCAAAGGCAGCGACAGCACAGACAATACCTACTACATCGACTTGTTCGAAGACATCATCAAGGACTACAAGGAAAAAAACCGCAAAGTGGATCTCGCTGCATCGGGCATTTACCGCCGGATCAATGATTTTTTCAGCCAGTATTTCCAGGGCAGCGCAACCGTGCCGCGAGTCATTGAGGAATCACTGACACTCGACCATTATGGCATGGCCCGTGAACTGTCACTTCCGGCGGATGGCAACACGTTCAGCAATGGCTATGTCAACAGTTACCGGATCAAGCAGGGCATCCTGAACAATCCGAAAAGCGACCGGCGTACGACAGCTGGCTCTTTCCATGTCGTCGAAGGACCACTGGCGATTCCATCCGATAAAAAGGCAGTGCCCAGGGAAACGTTCGTCCGCCTCTACCAGGCTGCCATCCAGCCGCCGGACGAACTGATGGGTCTGCCCTTCACGGCCAACCAGGTGCAAACTGCCAAGACCTTTGTCTCGCTCCTGACCAAGCCGATCGTTTCGCCCAAGGTCCCTGGGGTCCTGCCGGAACGCAGCATGGAAGTCCTCTTCACGGCTCCCGGCAGTTTTGTTTCCAACCTCGATTTCATCGAATCGATTTTCGGCAATTTTGGCGCACCGGGCAACCATCGCCATGATGCCGGTCTCGATGTCGACGCCTGGTCCGGACATACCGGCTTCATCCTGCTGGCACCGCACCTGACCAAAATGCGCAAAGTCGACCTCGGTCTGCCCCATTTCGACCAGGCGACTGAACGCCAGCGCCGGGATGGCATGTGCTATCACGACGACACCGAGCTTTACAATGACGGCCAGCCATTCAAGCTGACCTGCCGTGACAGCAGCGGCGTAGCTGTCACCCTGATCGCCGACAACTACTACGGTTATTCGAAAAAGGAAATCAAGACCCAGATCAGCTTCGCCGCCAATCTCTACGGCAATGTCGAAGAAGAACATGCTGGCGGCACGATCGCCTACCAGTGCAAGAACCTCGGTTTCAACTACAATGCGGAGGAAGACGGATCCGTCAAGGGCTACTTCTTCGACGATGTCATCGAGCAGTACGGCGACCTGATGGACCTGCAGGAGACCCACTATGGGATCGACAAGCTTGACAAGCGGATCCTCTACCTGCCGGAAAACATCAAGGTTGACCTGTACAAAACCGAGATCAAATGGCAGTACAACGGTGCGACCTGCACTTTGAAACTGTTGCCTGACCATTTCTATGTCCTGCCCAACGGCGACCGGTTCCACATCGAGCGCCACCCCGAAGCACCGATCTGGAAACTGGTCGGCACCGAAGCCGAGGGCACCTTCTGCCACAAGCCCTGCACGGTCTCCGGTGGCGGCAAATCGGAGATTTCCAAATCGATCAGCAATTCAATCATCTATGGTTCCTATTATGTCGATGACCTGAACAAGGCTTTCGACCAGGTGGAAGTCATCCTCAATTACGACTACAGCCACCGCTGGAAGGAAAATCCGAACCGCGACAAACCCTCGCGCACAATTCTCTCCCTGGACCGCACCCTGGGCTCCGTCATCAAGCTGCTGACACCGTCAACCGCCTATACGGACGAGTTCAACGCGTTCCTCAAGTCGATTCCCAACGACGTCAAATCGCTCGTCTTCATGATCAAGCGGTTCTACCAGAAATCCTGGGGCAATGACTGGCGCAAGCATTTCACCGTTGACTACATCGATGGCAAGCCTGGCCATGAGCTGAAATTCGACAACCGTACCATCCGCTCCGGCTATCTGCGCGTGGGCTATGCTCCGGATGGTTCCTGGCGCATTTTCAAGCTGCGGGTCGACTACATGCCCTGTGAAAAAATCCACATGGAAGACGACATCACGGCATCGGTGCTCGTGCCGAGCCGCCAGCTCAAGCACCTCAATCCCAATTACTCGAACGAAAGCGTCAAGTTCACGGCCAACTGTGAATACCGCTTCTTCCAGCGGCCCGATGATGCTGTGATCAAGGGCTATGACAAGCAAGCTGAAGAGGACCTGTCCTCGGACAACCTGTTTGCGACTAATTACCAGCCACTGACCAAGGCCGATGTCGAAGCCATCAAGGAAGACGCGATGGGTTTTGTCGCCTATTCCGAGCCGGTCCAGAAGCACATCGAGGCCTTCCTCAAGAGCGACAGCGACTATTGCGTCGTGTCGTCAGAGCCACGCCTGGTCGATGGCAAACCGAGCAAAAACCCGCGCTACCTCGAACGCCGCTCTGATTTCACCGAGCCGGTCACGATGTATCTGGCCGATATCAGCGAGCGCTTCAACCGGCGGATCCCGAAAGACCAGCCGGTCTATCATCCGGTCAACGCCGTCCTGCCCGGTCGCCGCAACAACCCGCCCGGTATGGAAAAAGGCAAGAAGATCCTGCCGCTGGCTGTCTACAATCCAATCCACTACCAGGAACTGCCCGAGCTTTTCATGGACTACATCAGCAGCCTGACTGGCAAGTCGCCCTCGACGACAGGCGCAGGTTCCGAAGGGGCCCTGACCAAAGGGCCATTCAACATGCTGCTGCCAGTCTATGACCTGAACAGCGCCCTCTTGTCCTACATCCTCGGCGGCTACAACGCCTTCTCAACCCCAGCCGGCCATATCGGTGCCAATCTGCGCGTCGACCACGACATCTCGATCATGGTCCCGGAAATCTGGGCCCGACTCAAGGAGTCCGAACGCAACCCGGCCCACCTGATCGCCGAAGGCGCACTCGAAAAGGTCGAAGACTTCGAGTACAACGGCATCCTTGTCCCGGCCAGCCGTCTCGGCTACCGCATGACCGATGTCTTCTGCTACAAGTACCTGGGCAAGCTCTTTGACGAGCCGCAGGCCATTTTCAGCGAGGAAATTCTCAAGCCCGAGCTGCAGAACAGGCAAGATTTTGTTGACGGGGTCCTCAACATCGCCAATGGCCACAAAAAGGCCGCCCTGGACTATTTTGAGGATAACAGCATCGAAGAAGCCATCCCGCCGATCCGCGCCCTGCTCCACATCATGGCCTATGGAAGCTATGAAGGGCAGACTCTGACTGACGAAGCTGTCCGCACCTTGTTCACGAAAGACTATGTCCTGGGCAGCACCTGGTACGCCCAGCGCCTGAAAAACAAACAGCAGATCGAGATCAACCTGATGGCTAAAAAAATCGCCAACCTGGAGGATTTCATCGCCAATCCGATCAACGCCTCCGTCATCAGCGAGTTCCACTACGATTCGCAGCTGCGCAAAGCCCGCGAAGCCCTCACGCATCTCCAGTCTGCTGAATACCTTGAGAGCCTGACAGGTACCATTGGCGCCGAGGCCATCGCCCTGGTCTGAGCATCCTCACCCGGATAGAAAAACCGGCATCCTGCTGTCATGCAACGATGCCGGTTTTTTGTTGTCCTGGACCGGGATCTCTTAGCTGAACTGGTACACCGTCCGGTGGACGAACCGCTCACCCGCCTGATAGACCGGGCTGGGGAAATGGGGCTGGTGGATCGAATCCGGGAAAAACTGGGTCTCCAGGCACAGGCCGCAATGAGCGGAGTAGACGGAACCACCTTTGCCAATGCCGTCGAGGTAATTGCCGGTATAGAGCTGGACACCGGGCGAGGTCGTCTGGACCGTCATGGCCCGACCGCTGGCTGGGTCGCGGACCACGGCGCAGGTGCGCAGGTCGGTAACCCGCTGATCCGCCGCGAGGACGAAATTGTGGTCGTAGCCCTGTCCATGGCGCAGCTGCTGGTCATCGGCCTGGATATCCTGGCCGACCGGCTTGGCGATGCGGAAATCGAACGCCGTGCCGGTGACATCCTGCAGACGGCCGTCCGGCAGCAATTTTTCGTTGACCGGCGTATACGCATCCGCCATCAACTGCAGCTCATGGGCCAGGACTGTGCCGCTGTTGTGGCCCGTGATGTTGAAATACGAATGGTTGGTCAGGTTGATGATCGTGTCCTGGTCTGCCACGGCATCGTAGGCAATGTCAACGCCCTGGGCTGCGGTCAGTGTATAGGTCACGGAGCAGTCAAGATTGCCCGGGTAGCCGGATTCGCCGTCTGGACTGTGGTGGGAAAAACGCACGGCCGGCTCGTCGCCGTCGCTGACGATTTCATAGCCCCAGACCTTGGCCTGGAAGGTATCCGGCAGGCTGTGCAAGTTATTCGTCCCATCGTTGGCAAAAAGCTCATAATGCTTGCCGTTGAGGTCAAAGGACGGTCCGCCGATGCGGTTGGCATTGCGGCCGACGGTCGAACCATGGAATGGATTGTCCGGGCTTTCATATCCGGCCACTGTGTCATAGCCGAGGACCACGTCGACGACCGTGCCATCTGGGCCGGGGACAAACAGGGCCTGGATCGCCGCGCCATACGTGATCAGATGGCAGCTCAGGCCGCGTGCATTGGTCAGGATCAGCTTGTCGACGGGGGTACCGGACTTGGTTGTGCCGAAGGATTCGATTTTGATGCTCATGATTTTCTCCTAGTATTCTTTAATTGC
>DIGA01000120.1:75382-75859 GCA_002419365.1 Mageeibacillus sp. UBA5734 | reverse complement strand
CCAATACCTGGAATGGATTCTTGGGTAGGATGCCATTCTCAACATATGTAACCAGGAAGTTGCGTTCAGCATCATCACGACTGTACCCAAAGGTCATCTGGGTCAGGTCATTGGTGCCAAAGCTGAAGAATTCGGCTTCGGTGGCGATTTCGTCCGCAGTCAGGGCGGCGCGCGGGATCTCGATCATGGTACCGACCTGGTACTTGAGGTCGACACCAGCCTCGGCGATCACGAGATCAGCCGTGCGGACGATGATGTTCTTGACGAACTTCAGTTCCTTGACGTCACAGACGAGCGGGATCATGATTTCCGGCATGACATTGAGGCCTTCTTTGTTGACCGCAATCGCTGCTTCGATGATCGCCCGGGTCTGGATCTCGGCGATTTCCGGATAGGTGACCGCCAGGCGGCAACCGCGGTGGCCCATCATCGGGTTGAGCTCATGCAGGTCATTGATGATGCCGGTGAGCTGTTCGC
>DIGA01000120.1:43912-75331 GCA_002419365.1 Mageeibacillus sp. UBA5734 | reverse complement strand
GATCGAGGAGGCGAATGGTGACCGGTTTGCCTTTCATGATCTTGAAAATGCCGGCGAAATCTTCACGCTGCATCGGCAGGATCTTCTCAAGCGCCGCACGGCGGGCGTCCTCGGTCTTGGCGACGATCATCTGGCGGAAGGCGAAAATGCGGTCTGGTTCGAAGAACATGTGTTCGGTCCGGCACAAGCCGATGCCTTCGGCGCCCAGCTGGACAGCAACCTGTGAATCCTTGACGGTGTCGGCATTGGTGCGGATCTTCAGGGTGCGGACTTCGTCTGCCCATTCCATGATCGTGGCAAAGTCGCCGGAGAGGCTGGCTTCCTCGGTCTTGATCGCGCCGGCATAAACGATACCGGTGGAACCATCAAGGGAGATCCAGTCGCCTTCGTTGAAGCGGGTACCGTTGGCGACAAGGAAATACTTCTCGCTCTCGCGGATCGACAGTTCGGAACAGCCGGAGACGCAGCATTTGCCCATGCCGCGGGCGACAACGGCGGCGTGGGAGGTCATGCCGCCACGGCCAGTCAGGATGCCCTGGGAGACATTCATGCCCTGGATGTCTTCCGGCGAGGTCTCGAGACGGACGAGGATGACCTTTTCGCCGCGCTCGGAAGCAGCCGTAGCGTCATCAGCATTGAAGTAGACCTGGCCACTGGCGGCACCGGGGGATGCCGGCAGGCCTTTTGCGACCGACTTGCCTGCCTTGAGGGCGGCTGGTTCGAAGGTCGGGTGCAGCAGGGCGTCGAGCTGTTTCGGATCGATTTTGAGGAGGGCTTCCTTTTTGTCGATCATGCCTTCGGCGACGAGGTCGACGGCCACTTTGAGGGCAGCAGCGGCGGTGCGCTTGCCGTTACGGGTCTGGAGCATGAACAGCTTGCCGCGCTCGATTGTGAATTCCATGTCCTGCATGTCGCGGTAATGGTTTTCCAGCTTGTCGGCGATGTCGACGAACTGCTGGTAGACGTCCGGCATGACTTCCTTTAATTGGTCGATCGTCTGTGGGGTGCGGATGCCAGCGACGACATCCTCGCCCTGGGCATTCATCAGGAATTCACCGTAGAGTTTCTTCTCACCGGTGGCCGGATTACGGGTGAAGGCAACGCCGGTGCCTGAGGTCTCGCCCATGTTGCCATAGACCATTTCCTGGACATTGACGGCCGTGCCCCAGTCGCCCGGGATGTCGTTCATGCGGCGATAGATGATCGCGCGGTCGTTGTTCCAGGAACGGAAGACCGCCTTGACGGACTCGATCAGCTGTTCACGCGGATCCTGCGGGAAGCCGATACCCTTGTGTTCCTTATAGAGAGCCTTGAACCGGGTGACAACTTCTTTCATCGCCGCGGCGTCGAGGTCGGTGTCGAGTTTGGCGCCGACCTCTTCTTTGATGGTGTCGAGCACATGCTCAAACTTGGCTTTTTCGATTTCCATGACGACGTCGGAGAACATCGCGATGAACCGGCGGTAGCTGTCATAGGCGAAACGGGGATTTCCGGTCAGGGCAGCCAGGCCTTCGACGACCTCATCGTTGAGTCCAAGGTTCAGAATGGTGTCCATCATGCCTGGCATCGAGGCCCGGGCACCGGAACGGACGGATACCAGGTAGGGGTCTTTCGGATCGCCGAACTTTTTGCCGATCTCATCTTCGGTCTTGGCCAGGGTTGCGAAGATCTCGTCTTCGATGTCCTGGGCAATTTTCTCACCGTCATCATAGTAACGGGTGCAGGCTTCGGTTGTGATCGTGAAGCCGCGTGGGACGGGCAGCCCCAGGCCGGTCATTTCCGCCAGGTTGGCGCCCTTGCCGCCGAGAAGGTTTTTCATCTTGGCGTTGCCTTCAGCGAACTGATAGACATACTTGGTCATGGTCTCTATTCCTCCTTGTCATCTGCCAGGATTTGCAGCTGGCAGGCCTTGATGCATTGCGCCGGCAAGTTTTAGCGCAAGCTAGCGCTAGTAGTATAGCACTTTACCAAAGCTTACAACCAATCATCTTGTCTTTTTTGACAGAAAAAACAAAGCTTGATGAAATTTATCGCAAGTCAAAGCAACAATACAAAAAAAAACTGGCAGAATCGTTCATCGATTCTGCCAGCCCTGCACACAGATTTTTATGGACTCTGTTTCAGTTGCTTAGTTGAACTTGTCCGCGAACCAGGCTTCGAGTTCGTCGATCTTGACGCGGACTTGTTGCATGGAGTCGCGTTCCCGGATGGTGACGCTCTGGTCTTCGAGTGAATCGAAGTCGAAGGTTACACAATACGGGGTGCCAATTTCGTCCTGGCGGCGGTAACGCTTGCCGATCGACTGGCGGTCGTCGAATTCGCAGAACCATTTCTTTGATAGCTTGTGGTAGATCGGTTCGGCAGCGTCGGACAGTTTGGCGGACAAAGGCAGGATGGCAACTTTGACCGGAGCCAGGGCCGGGGCAAAGCGCAGGACGGTACGGACATCGCCGGGGGCGATTTCCTCTTCATCGTAGGCGGAACAGAGGAAGGCCAGGGCAACCCGGTCGGCACCAAGCGAAGGCTCGATGACATAGGGGATGTATTTCTGGTTGGTCGCCGGATCAAAATAGGACAGGTCTTCCCGGGCATGCTCAATGTGCTGCTTGAGGTCGTAGTCGGTGCGGTCGGCGACACCCCAGAGTTCACCCCAGCCAAAGGGGAACAGGAACTCAAAGTCGGTCGTGGCCTTGGAGTAGAAGGCCAGTTCTTCCTTGGCGTGGTCGCGGGTGCGGATTTCCTCCGGCTTGAGTCCGAAATCGACCAGCCACTGGTAGCAGAACGTGCGCCAGTATTCGAACCATTCCAGGTCGGTGCCGGGTTCGCAGAAGAATTCCAGCTCCATCTGCTCAAACTCGCGCGTGCGGAACGTGAAGTTGCCCGGGGTGATCTCATTGCGGAAGGACTTGCCGATCTGGCAGATGCCGAATGGGATTTTACGCCGGGTGGTGCGCTGGACATTCTTGAAATTGACAAAAATACCCTGTGCCGTTTCCGGACGCAGGTAGAGCTGGGTACTGGTGTCCTCGGTGACGCCCTGGAAGGTCTTGAACATCAAGTTGAACTTGCGCACATCGGTGAAATTTTTTGCACCACAGACCGGGCAGGCCACTTCCTTTTCCCGGATATAGGCGACCAGCTGATCATCGCCCCAGCCATCGACAGCCACGTCGATGCCATTGGCATGGTTGTAGTCCTCGATCAGCTTGTCGGCACGGTGACGACTCTTGCACTGCTTGCAGTCAATCAGGGGATCGGAGAAACCACCGACATGGCCAGAGGCGACCCATGCCTGGGGATTCATCAGGATAGCACAGTCGACGCCGACGTTATGGGGATTTTCCTGGACAAATTTCTGCCACCAGGCTGCCTTGACGTTGTTTTTCAGCAGGACGCCCAGCGGGCCGTAGTCCCAGGAATTCGCCAGGCCGCCATAAATTTCCGAACCGGGGAAAACAAATCCACGATTCTTGGCCAGGGCGACAATTTTCTCCATGGATTTTTCTGTCACAAGCACGATGCTTAGTCCTCCGTTTCTGCCAAGTCAACCATTGCTTCTGACTCGGTTGCTTCTGCTTCGTTCTGGGCTTCGATGTTTTTCTCAATCTCTTCGACGATGATCTTGGCATCGCTTTCGTCAAAATCTTCGCCGGTGCTGCCAGCGATCTGGTCCAGTTCTTCACGGATGGCTTCAGCCGAGCTGGCATTGAGAGCTGCATTGCGGGCAGCCAGGCGGGCAGCTTCGATCTCAGGGCGCAGCGGGATATGTGGATTGACATGGCCGCGGACCAGACGGACGGTGTCCGCAGCCAGTTCTTCGCAGGCCAGTGTGACCAGGTTCGGGGAGTCGGAGTCAGTCAGAGGCTGGGCTCCATCGACCAGCTGGCGGGCGCGCTTGGCCACGAGAATGGCCAGGGTGTAGCGATTTTCCGCTTTGGTGAGCAATTTTTCCATCGGTGGTTTGACGAGCATGTTAAGTTCCTCCTTATAAGTGAACCGTGGGTTTCAGTGGCTGAGGACAAAGGCTTCCAGGCCTTTAAGTCTTTCGTAGCGGCAGTGTTCGGCATCCATGATCGCCAGGATGCGGTCGACGGTGGCTGTGAGTTCATCATTGATGACCACATACTTGAACAGGTTGGCTTTGTTGATTTCGATCCGGCCCTTGAGCAGGCGCTGCTCGACAACTGAATCATTTTCTGTACCGCGCTTGTTCAGTCGGTTTCTCAGTTCGGTCAAAGTTGGTGGCATCAGGAACATCATGACCACGTCTGAGTAATTTTCCATCACGGCCAATGAGCCTGGTACCGTGATATCCATCAGGACGTCGCGTCCCTCATCGCGCATGGCTTCGAGTGGGGAACGCGGTGTTCCATAGTAATTGCCGCAGTAATTGTCATGTTCCAGGATTTCACCTTCGACCAGCAGCTGGTGGAATTGTTCGGGTGTCCGGAAATAATAGTGGACGCCTTCGATTTCACCTGGCCGGGGCGGGCGGGTTGTGATGGAAATGGAGTGGGCTACTTGCGGCCGTCGCCTCCGCACCTCATCAATGACGGTCCCCTTGCCGACCCCGGATGGACCGGACAGGCAAAACAGCAGGCCGCGCTGCCTGGGCATTTCACTCATGGGCTTCCTCCTGCATGGCTTTTTCAATCTCCTCGACAGTCAGGGCTGATAGGACCAGATGGTCACTGTCCATGACCAGGACGGAGCGAGTCTTGCGACCGGATGTGGCATCGATCAGGACGGATCGGTCGCGGGCATCCTGGATCAGGCGCTTGACGGGGGAACTGTCCGGATTGACCACGGCAATGATCCGGCTCAGGGCCACCAGGTTGGAAAATCCGATTTTGACGAAAACGGGCTGGTCCATGCAATCTCCTCTGGCTTACTCAATGTTCTGGATCTGTTCGCGGATCTTTTCCAGCTCGCTCTTCATCTCGACCACCTGCTGGACCAGTTCCAGATCATTGGCTTTCGATCCGATCGTGTTGATCTCACGGTTGATCTCCTGGAGCAGGAAATCCAGCTTTTTACCGATCGCGCCTTCTTCTTCCAGGATGGAAGCCAACTGGTGCAGATGGCTGTCCAGTCGAACCAGCTCCTCATCGATAGCACACTTATCGGCAAAAAGCAAAACTTCGGCAGCCAGGCGCTGCTCGTCGTAAAACTTTCTGGCTTGGTCGTTAAGCAGCGATTCGACCCGTTCGGCCAGGCGCTGGCGATACTCTGCAGGGACCATAGGCGCCCGGCTGGCAATCTTTTCCTTTAGCTCAAGCAGCCGGGTGGCTTTGGCCTGGATGTCGGAAACGAGCTTGGCTCCTTCTTTGCGGCGCATGCTCATCAGATTGTCGATGGCTTGTCCAAGGGTGGTTTCCAGCAGCTTCCAGACACTTTCCGGATCGATCTGAGCAGACTCGACGCGCAGGACATCATTGAAGCGAGCAATCTGGCTGGCCGAAACCGATTCCGGGCTGGCGACGGCCTCACTGATCTGGCGCAGGGCGCTGGCATAGGCTTTGGCCAGGCCCAGGTCGCAATGGACAGCGTAGGCTGATTCACTGTTGTCTTCAAAATTGATCGAAACATCGATTTTACCCCGGGACAGGCGGCGGCCAATGAGCTCGCGGGTCCTGGTCTCGAGAGGCTGGAGCAGACGGCTCTGCCGGACTTGGATGTCACAGAAACGATTGTTGATCGATTTGATTTCAACGGTCAGCCGGCGATCATCCTGGATTGTTTCACCACGACCATAGCCGGTCATACTGTAGGCCATTTTCCACCTCAAAAACGGTTATTGGAGCTCAGGTTTGGGCAAGCTTTTCGATTATATACCGGCCGTCAAATCCATGCAACCGGCTAAAACAGCTGAAACCCTAGAGCCTCAGGGGTTTGAAGGAAAGTCTGTCTGCCGATGCGAGGGTGTATTTGACCCCGTCAAGCGGGAAATCCGGGGTCTGATAGGCTGGGACAGGCGCATGGATGTGGCCGAAGTAGCAGCGGGATACACCAAAGTCAGTCAACAGCCGGGTCAGCTCGGTCGGCTTGCGGTCGCGCGCAAACGGCGGGTAATGCAGGAAAGCGATCCGCTCACAGTCAGGGCAGTCGATTGCGGCGGCCGCCTGGAGTGACAGGCGCAGGCGGCCGATCTCCCGCGCAAAGATTTTGGCATCATCGGCACAGAAAGCCGGGTCATCGGGCAGGATCCAGCCGCGGCTGCCACAGATGATGGTCGAATTTTCAATCAGGAGCGCATTGTTGCGCATGAATCTCAGGCTATCCAGCTGATGTGACTGGCAGAGCTGTTCCAGCTTGGCCAGTGAAGTCCACCAGTAATCGTGGTTGCCCCGGGATAAAATCTTAGTCCCCGGCAACTCGTGGAGAAACTGCAGATCTGGCAAAGCCTCTGCCAGGGTCAAAGCCCAGGAAATATCGCCCGGCAAGACCACGGTGTCATCTGGCGCAACCGTCTGGAACCAGTTTTCCCGGATCCGCTCGGTATGATGGTTCCAATGTGTCCCAAATACAGCCATGGGCTTGTCCACGCCATTGGCCAGATGCGGATCAGACAGGACAAAAAGCGCCATGTCAGCCGGCCTCCGGGTGGAAATGCTTGAAAACAGCGTCTGCAGCCGGACCGAGTCCTTTGACGCTTTTCAATTCATCCAGCGATGCTTCGCTGACGGCCTTGATCGTCAGGAAGTGCTTCAGGAGCAGCCGTCGCCTGGCAGGTCCGACACCCGGGATATGTTCCAGGGACATCCGGATCGTCCGCTTTTTGGCCATGGACTGGTTCAGCTTGCGGGCGAAACGGTGTGCCTCGTCCTGGATGGCTGTCAACAGGCGCAACAGACCCAGGCTCTCGGCGTCCTGCTCCTCGAGTCGCTGGCGCAGCTCCAGGATTTTCCCGCCGGGCAAAGCCAGGCCTCGCGTCCGATGCCGGTCATCCTTGACCATGCCTGCGACTGGAATAGCCAGGTTGTACTCCGAAAGGACGGTCTGGGCCGCATGCACCTGGCCAATCCCGCCATCGACCAGGATCAGGTCGGGACGGCTGCCGAAAGGCTCATCATCAAGCCGGGCCAGCCGGCGGCGCAGAACTTCGCGCATCGCAGCATAGTCATCCGGTGCTTCCAAGGTTTTAATCTTGAACTGGCGATACTGCTGGTTCAACGGTTTGCCATCCTGGAAGACGACCAGGCTGGCAGCCATGTCCTGACTGCCGGTATGGGAGATATCAATTGCTTCAATCCGGTGGATACCCTGGGCTGCTCCAGTGGCCTGGGCCAGTTCCCGGATCGCTTCCTGCAATGCAGTCTGGCCATGTCCGCCCAGCAGGGTGTGGCGGCGCAAGGACTGGGCTGCATTCTCATTGGCCAGCTCAATCAGTTTGTGGGCATCGCCACGCTTGGGGATATGCAGCAAGCAGCGGCCTTTGCGCAGCGTTTTCAGATATTCCTCCAGGCTTTCGCGACCGGATGGTTCTTGTGCCAGGAGTATTTCGCCCGGAATCTGGGCTGCATTGGGATAATACTGGAGCAAAAAAGCGGCCAGAAGCTCCGGATCGTCATCTTGTTCTTCCGGAAAGAAAAATGCCGCGGATGAAACGATCCGGCCATCACGGATTTCCAGCTTTTGGATACAGGTTTCCGTGCCATTGCGAGCGATACCGATCACATCCCGGTCGCTGTCCTTGCTGGAAACAGCCAGCTGGTTTTCCATCAGACGCTCCAGGGCCGCGATGCGGTCGCGCCACAGACTGGCCTCCTCAAATTTCAACGCTTCTGCCGCAGCTTCCATTTTCCGGCGCATGTCCAGCAGGACCGGGCTGTATTTGCCCTCGAGAAACTGGCAGATGGATTCCATGACGGCACGATAGCTTTCGGCTGGCACATCACCCCGGCAAGGTCCAATACATCGACCGATGTAGTAGTTCAGGCAGGGGCGTTCTTTGCCGATGTCACGTGGGAAAACCCGCTTGCATGTTTTGGTCGGGAATAGTGTGCGCAGGACCGACAGGGCCCGGAACAGGTCGCCACTGAGGTAGGGACCATAGTAGCGAGCTCCTTCGCTCTTATCGTCACCGACCCGGAACGCTTTGACGATCCGGGGGTAGAGCTCGTTCATGGTGATGCGGATGTAGGGGTACCCTTTGTCATCACGCAGCAGAATATTGTAATGCGGCTGGTGTTTCTTGATCAGCGTCGCTTCCAGCAACAAGGCTTCCAGTTCACTGCTGGTGACGATAAAAGAAAAATCGGCTATATGCGAGATCATAGCCAGGACTTTGGCATTGCCCTGGGGATTGGCCGTAAAATAGCTGCGAAGGCGATTTCTCAGGTTGTTTGCTTTGCCGACATAAATAATAGAACCCGAAGCGTCCTTCATCAGGTAAACACCCGGGTTCGTAGGTACTAGGTCCAGCCGGGCATCAACCGGCTGCAGAATGGGTTCTGGTTCTTGGATCATCGGTTCGGCAAATACCTCAGGGGTATCAGAATTCAGGATTGCTCAAATAGGAACTGATGGTTTCGAGGGCTTCGACTTCGTCGCTGCCTTCAGCGGTGACGCGGATTTCCATGGCATTTTCGATACCCAAGGACATCACACCTAAAAGGCTCTTCGCATTGGCACGGCGTTCACCCTTGGCCAGGTAGACGCTAGAACGGAATGTGGATGCTTTCTGGATCAGGACAGCGACAGCTTTCATCTGTAAGGCATCGTCGCAGTTGAATTGAACCGTTTTACTAACCATTCGAGTTCCTCCTCCTGATGGTCCGGGACAAAAAAACCGCCATTGCGGTAAATCTTAGCGTAAGTATAGGGTTTGTGTCGATCTTTTGTCAATATGACCGAATCGAGGCACGAATTTTGTTCATTATGAACATATAAGATTTCATCTTACGGAATATTTTTAAGCATAATGTTGGCATCTTCGTTGTTATCGCTGTAGTACGCACGGCGGACACCGACTTTGGCAAAGCCCATTTTCTGGTACAGGCCGATGGCGGATTCGTTACTGCACCTGACCTCCAGATCAACGGTTGTGATCTGGCTGGCCTGAGCCCACTCAAGCAATGCAGACAGCAAGTGTTCCCCGATCCCCTGGCGGCGGAAATCCGGCAACACCGCCAGATTGTTGATCTGTGCCGTATCCGCAGCCCGGTAACAGGCAATGTAGCCGATGATGCCGGCAGTCGTGCTATCTGCCACCCAATAGTGGGCAACAGATGGATTCTCAAGGTCCGAGCGCAGGGATTGTTCACTCCATGGTATGGCAAAGCACGTCTGCTCGAGCCGGACCAGGCCGGCCAAGTCATCCGTTCGCACTGGCCGGATCAGCCAGCCAGATTTCGTACGGGTATTAGCCAGGTCAGACGACTGCTGAGTATTCACGGCTGAGACTTTTCCTTGCGCAGGCGCTCGGCAGATGACGGAGTCAGATAGGTCGCATTCAGATGAAAGGGATTCCCATCTGCTCCTGCTCTGTGATACGACTCGGCCAGCAGTGCAACAGCCGCAGCACTGGGAGCATCATGGACCGGATCCAGCCGGATCAGGTTCAGATCCTCGCCTGAAAACTGAGATTGGTGTGCGGCCAGGGCAACTGATGCGCCATCACCGGTAAGCAGAACAGGTGTCTGGAGCAGATCCTCGTGTTCCACCTGTTGTGCCAGCTGCAACAGGAATTCCGCCACCTGGTAATTGCCCGGCTGGACCATGGGGCTCTGCGGCTGTCCTTCTGCGAGCGACCTCAAACCGGAAGTACGGTAGCAGGTAGCATAGACGCGGCCATTCCTGGCATCGAGCAGGGGGCAGATCAAGGCATGATCCACCAGTCGCCAGGGGTAGGCCAGGGTTTCCAGGGTTGATACGCCAACCAGAGGTCTGTGCGCAGCATAAGACATGGCCTTGAAGCTGGATATTCCGATTCGAGTCCCTGTGAAAGAACCAGGACCCTGGGTCACAGCCAGCAAATCCACCTCAGCCAGGCTGGTTTCGCACGCATCCAGAAGCGCCATGACCTGCGGCAAATGGGTCACGGCATGATTGTAGCCGAGATTGAACCGGCTCTCGCCAACCAGGCGCCCGTCCTTGACCAGGGCGACCGACAGGCTTTTCCCAGTTGTATCAGACGCCAGGACGAGCATCTTGCCAGCTCCTTTCCAGCAGGGCCAGTTCCGCTTGGTGATCAGGCCAGAAAAAAGTCATGACGCGCTGTTCAGGAGTCTCGGGCGCAGTCAACCGGATCAGGATTTTCAACGTCTCGAGCGGTAAGACATCCTCGATCAAAGTCCCCCACTCGACGATGCAGACACCCTCACGATAAAAAAAGTCATCCAGGCCGAGGGCCAGGAAATCATCGCCACTTTTCAGGCGGTAGACATCAAAATGATACAAGGGCAGACCGCTGCCGGTCGCCGGGTGTTCCATCAGCAAGGTGAACGTAGGACTGGCAACCGGCGTCTGGCAGCCGAGGCCATCGGCAATGCCCCGGGCCAGGACTGTTTTGCCGGCACCCAGGTCTCCGTCCAGGCTGATGACAGTCCCGGGCTGGAGCAGATTCGCCAGAAGCAATCCCAGCAAGGCGGTTTCCTCAGCAGACGCCGTGACCAGATGCAGGGCATGGAGCCCAGGGCGGACCGGAAACGGAATGTCGCCAAATGCATCGTTTGAAGTCATGGTTCCTCCTTGTGGTAGACCATCTGGCCATTGATCCAGACACGAAGCGTCTGACTGCGATAATCAAAGGGGTGGCTGCTGAACAGGGCCAGATCGGCCTTTTTCCCCGGTTCCAGGGTGCCATGGGTCTGGCCGACGCCAGATAGGCGGGCTGCAACCGACGTGATGGCTGCAAGGGCCAGGTCCTCCGGCAGGCCAGCCCTGCAGGCAATGGCCGCATTGACAGCCAGATACTGGATCGGAATCACGGGGTGATCGGTCATGATCGCCACTGGCAGTCCAGCACGGGCCAGTACGGCCGCATTGGCCACGTCTGAACGGGTCAGTTCAGGCTTGCTGCGATCGGACAGGATCGGTCCGACAATAACCCCTTCCAGGCGACCCTTGCCCGCCAAACCACGGCCATGGTCGGAGGCCAGTCCTTTCTGGTATTCCTCGGCCAGGAGGTCAGCAATACGGTATCCTTCCGTACAGTGGTCGAGTGTGTAGCGCAGGCCGAATTCATTGGCAATCCGCATGGCCGTCAGGATGTCATCCGCCCGGTGGGCGTGGAATTTGACGGGCCGTTCCCCACTCAGCACAGGGAGCAAGGATTCGAGTCGAACATCCAGATCAGGTTGTTCCACGTCGGTTTTTCCAGCGGCCTCTGCTGCCCGGGCTTTTTCGATCTTGTCCCGGTAACGCGCAGCTTTTTGCAGTGCTTCGCGCAGGACGGCGGCCGTTCCCATGCGGGTCGACGGACTGCGGTCCTTGCCGCCATGAACTGTTTTAGGGTTCTCGCCCAGAGCGGCTTTGAGTGCGGCACTAGCCTGGATGGTCATGGTTTCAACGCGCTGGCCCTTGGTGTGCAGCAGGGCAAATTGACCTGACAGGACATTGGCGCTGCCTGGCCCGGTCAAAACAGTCGTCACACCGGCGGCCAATGCTTCCGTAAAGCAGCGGTCTTCACTGTAGACACCATCCGTTGCCAGCAAATGGGGCGTGACTGGGTCGGTCTCCTCATTACCATCCTCACCCTCCTTGCCAAGACCATCGTTGAACAACCCGACATGGCAGTGGGCATCCAGTAAGCCTGGCAGGAGAAAGGCACCCGAGGCATCCAGAATCTGGTCGATCGTCTGTGCCAGGTCAGATGGGAGCTCCCCTGCCCCGAGCGATGCGATCTGGTCGCCATCGATCACCAGGTATCCCTGGTCGATCGGCGGACCAGCCTGGGTCAGCAAATGGGCATGAATGATTGCAGTGCGCATGTCAGGTCCCTTTCATGATCTGGTGATTTCTGGTGTGACATTAGTATAGCGCAACCTCTGGCGTGCAAAAACCGGGCAGAGGAGTTTGTTCCTCTGCCCGGTCTGGTGTTGCAGTGAAAAAGACTTGGCCAGAACTGCCGGATGGCAGAGCATTGCAGGCAAAGCTCGGTCGGGCAATCAGCGCTTGGAGAACTGGGATGCCTTGCGGGCTTTTTTGAGGCCGTACTTCTTGCGTTCTTTCATGCGTGAATCGCGGGTCAGGAAGCCAGCTTTCTTGAGGATGGCTTTGTTGGCTTCCTCGTCAGCCTTGACCAGAGCGCGGGACAGGCCGTGGCGGATGGCGCCAGCCTGGCCGGACAAACCACCGCCGATGACTTTGCAGATGATGTCATACTTGTCAACGCTGTTGGTGGCGACCATGGGCTGATTGACGATCAGCTTCAAAGTCTCCATGCCGAAATAGTCATCCAGGCTCTTGTCGTTGATGGTGACCTGGCCTTTGCCAGGCAGGATACGGACGCAGGCAACAGCATTTTTGCGGCGGCCAGTGCCGTAGAAATAGGTTTTAGCAGCTTTTTTGGTAGCCATATCTTAATGTCTCCTCGCTTTCAATCAGATCGAGAACTTGAGCACTTCGGGCTTCTGGGCGGCATGATCATGTTCGGGTCCGGCGAAAACGTGGAGTTTCCGGAACATCTGGCGACCGAGTGCGTTTTTCGGCAGCATGCCTTTGACGGCCAGTTCAAAAGCCTTCTCCGGGCGCTTGTCCATCAGGTTTCTGTAGCTGACTTCCTTGAGACCGCCAGGATACTGGGTGTGGTAGCGGTACAGCTTCTGGTCCAGCTTCTTGCCAGTCAGGACCATCTTGGCAGCATTGACCACGATGACATAGTCACCGGTGTCCAGAAACGGGGTGAATTCGGGTTTGTGTTTACCGCGCAGAACGCTGGCCACTTCGCTGGCCAGACGGCCCATGGTCAGGCCTTCTGCATCGACAACGTACCATTTTCTCTGAATCTCTGCGGACTTGGCCACAAAAGTACTCATGTGTCTGATTACCTCCAATTGATCAGATCCATCATCGAACAGACTGGATCCAACTTTCATCACAAATGCTTCCTCATTCTAGCAGGTTTGACCTGACTGTCAAGCACGAATTTAAATTAGACGACTCAAAATCGATTTTTCTTCGATTTTCGACATTTTTTGTCGACAAGCGGCGAGACCGGGCAGGCCGCAGTCCGGGCAGCTGTTTTCATTGTCTGTCAAATGGATGTCTGCTATAATCAGGTTTTGGATCCTTTTTGACTGGTCCAGGCACTGATTGGCACGGCTCGTTGCTTGAACAACTGGGGAGACAACATGTTCACCATCAAAACCAGCACCATCCGCGAACGGACAACCAACGGTCCAACGTACATGAATGGACGGGCCTGCTACCGCAATGGACAGGTCGGCGAGGTCAACTATGATCCGGACAAGGGGTTGATCCAGGCCCGGGTGGAGGGCACCCAACCGTACCAGGTGCGGATCATCCTCAACCGGGATGGTGCCATTCACGACACGAGCTGCACCTGCAGCGCTTTCACATCCTATTGGGGGGATTGCAAGCACATTGCTGCGGTCTTGCTGTACTGTATAGACCATTATGGAACTGCCAAGGGCGAGACCGTGCAGTTGCAGTCAAGAAAAAGCAGGATCAAGGCGCGTGAATTCATCAGCCAGACCAGCCGGCGGGCTCAGATCCTGCAAAACCAGGGCAAGCAGCTCTTGAAACTGCATGCCGTGATGGCTTGCGGCAACAATCCCAGCACCCTGCCGAACCTGACCTTGCAGGTATTCAATGGTCGTCTTCATGCGGTTAATCACATCGAACAATTTCTCGATGCCTTGTCCAGGGATCTACCATTCGAAATCGACGAACAACTGACCTATGATCCCTTTTTGCACCGGTTCGATCCATCGGATGAGCCCCTTATCAACCTCTTGCTGGATGCCTATGAGCAGGATTACAAGGCCACTTTTGGCTCGGCTGCTGCCTCACGCTCAGAAAAAGCACTGATCCTCAGCGCAGGCCGGGCGGCTGCTTTCTTGCGCCTGGCGGCCAATCAGCCCCGTTACCGCTGGTCCACCCTCAAGGGCACTGAGACATACGCGATCCGGGTCTGTGAGTCTGCCATGCCAATCCGCCTGATCGTGGCAGAATCTGGCAGCCAGGATGGTTTGTACAGCCTGGCCCGACAACCCGGACCAGCCTTGCTGCAGCTGACAGCCTCACGCAACATCTATCTGGTTGATGACACCTTCTACCTGCCATCCCGGGAAACCATCCGCCTGCTGGATCCGGTCCTTTCAATTTTTGCCGTCCCGGGTGCAGGCACCCTGGTCATGAGCGAAGACGAAGTGGCAGAACTGGCTGGATTGCCTGATTCCGCTCTCCAGGCCATTTGCCCGATCGATTTTTCTGACGAGTTGCTGCAACGCCTGGTCAAGGAACCTCTGGCCGCCACCATCCGGCTGGAAAGTGCCCAGGACGGCCTGAAGGCTGACCTTCTGTTCCACTATGGTTCGCTGGACGTCAGTCCTTATGCATCTGTCCTGCCCTCCAAAACGTCTGGTGAACATGAAAAGATCATCGTCCGCCAGAAATTGACTGAGCAGGCAATCCTGGACAAACTGGAGCAGGCTGGTTTCCGACGCCAGGGCCAGTTCCATCTGCTGAGTGAGTATGAGGCGATCTATCGTTTCCTGGATGAGGGCAGGAAGGCGTTCGAGGATACAACAGTCAGCCTGCTCGATGGTTCCGGCCATCTCTTCCGGATTTTACCTGCTCCCGACCTTGCAGTCAAAGTCAGCGAGCAACCTGAAAACAAGCACCTGGAAATCAAGATCAATTGGTCAGATATGCCGCCGGAAGACCGGCCGGTCTACATCCAGGCATTACGGGATCAAAAGCCATACTGCCTCTGTCATTCTGGCCATTTTCGCGCCGTCAACCATGAGCACAGCGGGCAGCTGCTGGACTTCTTCACGTTGCTGGAATCCTGGGGTGCCAAGCCGACCCGGGAGCGTCTGGCCCTGCCCCGTTATCGTGTGCTCAGCCTGGCGGGCCATGCTGCGGTCACGGTATCCAGCCAGGAAACCAGCGCAAGTGCGGGCACGATCACAATGGATTCCGTTTTGCTGGAGATGGCCCGGGCACTCGAATCTCCAGGCCATCAGAACTACCGGTTGCCTCACGGCATCACGGTCACACTGCGTCCCTACCAGAAGATCGGCTTCAACTGGCTTTGCACACTGGACGCCTATGGTCTGGGCGGCATCCTGGCTGATGATATGGGCCTAGGCAAGACTTTGCAGGCAATTGTTTACATCGCAGCGGTTTTCCGCAGGAAGCGCCGTCCCTCACTGGTCATTGCCCCAACCAGCCTGGTCTACAATTGGCAGCGGGAGTTCGAAAAATTCGCTCCTGGTCTGAGGGTTCTGGTCTTTGACGGCAATCGGCAGCAAAGAGCCGCCCTTCTGGACACAATCGCCCGGCAAGCCTGTGTGATTACGTCCTACTCCCTGGTCCGCCGTGATTATCCCGAGCTGGCTGACATCGAATTTGCCAGCTGCTTTCTCGATGAAGCCCAGAACATCAAGAATCCGGAGACACTCAATGCGCGCTCCGTCAAACAGATCCGGGCTGACCGGACGTTTGCCCTCACCGGGACGCCGATCGAGAACTCGCTGACGGAGCTGTGGTCCATTTTCGACTTCCTGTTGCCCGGTTATCTGTCCAGCCGGCGCCAGTTCGAACAGCGCTATGAGGTGCCCTTCTGGAAAGACCCCGGCAGTGATGTCCTGTCTGACTTGCACCGGCAAATTGCACCGTTTGTCTTGCGCCGGATGAAGAAAGATGTCCTGCGTGAACTCCCGGATAAAATTGAAACCCGTGTCGTTGCCGAAATGACAGCGGCTCAGCGTGCACTCTACGAGGAGTACCTTGCAACAGCACGTCAGTCCTTTGAGCAGGAGGTCGCTGTCAACGGTTTTGCCCGCAGCCAGCTGTACATCCTGGCGCTTTTGACACGTTTGCGCCAGATCTGTTGCCATCCCGGACTTTTCCTCGATGATTATGCCGGTGACAGCGGCAAGTTGCTTTTACTGGATGAATTGATCGCAGATGCGCTCGATGGCGGTCATCGCATCCTGATTTTCTCCCAGTTTGCCCAGATGCTCCAGATCATCCGCAGCCGCTTGCTGGCCAGGGGACTGGATAGCTTCCTGATCGACGGGCAGGTTGCCGCCGATGAACGGCTGGCCCAAGTGGATCGCTTCAACAATGGCGAAGGTCAGCTTTTCCTGATCTCACTGCGCGCGGGCGGCACAGGCCTGAATCTGACCGGAGCCGATACGGTTATACATTACGATCCCTGGTGGAATCCGGCCGTTGAGGACCAGGCTACGGACCGTGCCTACCGGATCGGCCAGGAAAACATTGTGCAGGTTTTCAAGCTGTATGCCAGAGATACACTGGAAGAGAAAATCCAGGCGATCCAGGAACAAAAACAGGCTCTGATCGAGGCAGTCATCAAGCCTGGCCAGAATTTGCTGTCACAAATGACTGTGGACGAGGTCAGGAGCCTGTTCGACACCTGAAGAGCCGGCTAGCAGTCAACCAGCCGGAGCACGTCTGCAGACTTATTGAGCCTTGTCCCGGACAACATTATCGTATTCCAGAGCCCAATAGCGATTGAGCTGGCGAACCAGGCTCGATGGCAGGGATTCCTTGTCATAGGTCCTGCCATCCCGTGTGATGACCATTTTATTGTTCATGGCTTTCACAGTCTGGTTCAATTGGCTCACCTGCTCAAAGTAGGGGGATTTCTCAGCTCCAGCCAAGTCAAGGACCGTGGTCGCAAGGAAATTGGGACTGGTGACATCCTTGGCCACTGCCGGCAACTCATAGTTGGCCCAGATCAGCCAGGGCGTCTCGTAGATTTTCTGGGTTTCCAGCTGGGTCAGGTCAGCCAACGGTTTGCCAAAAAGGTCTTCGTAGAAATTTTTGAAGACATTGTTGTTTCCAGGCAGATGGTCGCCAAACAAGACGATCAGGGTCGGTTCGTCAACGGTGGAGAAATAATAGATCAGATCACGCAAGGCATCGTCAGACTGGCGCAACAGGCTCAAGTAGAGCTCGACGGACTCGACTTCCGTCAGGGTCGGCAGCTTGATGTTGTAGTCAAGTCCGGACAAGATTTCTTCCGAACTGTTATAGGGGAAGTGGTTCTGCATCGTGACGGAAAAAATGAACAGGCGCTCCTCAGGCTGCTTATTTTCATACGCACGGATAATCTGGTTAAAATCTGCCTCGTCACTGATGAAATCACGCACTTTGCCATCTGCAGGAAAATCTTCCATACTGATGTACTGGTCGAAACCGATGGCGGGATAGACGAGATTGCGGTCCCAGAACGTTCTCAGGTAAGGATGGATGGCTACACTGCGGTAGCCTTGTTGGCCCAGAAGGTCCGGCAAGGCATGGGTGGGTCCCATGAAGTAGCTGTTGTAAGGCAGGCTGCCATCAGCCATGAACAGCATGCTGCTGCCAGTCAGGAACTCGAATTCAGAATTGCATGTCCCGCCACCGAAAATGGAAACCAGCAATTTGCCATGGCGGGCATTGGGTGAATTCAGAAGCTGGTCAAAAAACGGCATCACCGGCTCAGTGGTCTCGACAGGCCGGATATTGTCAAAATCGGCAAACGATTCGCTCATGATGGCGATGATGTTGGGCTTGTCCGGAGAAGCCTGGCTCGTCTTCTGGCCAGCTGGAATTTCGTAGAATCCAGGTTGGGGCTGGAAGTCTTGTTCTGGCTGGCTGATGTTGAGGTTTCGAGTGCTCTGGAGAAAAGGTATCACGACGCCATTCTGGTTGTAATTAACCATCTGGTTCCAGGGAAACCGGGTGATACCGGGATACTGGCTGATCAGCGCTGGATTGAGAACCAGGCCGTTGAGCAAGGCGACCAGGGGAACGAGGGTCAGGGCTGACGTGATCCAGCGGGTCCTTCGCGAAGCATGTGTATCGCGAGTTTTGCCCATCAGCAGGAAAAAGATGGCCAGCAGGAGAGCTGCTGCCAGAAACCGGCTGTTGATGATGAAGTTCAAATGATTGATGGTATGGGCTGCTTCCGTGACGGAACGCAAGTCTCCGGCGACAAAAGGGTCACCTCGGAAAAAGAGTTTGATGTGGTTGGCGGCACCCAAGGCTATGAACAGCAGGTGGTTGGCCAGGATGGCCATCCGGATCCGGCCCAGAAGGCTGGCCAGCAACAATTCGAACAGTAAAATGGTCAGGTAGGTCAGCCAGAAAACGGGAACAGACAACAGGGCATCCTGATTGAGCGTATTCAGTATTTCGATGCTGGCCAGGGTCAGGAAAGGTGCAGCCAGCAAAGGAATCACAATGGCCTCCTGCAGAAGTGCCTGAATCCTGGGCAAGGGCAGGATGACAAGAACCAGGATCAGCAGCATCAGGACCAGGGAGCGGATGAACGCCCAGGCATTGAACTGGCTGTAGGTCAGGCTCATGACCGCGGCCAGGCCTGTTTCCCGACCATTGACCAGCAGGGAGGATTGCGAGGCATGGGACGTGTGGATCGACAGTCGGGCGCTTTCCGGCAGCTTGTCGATCGAAAGGATGACCCGGTAGGCTCGACCAGCTGTCCGGGAGCCAAATTGCAATGGGATCCTGGTTCGGGCAAAGAGCTTCAATGTATTACTGTTCAGAAGCGCCTGTTCTGCAGCAACCTGCTCGCCTTCCGCCTGGACACTGATCCGGATCTGGGTTTCATCCGGCAAATCAGCATTTTCCGGCAGGTCAAAAGACAACGTCAGGGCAACGAGCCCGTTTTTGACTGATTTGAAATCCTGGACCAGAACGTCGCCTTGCTTGAGGCGATAAGGCAGATAGTCACTGCCAACCGTCGTGTTCTTTTCGTCCGTGTCAAAAAAAGAAGGCCAGGCTTGCCAGCTGATGTAGGCAATGATCACCAGAAAAACAGCCAGGAAAAAAAGGCGCAGGTTGAGAGGTGGCAAGGACGCCAGTCCCTGAGTCCAGCCAGGTTGATCCCCTGGACGTGATTTGCCAGGACGCTTGTGATGTGGAAAAATGAAACGGGACATAGATACCTGCCACAGAATCTTTATCAAGGAATTGCCTGACTGTCGAAGACATCCGATCCAGACAATTCTCAATGATTTTAGCACGGTAACTGCCGGCCGGGTATGGCTAGAACTTGCTAAAACGGCGCTTTCCTGGATACATCGAGCCCAGCCAGTCCAATCGAACCTCTTCTTGCGTATCCTCAGATACATACTGATTTTGAATTTTTCTGAAAGCCTGACATGACGGACAATTCGAAACGCCTGTTTCCGTAGCTTTTCCGGGTAATGAGCATACGCATTTTATAATCCGATCGATTTTGTCGGAATCGTTTGCTTTCATCTTTTTCGTGATTTTGTTACAATAGGACCCGTCAGCAATCCAATTGGTCACCAACCTATGAAAAGAGGAGATCAACACATGAAAAAAACTGCATTGATCCTGATCACTGCTGTTGTCCTGCTCGCTTTTGCCCTGACCGCCTGCGGCCAGACTGCAACCACAGCGGCAACAACAGCCGCCGCAACCACCGCTGCCGAAACAACCGCCGCCCCAGCTGAGACCTCTGCCGCTGCCGCTTCCGGCCTGCGCCTGGGCTTCGGTTCTGTCGTCACCGCCAGCAAAAGTGCCAGCGTGACCGCCGACAAAGCAGGTATCGCTGAATCCTACTCCTACTATGTCGCTGTCCTGATCGATGCCGACAGCAAGATCCAGAACGTCTGGATTGACTCTGTTGTCCATCGCGGCAACTTCGACGCCTCCGGCGCCCTCACCAGCGACATCACTGCCGCCGGTGCCACCAAGCGCGAACTCGGCGATGCCTATGGCATGAAGAAAGCCTCACCGATCGGCAAGGAATGGTGGGAGCAGGCCGATGCTCTCGAAGCTTACTTCGTTGGCAAAACTGTCGCTGACATTGATGCCGCCGCACGCGAAGGCGAAAAGAACATCTTTGTCGACCTCAAGACCTCTTCCACCTTCGGCCCTGACCACTATGTCGAAGCACTGAAGAAGGCTGTCGCTGCTGCTGAAAAGGCCACCCCGACCGCAGCCACCAAGCTCGGATACGGCGCTTCCATCAACTCCGCCAAGAGCGCCAATGCTGCCGCTGACAAAGACGGCAAGTTCCAGTCCTACAACAGCATGGCCATCGCCGCCATCGACGATTCCGGCAAAGTCCTCGACGTCTGGATTGATTCTGTTGTCCACGACATCACCTTTAACGCCAAGGGTGAGCTGACCTCTGATGCCAAGGCCCTCGGCGCGACCAAGCGCGAGCTCGGTGATGCCTATGGCATGAAGAAAGCTTCCGCCATCGGCAAAGAGTGGTGGGAACAGGCTGATGCCCTCGAAGCCTACCTCGAAGGCAAGACCATGGCTGAAATCGAAGGCGCTGCCCGTGAAGGTGACAAGAATATCTTCGTCGACCTCAAGACGTCTTCCACCTTCGGCCCTGACCACTACATCGAAGCTCTGGAAAAAGCTGTCACCAACGCCCAGTAATCCTTTTCCAGATTCCTTGAAAATTTTCCTTTGCTGACTAAAATGAAGGGGGTGCACATCGCACCCCCTTGTTCTTTACCCAAAGAAAATCATCTGGATCATCCGCCGATGCACCCCTGATGAATTGCAAACGAGTTAAAAATCAATGATGAGAGACAAAACATTCCATCCCCGGCTCACGCGACTGACTGCCATCATTCTGGTCCTGGCAGTCACGATGATGACCGGCTGTACCGCAATCCAGAGCACGGAGACCTCAGCGGGATCCGTCCAGACAGAAGGCCAGAGTGCCCCGCCATCCGACCAAGGTGCGCCGGTCAAATACTCCAGTTCTTTTACGTCCAGCTTTGACACGGTGATCACGTTGATCGGCTACGCCAACAGCCAGGCCGAGTTTGATCGCTGGGCAGATCTGGCAGAATCAGAATTTCAAAAGCTCCACCAGTTGTTTGATATCTACCACGAATACCCCGGCATCCACAATCTGATGACGGTCAACAACCAGGCAGGAAAAGGCCCGGTCCAAGTCGATGCAAAGATCTTGGAGTTGATTGAATTCTATCTGGACAATGACCGGCTGGCGCCTGGAAAAGTCAGTCCGTCACTCGGTTCAGTGCTTCGCATCTGGCACGATCATCGCGAGGCGGCGGAGTCTGGTCAGGCGACCGTCCCGAATCTTGCTGACTTGCAGGCAGCTGCCAGACACATCGATCCCTCCACTCTGAAAATCGATCGCCAGGCCTCGACCCTCGAGTTGACAGATCCCGAGGTCCGGCTGGACGTCGGTGCTGTGGCCAAAGGCTATGCCACAGAAATCGTGGCCCGTCTGCTGCAATCACAGGGCATGGCATCTGGAATCATCAGCGCCGGCGGTAGCAATGTCCGCCTGATCGGCAAGCCGGCAGATCCATCCCGCGAGACCTGGGCCATCGGGATCCAGAACCCCTTTGTCTCGATGCTGATCCCAGAAGGGCAATCCGTGGATGTCATCCAGACCAATGATACGTCCATCGTCACCAGTGGCGACTACCAGCGGTATTACCTCGTCGATGGGGTGGTCTATCATCATCTGATCGACCCTGACACCCTGATGCCGGCCAACCACCAGCGTGCTGTCACCATTGTCACGCCGGACAGTGGCCTGGCGGATTATCTCTCCACAGCCGTTTTCCTGTTGCCTTATGAGGACGGGCGCAAACTGGTTGAGAGCCTGCCCGACTGCGAGGCACTGTGGATTTTCCAGGATGGTTCGATGAAAGCGACGGATGGCTTGATCTCGCTTCTGAAGGACAAGGCTCAGGGCAATGCCAAGGATATGGCAGAGGCCCTGGCCAAATAACAGCTTTCCGGGGTGATCTGACCTGAAAAAGCGAAAACCTCGCGGCTGGATTCATCTGATCCAGACCGCGAGGTTTTTTGTCGTGCAGAGGATACCTGGTTAGCAGGTCTCAGGCATCAAGATACGAACAACAGTAATCCGTGATGGCCACGACTTTGAGATCGAAGCTGGCATTGGCTGGAACTTCAAACACTTGGCCACCAGAGATATGAATCCACTGGTCTGAACCAGGCAGGCGAACGTTCAGCTCTCCAGACAGGATCTCCATGATCTCTTTCTTGGCTGTCCCGAAGGTATATTCGCCTGGCATCATGAGACCCAAGGTTTTCTTCTCTCCGCTCGCAAACAAGACGGTGCGACTGGTAACCTTGCCGTCGAAATAGATATTGGCCGGCTTTAGAATCGTGACGTTTTCAAATCGATCCACAAAATATTCTCCTTTTAGCGCCCAGTTCCAGGTGCTCTTACCTGATCAGCTTGGACAACTGCTTGAAAACCGGTGTCCCGGCCTGCTTGAGCCAGTCGAACACAAGCGTCTCGACATTAGTCACCACAGCGCCGCAGGACCGGATCAATTCCAGGCCATTGTCCCGGTTGGCATCGGTCCGCGAACCCACTGCATCCTGGGCCAGGAAGCACAGGTAGCCAGCAGCCTGGAGCGCCCGCGCGGTCTGGAAGACACAGACGTGAGTCTCCATGCCGGCGATCACCACTTTATTCCGCCCAGTCGCCTGGATCGCCGCCAGAACTTCCGGTGTCAGCGCAGAAAACTGGATCTTCTCGAAAACGCCCAGGAAATTCGTCATTTGGCTGAACAGGACTTGGATGGGCGCGATGGTCGGGCCCAGACCCTTGGGGTACTGTTCTGTTGCCAGAACAGGGATTCCCAAGGCCTCCGCAGCCTGGACCAGGATGCCGGTTTTTTCCAAGACTGATTCGTGATGGGCAATAGCCGGGGCTAGCCGTTCCTGGATGTCGATGATCAAAAGGATCGAATCATCCGCAGAAACTGTCAACTTGTCAAAATCATTCATGTTCTGCTCCGCTCGGTTCAGCCTAAGAAAAATCAGACCAGGAAGGCCTTGAGGTCTTCTGGCAAGGCCTCGGCCAGGTAGGCTTCGATCTCGGCCGCTGTGCCCAGGGTCAGGGCCTTGTCAGCCACTGATTTCGCATAGCTGAAATCAACGCTGTTGATGATCTTGCGGATCCTGAGGAGCCCAGATGGTCCGACCGAGAATTCCTGCAGGCCAAGACCGAGCAGGACCAGGGTGGCACGCGGGTCACCGGCCATTTCACCACACATGCCGGCAAATTTTTCACCACCGGCCGCACGGGCTGGCTCGATGACCGACTTGATCAGGCGCAGCATGGCGGGGTGGAAACTGTTGTACAGATAGCTGATTTTCTCATTCATGCGGTCGACGGCCAGGGTGTACTGGGTCAGGTCATTGCTGCCGATCGAGAAGAAGTCAGCTTCTTTGATCAGGACATCTGCGATCACGGCCGCTGAGGGGATCTCGATCATGATGCCGACTTTGATGTCAGCCGCAAAGGTTTCACCGCGGAGCTTGAGCTGTTCCTTGGCTTGTTCCACCTTGGCTTTGGCAGCGCGGAGTTCGTCGAGCGAACAAACCATCGGGAACATGACCAGAGCCTGGCCGTGAACGGCGGCACGCAGAATGGCCCGCAACTGGGTCAGGAACAGATCATCGCGCTCGAGGCAGATGCGCAGAGCCCGGTAGCCGAGGAAGGGGTTCTCTTCCTTGGCGATGTTGAGGTAATCGACGCTCTTGTCACCGCCGATATCCATCGTCCGGATGATGACAGGTTTGCCACCCAAGCCCTCGATCATGGTGCGGTAGGCCAGGTATTGCTCTTCTTCGTCCGGGGCTTTGTCACGATCCATGAACAAAAACTCGGTCCGGTACAGGCCGACCCCTTCGCCACCGACGGCCAGGACTTTGTCGACATCACCCGGCCCCATGACATTGGCGGCGAGCTGGACATGGACGCCATCCTTGGTCACGGTGGGCTGGTCTTTGAGTACAGCCAGAGAGGCCTTGACCGCGGCCCGGCGCTCGGCCTCTGCCTTGAGCGTAGCAGCCATCTCATCTGTCAGTCCAATGTGGACCCGACCGGAACTGCCATCGACGGCGATCCGGGCGCCGGAAGGCTGGGATTTGGCGACCGATACCACATCATGGCAGCCAAGAACGGCCGGAATGCCCATATTATTGGCCAGGATCGCGGTATGGGACGTCTTGCCACCGATTTCAGCCACAATGCCCAACAGGTTTTTCGTATCGACCGATGCCATCATCGAAGGTGTGATGTCCCGGGCGATCAGGATCAAAGCCTCCGGCAGCGAACTGATATCTGGTTCTTCGATCCCCAATAGGAGATTGACCAGGCGTCGGCCGATGTCCCGGATGTCCTGGGCCCGTTCGCGAAAGTAAGCATCTTCTAACGCTTCAAAGATGTCTGCCTGGGCGGAAATGCCCTTCTGGACAGCGCCGACGGCTGGGAGATGCTCGGACTCTACAGTCGTCAGGAATCCCTCGGTCAGGATCGGATCACCCAGCATCATCAGATGGGCATCCATGACGGCAGCCTGTTCTTCGAGACCCGCAGCGCTGGCCCGGTCACGAATGGCGGTCAGCTGCTTCTCTGCCAAGTCGAGGGCAATGCGAACCTTGTTTTTTTCTTCTTCAACCAGATCATCTGCGATGCTGTGGTGGGTGAAATCAGGATGATGAATCTCCTCGAGAACCAGACACGGGCCCATCACCAGGCCGGGGGCAGCATTGACACCTTTGAGTTGCATATCGACTTCTCCTTTAATCCATTCTTTCGAGTCTATTTCATTTTAACAGAGGGCGAGTCTGGAAAACGCCAATCCATGCTCGAGAAATGAAAAAACATGCAAAATGGACGTAACTTCACATACTCTCTTCCATTTTAACCTCTCAGGTGTCCAGCAGGCAATCACCAATCGAAAATTTCCAATCAACTTTGATCGTCAAAGGATTGACTTATTGCACAAATCACCTAAACAGAACTTGGTTGCATTCGCAAATTTTCATTCACAAAGACAAATGGTACTTGATTTTTCAATCACGAGTGCTAGAATACGATCATAAACAATCATTCATCACCCCAAGCAAACGATCACAAACCATCGCCCTCTCCCCAATAAACTAGAGAAGGGCACCCCCATGGAGGAACCTATGCTGATCAATGAAGACCTGATTATCCTGAACCTGCCGGCCAAGTCTAAAGCAGAAGCAATCCAGATGCTGGCAGAAAAAGCCGCTGCAGCTGGGCGAGTAGCCGATGTTGCTGGTTATCGTGATGCAGTCCTGCACCGCGAAGGTGAATATTCGACAGGCATGGGCTTCGGTGTGGCGATCCCTCATGGCAAGACCAACGCTGTCACCGAGCCGCTTCTGATGTACGCCACTGTGGAATCCATGGACTGGCAGTCCCTTGATGGCAATCCGATTGACATCATTTTCATGATCGGTGTTCCGGCCGATAATGCCGGTGATGTCCATCTTAAAATCCTGGCTAATTTATCCCGCCGCCTGATGAAAGAAGAATTCCGCACCAATCTGCGCGCTGCCAGTTCACCCGCTGCCGTGCTCAAGGTGCTCCAAGATTACGAAATCGGGCTTTGATCCTTATGTTACAGGGAGAACGACATCTTCGCATCCTCGACGCCCTCAAGCAAAGCCGTACCATCACGGTCCGGCAGCTGTGTGACTCCCTGGAAGCGTCCGAAGCCACCATCCGGCGCGATCTCGCAACCCTCGAGGCGGAAGGGAAACTCGAACGGACCCATGGCGGTGCGATCCTGACCAGCCTGACGACCCTGACGATCGAAGAGAGCTACAACCAGAAAGAGAATTTGTTCGAAACCCAGAAGCGAGCCATCGCCCGCAAGGCATTTGAGCGCCTGGTGGATCACGACAGCATCATTCTCGATGCTGGGACTACCACGCTCGAGCTGGCTCGCCTGATCGGCCAGTCAAACTTGCACCTGACGGTCATCACCAATTCAACCACGGTTTCCAGCCTGATCGCCCAGAATCCCAATGTTGAATTGATCGCCATGGGTGGCAAGGTCCGGCTCAATGTCCTGGCGGCCGTCGGACATATGACGATCGAATTTTTGCGCCGGTTCAATGTCAACAAAGCCTTCGTCGCAGCCAACGGTGTCTCCATCGACAGCGGCCTGACCACACCAGACCTGGATGAAGCCGAAGTCAAGCGCACCATGCTTAGCTGTGCCAGCGAGCGCTATGTCCTGGTCGATCATTCGAAGTTCAACCGGGTCGCACTCTGCCAGATCGCTCCATTGTCGATGGTGGATGTCATCATCACGGACAGCGAAATCGATGAATCTCTGCTAGAGACATACCGTAACAACGACATTGAACTGATCCGCTCCTGAAAGGAACTGTGATGATTACAACAGTCACCCTCAATCCAGCCATCGACCGCACGGTTGTCGTCGAAAAATTTGCTTTTGGTGAAGTCAACCGAGTGCAGAGCGTTCGCGAAGACATGGGCGGCAAAGGCATCAATGTGGCCCGGATCCTGAAGTCCTTAGGTTCACAGGCCAAAGCCACAGGATTTATCGGCCACAGCAACATCGGTCACGTCCGTTCCTTGCTGGAACAGGATGGCCTGGACACTGATTTGATCGAGATTGATGCTGCAACAAGAACCAACACCAAGCTGATCGAAACAGCGTCCCGCAGCACGACCGATATCAACGAAGCGGGATTCTCTGTCGATGCCTCTGCCATTGCAGCTATTGAAGCCAAGATCGACGAATTGTCCGCCCAAAGCCAGTTCATCGTTTTTTCCGGTAGCCTGCCTAAGGGGCTGCCCACTGATTTCTACCGCCAACTGATCAGCCGCGTCCAGTCCCCCTGCCAGAGTGTGCTTGATGCTGATGGCGTCTTGCTGCTGGAAGGTCTCAAGGCAGCCCCGACTCTGATCAAGCCCAACATCCACGAACTCGAGAGCGCCCTGGGCACTCAGCTGGAGACCGAAGCGGCGATTGTTGCAGCTTGCCGCCAGCTGATCACCCAGTACGGCATCGTCTATGTCCTCGTATCCATGGGTGGTGATGGCAGCATCCTGGTCAGCCAAGATCAGGCTCTGTTTGCCGAGCCGCTCAAGGTCGACGTGCGGGGCACGGTCGGAGCAGGAGATTCCATGCTGGCCGGATTTGTCCATTGTCTGTCCCAGAACCTTGGTCTGGAGCAAGCCCTGTCCTGGGCGACGGCCTGTGGAGCCCTGGCCGTCAGCAAAGTCGGGACCGAAAGTTTCTCCCGCCAGGATGTCGAACGGATGGCCGCCCAGGTCGTCCTTCGTCCCAGCCGGTAATAAGCCAACGCAAGGCTTGTTATAACTATTTATTTTGAGGAGGCGTGTTCATGAAAATCCTAGCAGTCACAGCCTGTCCAACTGGCATCGCCCACACCTACATGGCCGCAGAAGCGATCGCTGATGCAGCCAAGAAAAAAGGTTATGATGTCAAAGTTGAGACCCGCGGTTCAGTCGGTGTTGAAAACGAACTGACCGCCGATGAAATCAAATCCGCAGATGCCATCATCCTGGCCTGCGACACCACCGTCCCGATGGAGCGCTTCGGTGGCAAGAAAGTTCTCATGGTTGGCGTGTCCGACGCCCTCAAGGACGCCAATGGCCTGATCGAGAAAGCCCTGAATGCACCGGTCTATGGTTCTTCTGCCAACCTGGCTGACCAGGTCAGTGCGATCAAAGAGCAGCGAGCTGCCAATCGCACCGGTGTCTACAAGCACCTGATGAACGGCGTTTCGTTCATGATCCCGTTCGTTGTGGCCGGTGGTATCATCATTGCCCTGAGCTGGCTGGTCGGTGGTACAGAACTGCGCAACACCTTGTCCGACTACCTGATGAAAATCGGCGGTGCCGGAGCATTCTCCTTCCTCGTTCCCATCCTGGCCGGTTACATCGCCTATTCGATCGCTGACCGTCCCGGTCTGGCCGTCGGCATGATCGGCGGTTCCGTCGCCGTCCAGCTTAATGCTGGTTTCCTTGGCGGTCTCGTCGCTGGCTTCCTGGCTGGTTATGTTGTCCTTGGCATCAAAAAATACATCAAGCTGCCCAAATCCCTCCAGGGTATCATGCCCGTTCTGATCATCCCTGTCCTTGGCTCCCTGATTGTCGGCCTGTTGATGTTCTATGTCCTGGGTGTACCGGTTGCAGCCCTGAATGCGGGCATGACCAACTTCCTCACTGGCCTTTCTGGCGCCAATGCCATTATCCTGGGTCTGGTTGTCGGTCTGATGATGGCCTTTGACATGGGCGGACCGGTCAACAAAGCTGCTTACGCCTTTGCGACAGGCACACTGGCTGCAGGACAAGGTTCCGCTGTCATGGCTGCTGTCATGGCTGCCGGCATGACCCCGCCGCTTGGCCTGGCTTTGGCTACCATCCTGTTCAAAAAGAAATTCACCGAATTCGAAAAAGAATCCGGTAAAGCAGCCTGGGTTTTGGGTGCTTCCTTCATCACCGAAGGTGCGATTCCCTTTGCCGCAGCTGACCCGCTGCGTGTCATCCCTTCGATCATGGTTGGCTCAGCCATTACCGGCGCCCTCTCCATGCTTTTCAATGCAACTTTGAGCGTCCCCCACGGCGGCATCTTCGTCTTCTTCGCCGTTACCAACATCCCGATGTACCTCGTCTCGATCGCCGTTGGTACGGTCGTCACCGCATTCATGATCGGTGCACTGAAGAAAAGCGTCGACTGAATCAAGAGATCTGGTATAATTAGGAAGATATTCTTTCCTTTTATGATTCATTGAGGAGATTAATACCATGCAAACCATCCAAGTCACTGTTCCTTTCAAAGAAGGCCTGCACGCCCGTCCCGCTACCGAGCTCGTCAAGGTCTGTATGACCATCAAAAGCGACATCACCTTGATCAAGGACGACAACCATGTCAATCCGAAGAGCATTCTCGGCATCATGTCGCTGGGTGCGTCGCACGGAACCGCTCTGACCGTCCAGGTCGAAGGGGCAGATGAAGTGGAAGCGGCCGAAAAGCTCAAGACTTTCTTCGCTGGCTGAGTTTTTCCAGCCGCACCGGTTCACAGGTCTTAGCTCTGGTTCAAACAAAAAGAGTTGTCTCGAACGATCGTTCAGAGGCAACTCTTTTTTGTCTGTCTCAAGGTTTGGCATTCATCCAGGATTTTTTGTGGACCGGCCTCTAGAAAAACATCCGGGCCGCTACCACTGCCGTCATGGCAATGACCAGATAGCGGAAAGCCTTCTCCGGCAATTTGCGGATGACCCAGATCCCGATCCGTGTACCGATGAAAATCGCCGGCAAGGCAGCGATGGCGAGGATGGCAGTTGTCCAGGTGATGTTGTGCCAGACAAAAACTTGCAAGGGCAGCTTGAGCAGATTGATGATCAGGAAAAACCAGGCTGTCGTACCCAGGTAGTTTTGCTTGTTCAGACGGATCGCCAGCAGGTAGATGGCAAAAATCGGTCCGGCCGCATTACCGATCATGGTGGCAAAGCCAGACAGCACCCCGATCAGGATGGCAAACCAGCGTGCTTGCGGCACTTTGAGCTGGTCGCCCTTCACTTCCTGCCAGACCATCGCGACCAGGCAGACCAGAACGATGCTGGCAATCAGATATTTGAACTGCTGGTCATTGATGAAACGGCCGACCAGGCTGCCCAGGGCCAGGCCTGCAAGGGCTGGCGGCAGGAGTTTCCTGATTTCCTCCCATTTGCCATGCCTGGCATAGGCTTTGACTGCAAACACATCGCCGATCAGAAACATGGTGAGCATCAGGCCGGTCGATTCAATCGCACCAAAGGCACTGGCCAGAATCGGAATGGCCAGCAGCACGACACCGCCGATACCAGTCTTGCCAATGCCGATGATGACAGCAACCAGTAGACCTGCGATGATTTGCCACTGCGAAAGATTCTGGAAGATGGCGAGAAAATCCATGGAATAACCTGCTTTCAACTTGCAAGTCTCTCCATGGTAACAATTGTCCCTGCTTACGGCAATTCCAGAATCTTGCGCCAGTGAATAAATGCAAACATCAGGCCAGGGTGTCGATTGAGGATGCGTGCTGGAGCAAATATCGCTCTGCCTGGGCATTCCACAAGCCGCCATGGCGGGCACAGATCTGGGCCAAGCCGGCGAACAGGGGATCAGTCTGGCCCAGGCGGGCAAAATCATCGATCGCAGTCAGTGGCAACGAAATGCCCGTATAGACCAGTTTTTTACCGCCCGGGATTTTCGGCAGGTTGAGGGTTGCATCAGCGGCGCTGTCGAGGCCGCCGACATGGGTGACCATGACTGCCGGATTGATCCGTCCCGCAGCCGACAATTCCAGGGATTCTTTCATATCATCCGTATTGCCACCCGTCGTGCCAATGACATGGGTTGCATTGTAATGGACATTGTAATAATTGAGTCCGGCCGTGAATGAAGTGTCGGTCGGTCCGGCAAAAAAGTTCAGGCAGCCATCATGGCCGAGAATCTTATCGGCCAGTTCGCAGACAGCAGCGACAGGGGCAAAGACCAGGACATCATCAAAGCCTTCACCTGCGGTCAGGTCGAGCAGTCCTTGCACGGGATCAGACAGCTCAGCAGTATTGACGAAGTTCAATTCGACACCTGCCCGGGCAGCGATTTCCGGAGTGAACAGGCTGGCGGCGCGAGCCAGGCGTTCGTTATTGATGTCCGTCACGACCAGCTGGCGCGGCTGAATATTGCCATGCAGGGCAAAATCAACTGCGCCCAGGCCCATGGGCCCGGCTCCAGCCAGGATGGCCAGTCGACCGCCAGGTTTGATGCCCATCTGATGGACATAGCTCCCCGCCTGAGTGTGGAAACTGGCGTGGTATGCCCCGATGATGCAGCTCATCGGCTCAGCCAGCGAAGCCAGAAAAAAGGCATCACCTTCGTAAGGCAGCAGACAGCCCAGCTCCATGACCTGATGCGGCAGGATGCAGTACGTCGCAGCACCCCCGCAATACCGGAAAGAATAACCGGGGGAATCCATTGAACCCTGGTAATTCAAAGCTGGCTGGATGGCATAGCGCATACCGACTGGATACTGGTCTTGCCACTTGGATCCGACCGCAACCACTTCACCGGCAAATTCATGGCCGATGATCACCGGATGCTCGGCGATGTCATCCGGGACACGTTTGTGGCGCGAACCGAGGGAAGCGGCCTTGTAGGAGGACATGCAGATGCTGTCGGAAATGATTTTCACCAGGATTTCATCAGAAGTGATTTCGGGTAAATCAAAACGGTCGAGGCGCAAGTCGTTTGCGCCATGGAGTCGAACTGCCGTGGTTTGCATGGGTGTTGTCCTTTCAATAGGGCTGCCGTCAAATTTGGGGCGGCCGGATGGATCATTCATACTGACTGGCTCATCAGCCTGGCATCAGCAGGCATC
>DIGA01000120.1:0-43901 GCA_002419365.1 Mageeibacillus sp. UBA5734 | reverse complement strand
TGTAGACGAAATCAACATCGTCGGTCGTATAGAGTTTCTGTAACGTCGCTTCGTCGCAGTCCATGAAAGTGACTGCCACATTCTGCAAAATGGCCAGGTGATCTTCACCTGCGCCGGCAATTCCAATCAGGATATAGGCTTTTTCGCCATTGAAATCGATCCCCTCCGGATATTGGAAGACAACGATGCCTGATTTGCGGATGAAGGCGCGACCCTCATTGGTGCAATGTGGCAAAGCCAGGCCAGCCCCCATGTAAATCGACACCTCTTCTTCCCTGACGATCATGCTGTCAATGTACTCGGGAGTCACACAGCCACGCTGGACGAGGAGTTCACCCGTCTGGCGGATGGCGGTGTATTTGTCAGTGGCGGGCAGGCCGAGGCGGATCGCGTCCCGGGTCAGGATCTGGGGATTGGTGTTTGCTTCAGTCATGGGGCATTCTCCTTGGCAGGGTGTGCTGCGGCCAGTGGCAGCAGCTGTCCGGGGGCTCGTCAATCCAGCTCTCCGGATACGATGGGTGAGATCGGGAAATGGTTTTTCAGCAATTGCTCGAGCTGATGGTAGAGGGTTGCTGCGTTGTCCTCGCGCAGCGAACGGACAAAGGTGTCATCATCGACGATGGAGCGGCTCAGGAGGCGCATGATGTCCAGTTTGACCGGTGCGATTTCCAATGGGGCTGCCATGACCAGGATGGTTGTCACCGCCTGGTCGTCGATCGAAATGGATCGAGTCAGCCGGATCAGTCCGAAATGCAAGTCCCTGACCGCATCTGTCCGGGCATGCAGCAGGGCCATTTTTTGTTCGGCAATGACCACATGGCCGAACGTCTCGCGCTGGGAGAGTGCGTCGGCCAGACGCTGGGGATCATCCGGCAGGATCTGGTCTGCAGCTTTGAAAATCACGTCCGCTAGCTGAGTGCAGGTTGCTGTCAGGCAGAAAAAGTGGCTGAGCAAACTGGTCAATCCGGAGACCAGCTCGTTCACTTGCTGCAATTGGCTCAGAAGGTCTTGCGACTCCCGCGCAGGGCCTGCCACCTTCCTGGGCAGCAATGTCTTGAGACAGGAGCGCAGCTTTTCCTGGTCTGTCTCCGGGAAGAAAGGCCGTACCGTCAGAACGGTAATGCCTGGCAAAGCAATATCGGCGGTGGACAAGATCAGGTCAAAGCGTTGTTGGAGGATGATTTCCGGGGCTTGCTTGAACGAGATGATGGCATCGACCTTGACCTGGGGGAAGATGGCTTCAACCCGGCTGGCCAGCAGGACCGATGAGCTCATGCCGATCGGGCACAGGACGGCAATGTGGTACCGGCGCTCCGAACGGGCCGCAGCTTTCTCCATCGCTGCACCCAGGTACAAGGTCAGGTAAGCGGTTTCAGCATCTGGCACGGGACGGTCCAGACTGCGCTCGATCAGCAGGGCACATTTCCTGGCCAAGTCGAACCATTGCGGATAATGGTCGCGGATCTCTTTTTCCAGGGGATTATGGATCGTCTGGCGAAACAGCAGGCGCGTGATGGCCAGCTGCAGGTGAGTGGCCAGAGCATCCACCAGAATGGTTTCATCATGGATGGCATAGCCTGTTTCCTGCTGGATCAGGGAGATCATTTGCCGGGCGAGTTCCATGCTGTCGATCTGAGGCCGTTGCACGGCTTCTGTCTGTCCAGCCGAAAGCTCCGGATAGAGCGTGGGCAAGGCCCGGGCAACAGACTGGACTTCACGCTTGAGCCAGGGCAGTCCCAGGGTGAGGGCAATTTCCTCGAGCAAGTTATTCGCCAGGGCCATCGCGCCCAAGGCATCGCGTGCGGACTGGGTCTCAAATGCGACTGGCTGATCCTTGCGCCAGGTCAACAGGACCAGTTGCAGGACCAGCCCCAGGAAACTACGTTCACGGTGGACCAGCTGGTTTTGCTTTTCCCAGACCTCCACGATCTGGATCAGGCTGCGCAGGTTGTCCAAGTCCGTATCATTGAACTGGAGCAAGATACGCAGCCTCTTTCCGGCCGCAGTCTCACCTTGGTGGAGCATGACCTCGATCAGGCTATTTTCATTCCAGACTTCATGCAGCAAATCGAGGATGGCATGCCGCCTGGCTTCCTCTGGTCCTTCCAAGTAGATGCCCAGGCCGGGCTTTCGCACCAGTTCGAGGCCAAAACGATTGTACCAGGCATCGAGCCGGCCCAAATCTCCGCTGATGGTGCTCTCGGCCACTTTCAGCTGGCGGCTGAGGGTGTACAATTTGACCGGTTCATTTTCTCGCAGCAAACGCTGGCGCAGAAACATAAGACGGTCTGGAGTTGAGAATTCGATGGTGACAGCATCCTCTGCCAGGATATCATCCAGGAGATTTTGAGCTTCAAGTCCTCCCAGAAGCCGGATCCCCTGCCCGGCTTTGCGCTCAAGGCCGATACCCAGTTTTTTCAGCCTGGCTTCACATTCAGACAGTTCCCTGATCACAGTTCGAGAACTGATCGAAAGTTGCCTGGCCAGGTCATGAAACGTGATGTAGCCGTCTGACCGGGCAATGACCTGCAAAATATGAGCTTGTCGTTCGGTCAATTTATCCACAAATCCAAATGTTTCCTTTGCATCAATTGAATCGGGCTTATAAAGTGAGGCGCCCGGTCCGTCCAGCCAGACCCGCTCTTCCGATGGAGCCTGGAAGAGGCAGTAGGTCTGACCGGACGCCCGGGCCAAGGCGTGTGGTGACGATGCTTATTTCAGGCTGTTGACGAGCTGCTCGTATTCAGCCGGATTGAGGAAGTTCTTGATCGAATAGTGCATGGCGTTGGGCGCCTGAGCTTTGGCCCGTTCCGTCAATCCTTCGTGGGTGACAACAACTTTGGCATCCGCTGGAATTTCGTTGACCGCCTTGTGGACAACCTTGATGTTGAGCCCTGCTTTATCGAGGGCTTTTTTCAAAGTGGTTGCACCCATGGCGGACGATCCCATGCCGGCATCACAGGCAAAGATGATTTCGGTGACGGATCCTTTGGCAATCGTGGCTGCCTGGGCTGTTGTAGCCTTGTTCAGGGCGGCGCCTTTGAAATCAGCTGTTTTCTGGGTGGCGGCAGCAAGGGCGCTGTCATCGACCAGGGTTTTGTCAGTCTTGAGGAAGATCGATGCAACCAGGAACGAAACGACGGCAGCAACGGCGACACCGGCCAGCGTGGCCAGGAAATTGCCCACACCACGGGGTGTCATGGCCAGCAGGGCAAAGATGGAGCCCGGAGAAGGCGTGGCAACCAGGCCGGCACCGAGGATCGAGTTGGTCAGGACACCTGAAGCACCACCGGCAATGGCCGCCAGGATCAGGATCGGTTTCATCAGGACATAGGGGAAATAGATTTCATGAATGCCACCAAGGAAATGGATGATGATGGCACCGGGCGCGGACATTTTGATGTTGCCTTTGGCGAACGCCCAATAGGCAGCCAGGATGCCCAGGCCAGGGCCAGGATTGGTCTCGATCATGAACATGATTGACTTGCCGGCAGTGGCAGCTTGCTCAAGGCCAAGCGGTCCAAGCACGCCATGATTGATGGCGTTGTTGAGGAAGAGGATCTTGGCTGGTTCGACCAGCAAGGAGACCAGCGGGAGCAGGCCGGTCGCGACTAAGGCGTTGACCCCTTTGCCCAGGGCACTGGAGATGACTTCGACCACTGGTCCGATGGCGACCATGCTGAACATGGCCAGCAGACCTCCGATGATACCGGCCGAGAAGTTGGCGACGAGCATTTCAAAGCCTGCTTTGATCTTGCCCTCGGTCAAATCATCGAATTTCTTGATGATCCAGCCGCCAAGTGGACCGACGATCATGGCCCCGAGGAACATCGGGATGGAGGTGCCCACGATCACACCCATCGTGGCGATGGCACCGACGACACCACCCCGGACACCGTGGACCGTTTTGCCTCCGGTATAGCCAATCAGCAGGGGTAGCAGGTTGATAATCATCGGTCCGACCAGAGCCGCAAAACGTTCGCTGGGTGTCCAGCCAGTCGGAATGAAGAATGTGGTGATCAGGCCCCAGGCCAGGAAAGCGCCAATGTTCGGCATGACCATACCGCTCAGAAAGCGGCCAAAATGCTGGATTTTCGTCCGGAAACCCGAGTCCTGGGTTTTGGCGGCAGATGACATGAACGTACCTCCTCAAGGTTGGCCCAGCCCTTCGGCAGGGCTGTCCACAGATTCGACCCGGCTGACTTGTGCCGGTGCAGCGGTGCTGCCAAAAGTGGATTTTGTCGGAACAGGGAGGCAAAGCTTTGCTATGCTTTTATAATAAAATCAAAGACAGTCTAATGCAAAACAAACAAGTCACGAACACGATCAAAAACAATCATGACAGAACTGAAGATCAGCCCTGCCGGGGCCATAGATCTTGTGGGATATTACGGTAGACATCTTTCTGGCTATGAAAGCCACTGGCGATGATGACTGCGTCGATATTGGACCGGTTGACCGCCACAGGTGTCAGGCGGGCGTAGGGGATTTTGGTGCCATTGACGTCAATGGTGTCGTTGGCCTCAGGCGAATCTCCCCGTGCGAGGTCCATGGCAGCTTCAGCCGCGGCCTTGGCCAGGGTCCCGATCGGCTTGTAGACAGTCATCAACTGGGTCCCTTCTACGATGCGCTGGCAGGCATCGAGGTCAGCATCCTGGCCCGTCACGGCGATGTCACCACTCTTGCGATACAGGGCCAGGGCGCGCACAGCAGCACCCGCAAGGGCATCATTGCCGCAGATGATCCCGTTGAAGTCTGTGTCCGAATCGAGGAGCTGTCGAAACTTGGCATACGCGTCATCTGCACTCCAATTGGTGGCAGACAGTTCACGGACGATCACATGGTCTTCATCTTCGCCAAACACCGTGTCGATTCCTTTGCGGATCAGAGCTGTGTTCCAGTCTTCTGCGGAACCATTCATCAGGATATATCGTCCCTCCGGGTTCTGCCGGACCAGAGCCCGGGCCATCAGCTCACCAACGGCTGCACTGTCAAATGAAATATAGAAATCAAGATCTGTCTGGTGGATCATCCGGTCATAGGCAATCACATGGATACCCCGTTCTCTGGCCAACTGGATTTCGTCGCCAAGTGCCTTTTCGTCGATGGCCACAACGACCAGGACATCGACCGCCTTTTTGATCAGGTAGCGGATCTGGTTTTCCTGCTCTTCGCTGCTGCCATTGGCGTTCTGGACGATCACTTCACCACCTTGCTCATTCACCGTTGCCACAAAAATGTTGCGGTCGCTTTCCCAGCGCTCGATGACCAGGGTATCCATGGCAAATCCGATCAACGGTTGGGCGGCTGTGCCTGCTGCCACCGTTTCTCCGGTCTGGTCCTGCGGCTGGCAGGCTACAAGGCCTGCGGCCAGGAAAATGGTCAGGCTGATGGCAAACGTGCGACGGACAAATCTGTGTCTCATAATTCTCCCCTGGTCTTGAAGATTCCAGGTCTGAAGGGTCAGACTCGGTACTCGGACGGTGTCTGGCCGACGATTTTCTTGAAAATCCGGCTGAAGTAGTTTGGATCGGTGTAGCCGACGGCTGAACTGACTTCCTTGATCGAGAGGCGGCCTTCACGCAACAACTGGCACGCTTGGGCCATGCGCAGGTCTGTCAGGTAATCGATGAAGGTCTTGCCAACTTGGCTGGAGAACAGGCGGCTGAAATAATGTGGACTCAGAGCGATGCTTTCAGCGACCGATTCCAGGGAGATATTGCCAGCAAAATTTTCATCGATCATTTTTTTCGCAGCAGCGATGATATCACTGACTGGCCGGCCGCGCGCGCCGGACATCTGGATCGCCAAGTCGCGGATTTTATCCTGCGTGACCTGGCGCAATTCCAGGACGTCCGATGCCTGGAGCACCGCATCCAGATCAACCCGGTTGCCGGGGCCGTCCCTGCCAGAGTCATTCTGGCGTGCTGCCAGGATCAGCCATTCCAGGGCTTTGCTCCGCAGCGCAGGCAAATCGGACGGATCGGAAGTTTCCAGCGAAGAGAACACCTGGTTCAAATACTGGCTGGCCAGCTCAGGATCACCCTGGCGAATCGCCTGCAAAAAGCTGGTCTCCAGCCAGCCGAGGTAGCCTTTGCTGCCGGTGTTGAGCAAGGGCAGGAGATCCGGAAAGAAGCGATGTTCACCTGATGGCGCCTGCTGCAGCGCAAGAAGGGATTCGCGGTAGGCCGCATGGAACTGGGCTGTGGATTCCACCAGGCTGCTGATTCCCATGCGCAATTCGACCCCACTGTCCCGGGCAACCCGCTGGAAAATCTGCTCCACCAGGTCCCGGCTGCCCGGCAAATCCGCCTCGGCTGGCAGGAAAACCACGATCCGGTTCAGAAGCAGCGGTCCGACCAGGCACGGTGCAGCCAGTTTGATGGTTTCGCGCAGGGAATGGAAGTCCCGGTTCAGGCGCATATGCTGGCCGATCCGGTTCGGGACCAGTCCATCCGGCTGTCGTTCGCCAAATTCAAGGGTCAAAAACAAACCATTGGGGGATGGCAAATCCAGCAGTTCCAGATAGCGCCGGATCTCTTCTTCCTGTTCATCAGCAAAAATGACAGAGTAGAAAAAGCCGGTCTCGAGGATGGATCGGACATTTTCCAGTTTTTCCCGCATCGCCAGCTCAGACAGCCTTTTTTGGCGCCGCGCATCAACCAGGGCCAGGGCGGAGCCTACCGCTTCCACAATCCGCTTTTTGTTGAAGGGCTTCATCAGATATTCGAGCACACCGAGACTGACAGCCTGTTTGGCATAGTCGAATTTGTCCAGCGCTGTCAGCAGGATGAATTGGGTGCCTGGCGAGGTCTCGCGAATGGTCTTGATGGCTTCGATGCCATTGATCCCCGGCATGTTGATATCCATGATCGCCAGATCCGGGTGGATCAGTTCCGCCTGTGTGATCGCTTCACGACCGGTGTGGGCTACAGTGACCTGGCAGTCCTCGCCATAGTTCTGCTGGATGATGAACGACAGTGAATCGAGCACGATCTGCTCATCGTCAGATAATAAAATCTTATACATGATCTAGTTCTCCCCAGTAGCCTCTGCCGGCTCGGTAGCCGGGAGGCTGGCATCAGCAAGGACAGGCAGGGACAACCTGACAGTGGTCCCTTCGATACCGGGTCCGCTGATGATGTCAATGACATCTTCGCAGTGGAAAAACAGGCGCAATCGCGCCACCACATTGGACAAAGCGATGCCAGCCCCATTGCCTGGCTGGTTTTCGGCTGTTTCTGATGCCAGCTGGCCGGGCGATGCCGTTGCCAGCGACTTGGCATCCAGGGTTTGCCTGATCTTTTCAGGATCCATGCCCCGTCCATTGTCATGGACCAGCACTTCAACACGATCACCTTTCCACTGGGCAACCAGGTCGACCCGGCCACCCTGTTCCACATCCTTGAGCCCATGATTGAGCGCATTTTCCACCAGGGGCTGCAGGACCAGTCCCGGCATGCGGATGGAAAGGCAATCCAGATCGATCGATTCGTTGTAAGAAATCCGGTCACCGAACCGGACTTTCTGGATGTAGATATAATCCTTGGCCATCTGGATTTCCTCGCGCAAGGTGACATCGCGGTCAAACAGCTTGATGTTGTAGCGATAAAAATCAGCCACATGCTCGACAAACTCCGAAGTCCGGTCCGCTCCCTCCAGCATGGCCATCTGGGCCCCTGTATTCAGGGCATTGAACAGAAAATGCGGGTTGATCTGGGCCTGGAGATTCTTGAGCTGAGCCACCTGGAGCAGGTTCTCCATCACCAGCTCATGTTCCTTCTGGCGAGTCTCGCGGATCAGGTTGTCCTTGATCTGGGTGACATAGGCTTTCAGACTGACGATCATGGTGTCGAAGGCCTTGGCCAGTGTGTGGACCTCATCATGGGAATCGACGTCGATCGGTGCGACATCCAGGTTACCCTCGGCCACCAGGCCTGCCCGCTGGGCCAGTTCGGCCACTGGCCGGGTGATGCGCAGCGCAGTCAGGAGAACTATGACAAAATTGATCCCGAGGATCAGGGCCAGGATCAGGATGTCCAGGAGCTGGATCTGGTCCAGCAGCTGACCCATGACCCGGTATTGGGAATAGTTGCTTTCAAACCGGTTTTTGTTCAGCTGGTCGGCATACAGGATGATGTATTCGTAGATCTGCATGCTCGTGTTGTAATGGTCCGTGTAGGCTGCAATGTCACGTCCGCGCTTGGCCTGGATGGCACTCTGGGTTTCCAGGTTGTAGCTTTCGATCATGCGCCGGATGTTGCGCTCCAATAGCAGGGGCTCGGCATCAATAATCTCGTCATTCAGCAAGGCTGCCTTTTCATTGAGATTGTCTGAGGCCCGGTAATAGTTTTCCAGGGCGGTGGAGCTTTTGGTGGACAGGTAGCTTTCCGTATAGATCTGGACCTCGCCCAGGGACTCGACCAGGTCGAAAATGGCAGCATTGCTTTCGTACGTGGCATTGAGCCGGTCGACGATGATATTGATCGACAGGATATTGTAGACGGTCGATGCCCCGACCAGGATACCCGTTAACAAGTACGGAATCAGCAGTCGTTTGAACAATGAATTGGGTGTCAAAATATGAAAGAGCCGGCCGGCCCATTTTCCTGGACGCGCCGCGATCATTGGCCACGCTCCTGGCCGCCTGGCCGCTCGCCGGCGGACTCGGGCTGGATGCCCGTCGAAGCTTGTGCCCCGGCCGCTGCCAGGACTGTCTGGAGATAGGCATCCACGTTGCCCGCATCGATGGTCACAAGATCTGATGGAATGTAGTCGCTGGTGCGGTTGTTGGTCTTGATCTCAGCCAGCGCCTGGATGCTGTCATAGCCAATCTGGTAGGGGTCACTGGCAATCACCGCCTGGATCAGGCCGCTCTGGATGTATTCGAGCACATCTGAATTTTCCTGGTAGCCCAGGACACTGACTGTGTTGGTACGACCGTCGTCGACCAGTGCCTCAACCACTCGCAGGGTGTCACCGACATTGAGGCTGATGATGGCACGGACAGTCTGCTGGTCCTTGACCAGCAGGTCGCGAATCGCCTGTTCGGCCGAAAATGCGCTGTCGCGGTTGATTTCCAGGCTGTTCAGGGTCAGGCTGGGATAGCGGGCCAGATAATCCTGCAGACCGGCTACGATCTGGTTCTCTGACAGGCTGGCTCGCTGTGGATCATCGCTGACCAGGATGACGATCTCCCCGATGGGATTCCTGTCGGTCACGAGACGGCCAAAAGTCTGGCCCAAGTCATAGCTGTTGACCCCGACAAAGCACTGGCGCAGGCTTTCGGCAGCATCATATTCGAGTGTGACCACCGGTATTCCTGCCGTGACAGCCTGGTCGATGGCCTGCTCAGTCAGATTTGTATCGACCACACAGGTAGCAATCCCGTCCAGGCGCGCTGCGGAAGCAATCAGGATCTGCTCTGCAGTCTGGTCGGTCGAAAAGCTCTGGGGACCGGCAAGCTCCACAACAGCATCCACTTCTGACGCCGCGGCCCGGGCACCGGCATAGACCTCCTGCCAGAACGGAGAATCGGTCTGCTCTGCGACCAGGACAAAATGGTACCGGGCCTCACGCCTGGAGGCCAGAATCTCAGCCTGGTCCAGCAACCGCTGGCGCAAAACATTCATCGCCAGCAGCGCCAGCAGTGAAAGCAGCAAGATCGACAACACTGCCAGAAGATACAGGTGGCGGATGAAAAATCCACGCAGACGAATGGCGTAACTGCTCTTGTCCACAGTCTGCACTCAGTCGATGTTTTCCCGGGTCCTGATGTCAATCCGGGTGAACTGGTATTTCTCTGTGACCTTGCGGTTGTAGAACAGCAAGTCGACCAGGATCTTGATCGGTTCATAGCCTTGTTTCTCAGGTTCCTGGAGAATGGAGAAATCAATCAGGCCCTCAAGCATCAGTTGGCGAGTCGTTGGGATCAAGTCGAAGCAGACAATCCGGGTGCCAGGCTTGCCGAACTGGCGGATTGCCCGGACCATGCCGTCGATACCGGAACTGGTCATGTAGAAGGCATCGGCAGTTTTACCACTGCGCAGATAATCCCGGGTCACCTGGTAGGCACTTTCGGAATTGTTTTCGTTGTGCAGAACAGCAGCGATAGTAAGATCGGGACATTCGGCCTTGATCAGGGAGCGGAAGCCAGCGAGACGATCCGAGAGAGATTTGAAAACGGCCGGACCTGTGATGCAAACGATGGAACTGCCTGGTGGCAGGATCTTGCGCATCAGGTCAGCTGCGACCCGGCCGCTGCGGCGCGAGTCCTGGCCGACATAGCACAGGCGTCCGATCCCGGAAACATCAGTATTGAATGTGACGACAGGGATCCCCAAGTCACGAAACTCCAGCAGGACTTTTCGCACCAGTTCATCATCGAAAGGGCTGATCACCAGCCCGGAAATTTTCTTCTCCTGCAGAGACCGGATGCAAACAAGCTGATGCTGCGCTGTATTCTGGGTCATTTCGATGACTTCAAACTGGATGCCGAAATTGGCATATTCCGCAATGCCACGCCGGATTCCATCAAATACTTCGAGGAACAGTGGATCCGCAGCACTGGGGACCAGGATGCCGATCCGGATGTCTTTTTTCTGGAAAGCCAGGGCTTTGCCGGCCAGGTTGGGTTTGTAGCCCATCTCCTCGGCAATCCGGCGCACACGCTCGCGTACGGCCGTGCTGACACCCGGCCGGTCGTTGAGAACCTTGTCGACAGTACCCCGTGACACATTGGCAGCTTCTGCGATCGATCGAATCGTTGCCATATCGGTTACCCTGCTTCTCAGTTTGATGCGATTATTGTAAACTATATTGGACTTCGGGAACAGAAGGAGACAGACATGACAACTCTGAAAGATGTGGCAAAATTGGCTGGCGTTACGGTGACAACTGTCTCACGGGTCCTGAATAACCGCGGATATATCAGCAATGAAACCAGAACCAAAGTGATGTCGGCCATGAAATCGCTCGACTACCAGCCCAATGAATTGGCCCGGTCGCTGATTTTCCAGCGTTCCCGCATCATTGGCGTGATTGTTCCTTCGATCGTCCATCCCTTTTTCGGTCTGCTGGTCAACGCCCTTGAATTCGAAGCCGCCCGGCGCGGCTACAAGATCCTGTTAGCGAATTCCCGCCATGACGAAGAAAAAGAACTGGCCTACCTCGACATGCTCAAGCGTAACAAAGTTGACGGTATCATCCTGGCCAGCCGGACGACAGAAATCAAACCCTTCCTCAACGCCAACTTGCCCTTGCTGTCCTTTGACCGGGAACTGTCGCCCGATATCCCGATGGTCAGCGCCGACAATTTTGAAGGCGGTCGACTGATCGCCCGTCATCTGATTGCCCGGGGCTGCCGCAATCTGCTCTACATTTCAGGCAGCAGTACGGTCCGGCAATACTCCAACCAGCGCGGCAGTGGTTTCCTCGAGGTCTGTGAAGCCTCCGGCCGCCATTTTGCAGTCTATGAGACAGAGGAAGCTTCCTTCAACAGCCAGCAATATGAATCCTCGATCGCCAAAGCCCTGGATGCAAATCCCCAGGTGGATGGCATTTTTGCCTCCAGTGATGTCATCGCCGCCCAGGTGGTCCGGCAACTGGCAGCCCGGGGCAAACGCGTTCCGGACGACATCCGGGTCGCTGGCTTTGACGATGTCCAGATCGCCAGCCTGCTCCAGCCAGCCTTGACGACCGTCCATCAACCGGTTGAAGCCATGGCGATCCAGATGCTGGAGATCCTGGAACGCAAAATGAACGGTGTCCCCACCCCAACCCGGACGATCCTGCCAGTTGAACTGGTCATCCGCGAATCCACCTGAGTCATCTATCCGGAGCTGATGGGCCTGCGATCGAACAAGCGTGATGTTTCTCGCGCGGATTTTCAAGCGACCAGATCCCGGTTCAGCCACCTCCCGCTCCGCAGACGCAGAGTGAACAGCAGGGAGCGCAACGCCCAGTCGCTGATCATGGCGATCCAGACCCCGATCACACCAATTGAAAAAACAGCAGTCAGCAGGTAACCGAGGCCGATGCGCAGCACCCACATGCTGACCATGGTCACAACCAGCTGGTAGCGCACATCGCCTGCGCCGCGGAAACCGGCAGCCAGGGCAAAAGAGGGTGGCCAGAGCAGCGGCTGAGCAAACAGATACAGGATCATGATCGGCAGAGCAGTCTGCCGGGTCGCTGCATCCTGGGTGTAGAGGCCGATCACCGGCCCAATCACAGGCAAAAACAGCATGGACATCCCGACCAGGATCGCGGAGCAAAATGGGATGGCAAACGTCAGCAAGGTCCGGGCGCCTTCCTTGTCCCGGCGGCCCATGGCCTGGCCAACGATCGTGGTCAAGGCCAGGCTCATGGCCACGGTTGGCATGGTTGCAAAAGCCGCGATCGAGTTGCAGATGGCATTGGCCGCCAGGGCTACCGTTCCCAGCCGGACAATGAAGAGTTGGACGATCAGTTTGCCGCCATTGAACATCAGCTGTTCAAAGCCTGCCGGGACACCGAGGAACAGGATTGTGCCCATTTTCTTCCGGTCCACGGCCAGAAAATGGCGCGGTGACCAGGGAAAGGCGAGGTCGCTTTTTCTGAGCATGACAATGGCCAGGACAAACCCCAGCACGCGGGCCAGTGTCAGGCCCAGTGCCGCGCCCGTCACGCCATAGGCTGGAGTTGCCCAGCGGATGAAACCCAGGTCGAGGCGATAGCCATAGATCAGGACTGAACTCAAGAGAATATTGGCCAGATTCATGACAATCGAAATCATCATGGGCGCTTTCATGTTGCCATTGCCGCGCAGGACGCCAAAAGCAGTTGTTGCCAGGGCCAGCGGCGGGTAGGACCAGACGACAATGCCAAGGTATGCGAGCGAATGCTGCCGCACCAGAACTTCGGTCCGGCCGAACAAGAGGTCGACCAGTCCCTGCTGGTAGCCTGCAACCAGCGCAGTCAGCACCAGCGACAGCACAATGCTGGCCAGCACGGCCTGGCTGGCTGCCCGGCTGGCGGACGCACGGTCTTCACGCCCTGTGAACTGGGCGACGAGGACCGTCCCGCCAATCGCAACCGAAGAAAAAACCGAGATCATCACATTGTTGATCGTATCGATGTTGCCAACAGCCGAAACGGCCTCGCGCCCGAGGTTTCCGACCAGCATGGTGCTGACAGCCCCCATCAGGACGATGAAAAACTGCTCGACCAGAACCGGCAGAGACAGCCGGATAATGGTGCGGCTCAGGTGGAGGATCGTTGGGCGGTCGTACATGCAAATGGCTCCAGAATGCGATGGCAATGAGTTTCATCATTATCCCCCTGATTTTCTCTCAGGTCAAAGGCAATGATATAATCGAACGTATCAAGCAAGGCGGGTGGAGCAAGATGAGCAACGTCGATCTGATTATCAAGAAACGCAATGGCAATGCCCTGACATCAAACGAGATTGACTTGTTTGTAGCTGGAGCCAGTGATGGCAGTTGGCCGGACTACCAAGTCTCGGCCATGCTGATGGCGATGTTCCTCAAAGGGCTCGATGACCGTGAAACCAGCGATCTGACCCTGGCGATGGCCCGTTCCGGCCGCCAGCTCGACTTGTCCGGCATTCCCGGCATCAAAGTCGACAAGCACAGCACGGGCGGCATCGCGGATACCACAACCCTCGTCGTCCTGCCGCTGGTTGCCGCCTGTGGCGTTCCGGTGGTCAAGATGTCCGGCCGTGGCCTGGGCTTCACCGGTGGTACGATTGACAAACTGGAATCGATCCCCGGGTTCGTGACCGGACTGTCCACAGATGAAGCCATCGCCCAGGCTCAGGCCATCGGGGCCGTGATCCTGGCCCAGACCGATGACCTGACACCGGCTGACAAGAAACTCTATGCCCTCCGGGATGTCACCGGCACGATCGAATCGATCCCTCTGATCGCCGCTTCGATCATGAGCAAGAAAATCGCCGCCGGTGCTGACGCCATCGTGCTCGATGTCAAATGCGGCAACGGTGCCTTCATGCCTGACCTGGAGTCCGCCCGGGCCCTGGCCCGCCAGATGGTGGCGATTGGTCACCAGGTCGGGCGCCAGGTGGTGGCGATCATCTCCAGCATGGACCAGCCGCTGGGCAATCTGATCGGCAACAGCCTCGAGGTCCAGGAAGCCGTCGATGTCCTTCAGGGGCGTGTGACAGGCGACCTGCTCGAGGTCGCGCTGACACTTGGCAGTGAGATGCTGCGGCTGGCTGGCAAAGCCAAGTCAGACGAAGAGGCTCGCTCCCTGCTGCAGGCCGCGCTGCAAAATGGAGCCGCTGCGCGCAAGCTGGCTGAGGTCATCCAAGCCCAGAACGGTCATCCCGACGTGGTGGACCATCTCGACCTCCTGCCCCAGGCCAGGTTGCACCAGCAGGTCCGGGCTGAGGCAACAGGCGTACTGACCCATATGGAGTCTGCCGAGCTCGGCCGGGCCCTGATCGCCCTCGGTGGCGGCCGTGAACGCAAAGGCGATGCGATCGATCCAGCTGTGGGCCTGGTCCTGCGCAAGCGCCTGGGAGACACGGTTACTGCCGGCGAAATCATGGTCGATCTCCTGGCCAATGATCCAGTGCGTCTCGCAGCTGCCACGGCCATGGTCCAGGCAGCCCTGACCATCGAGTCCGGGCGCGCTCATTTTTCACCACCGCCTGTCATCCTCGACATCATCCGCGACGTGGTCTAACACATCCCGAGGGGAGGGATTTTTCTGCACCCCTTTTACGATTCGGTCAGACTCCTGCTGCAATCGGGTGGCACCTGGTGGCTCGGCCTGGTCTCGATGCTGTTTTATCTTCTGTTCTGGGCCGTGGTCTGTCTCATTGCCTATCGCATGTTGCGCCAGCATCTGCCTTCACTCCGGACTGGCCAGGCGCACGACCGGGCCGTGCAGATCCTGCGTGAGCGCTTTGCCCGTGGCGAGATCAGCGCCGAACAGTATCAGGCGATGCTGTCTGTGCTGGACAAGAGCCGCAGGCCATGATCAGTCCGCAGATTTTCCTCAGGCTGGCTGGACGCGGCCTTCTGGCATTTCTCTGGCAGCGCAACCGGCCTCTGATCGGCTCGGTGATCCTGACCAACCGCTGCAACCTCCACTGCCGCCACTGTGCCGTCAGCAACCTCGTGTGCCAGGACTATCCTTTTGAGCAAATCCAGGCGGACTTGCAGGCCCTCTTTGACCGTGGCTGCCGGATCCTGTTCCTTTATGGTGGCGAACCCCTGTTGTGGACTGACGGTGAACACACTTTTCCGGATGTGGTACAGCTTGCCCGGCAGATGGGCTATTGGCTGGTCAATGCTGTGACCAACGGTACATGGCCGCTGTCTGCTCCAGGCATCGATCTTTATCTGGTCAGCCTTGATGGCAACCGCGAGCATCACAATGCCATCCGGGGCGAAACTTATGACCAGGTCCTGGAGACCATCCGCCAGGACAGGAACGTCCCAGTCGTTCTCTACATGGCAATCAACACGATCAATCTGGCCGATATCGAGACCGTGGCCAAACTGGCCAGATGTCTGCCCGCGATCCAGGCAGTCTCCTACAATTTCCATACCCCCTATCCGGGAACTGAATCCCTGGCTCTGAGCAGAGCTGAAAAACTGGCTGCCAGCCGCCGGATCGCCACCCTGATCGACCAGGGCTATCCGGTTCTCAATCTCAAGCACGCCCTGCCGCACATCGCCCGGAACGGGGCGCCTGTCCCCAGCCGCCACTGTCTGGTGGCAGAAAGCGGTCAGATCTGGACGTGTGGCCGCTGCCGCGATATCCCAGGCCTGTGCCAGCAATGCGGCTTTTTGTTCGCAGCTGAATACAGCCTGGTCTTTGCGGGCCGGCCCTGGGTCCTGCTGGATCTGTTCAAAACCTACGGGCGTCTCCTGAAAAAGGTGTCGTCATGCTGACCTCGAGCCTGCTGCGCCTGCTCTTGACCCGATCTGCAAAACCGTTCACCTTCGAGGCCTGTCCACCTGACTGGCAGCCCGACGTGACTGGTCTGGACCGGTTTGGCCTCTATGTCCATATCCCGTTTTGCCGCACCCTGTGCAGCTTTTGTCCGTATTGCCGCGAGCTCTACACACCGGAAAAGGCCGCGGCTTATCTACCCGCGTTGCTGCAGGAAATCGACCGCACCGGACAGGCTGTGACCAGGCAGCTGGTTTCGCCTGGCCTGAAAACCAGGGGTGAAAGGCACCCTGTCACCAGTCTCTATTTTGGTGGCGGCACGCCAGCACTGATGCTGGGTGACCTGCCCGTAATCATCAGTCGTTTGCAGCAGTATTTCGAAATCACGGACGGAATCGGCATCGAGCTGCATCCTCAGGACATCACCCCGGAAAATCTGCAGCAGCTGAGATCAGCTGGGATCACCATGGTCAGCCTCGGCCTGCAGTCGTTTGATCCACAAGCTCTGGCACGGATCGGACGCAGCGAAGACCGTTTTACCGAGCGGCTGGGCTGGGTGCGCGAAGCCGGATTTCCCGTGATCGATGTCGACCTGATCTTCGCTATTCCCGGACAGACACCGGACAGCCTGCGCCGTGACATCGCGCTGGCTTTCGAAAGGGGCGCCACCCAGGTGTCGACCTATCCCTTCATCGACTTCACCTATGCTGACAATCGTTACCAGCCCCTGGACAATAAGACCAAGCGTCAACTGCTGGCTGAATTGGCCAACTATTGCCAGGAGCTGGGGCTCGTCCGAACCTCGGTCTGGACGTTTGCCCAACCGGGAACAGGCAAATATTCCTCCGTGACACGCGATGCCTTCCTGGGATTTGGCCTCTCAGCCACCAGCCTGCTGCAACGAAGTTTTGCGATCAACACGTTTTCACTGGATGGCTATATCGGGCGGCTGGGAACAGGCCTGTCGCCAACAGCCCTGAAGCTCACCTTCAGCCTCAGGCAACGGGCCGCCTATTTCCTGTTCTGGAGTGCCTACGGGCTCTTGATCGACAACCAGCGCTTTGCCACAGTTATCGGCCAACCGCTGGAAAAGCTGTACGGGGTGGAGATGGCCCTTGCTGTCTTGCTCGGGCTCCTCCGCCGGTCTGGAGCAGATTATCTCCTGACCAGCCGGGCGATTCAGTTGTATCATGACCTCGAGCAGCTTTACACAACAGCCTACATCGACAAGACTTGGTCGACCGCCCGCCAGGAAGCCTTCCCCCAGCGTTTCACCTTGTCCTGAAAGACTCGTGCTGGATCTCCTACGGCCTCCTGCGCCAGGAACGCCGGCCGGCAAGATAACCAAACAGCCAGCTGACCAGAATCAAGACCACTCCAGCTCCAGCAATGGCTGCCAGCTGCCAGTAGGGCCAATCGGCCAGAGTGAGCAAAGTCGCCGCTGGCTGCTGGTTGCTATCCGCTGCCGCGACGGGAGTTTTCTCCGGGCTGATGTTCTGGCTGGTTACAGCGGGATTGATACGTTGTTCCTCGTACGGGCTGGCGGGCTGACCTTGGGCCGGAACAGCCGGCGCCAGACCGAGCAGGCTGGCTTTTTGTGCGCCAGCCTCCAGCAGGGCACGGCTGTAGACGACGAGGTTACCTTCCGGATCGTTGCCCTGGACGCCCAGGAGCACAGCGATCAGCTCCTGGCCTTCCACCGTGATCGCCGACGAGACCAGGCATTGTCCGGCTGCGGCTGTCGTGCCCGTCTTGATCCCCGTGATGCTCTGCAGCAAATCTGACTGGTAGTTTGCTGTTTCCTCCAGAAGCAGCCGCAGATTCGTGTTGGTCAGGATATTCCAGCCGTTGTAGGGGTGCTTGTTGGTCGCCGGCAAGGCATAAACTGGAGTGCTGACCAGGTTGCGGAAAGCCGGATGTTCCATGGCGATGGCTGCAAGCTGTGCGATCTCCAGCGCCGTGGTCTGGTGCTCCCGGTCATGCAGTCCATGGGCGTTTTCGAAATGAGTCTGCTGCAAACCCAGAAGTCGGGCCTGATGGTTCATCCTGGCTGCAAACAACTGCTGACTGCCACTGACAGCCTCAGCGATCATGTTCGCTGCTTCGTTACCGGAACGCAGCATCAAGGCTGCCAACGTATCGCGCACGCTGATGACTTCACCCTCGACCAGTCCAGCCCGGGCTGCATCGGAGGGCAAGTCCAGCGCCGTCGCGCTGACCGTCAGCTGCTGGTTCAGTGGTAGATTGTCCAGGGCGATCAGCGCGGTCATGATTTTTGTCGTGCTGGCCGGATACTGGATGGACGACTCATTCAGACCTAGCAAGACCGTACTGGATGTCCGGTCGATCACAACAAAAGCCTTGGCCTTGATCTGGTCCACAGATGGCCAGCCGGCTGCAGACAGGGGGCCAGGCTCAGACCAGCTGGAAAAGGGCTGGGATGCTACATCAGAAAGCTCGGTCTGCGTCGGCTGCAAGGCTGACTGTGCCAGAACCGGACTGGCGCAACCCGCAAAGGCCAGAAATCCTACCAGGACGAGCGCACACACAATAAGCAGGGCCCCAGGCATCCGCTGACACGTCAATCCGTGCAATCGCATGGCTGAATTTCGGTCTGGTTTTTTCATGGTCTTTCACCCCCCACCGATCCATGTCTGATTCCACTGTAGCCTTCCCGGTAAAAAGCGTCAAATCCGATGTCCAAAGGCTTGCATCCCCCCGGGGTCTGTGGTATATTTTTCTCTGCTGAGTGGCTCGACACGAGCTGGAGTATCCGTTGCCGGATGGTGTAAGGGTAGCACTACTGACTCTGACTCAGTCTGTCTGGGTTCGAATCCTAGTCCGGCAGCCAACTGAAAACCGCTGACGCTGTAAGCGCTGGCGGTTTTTTTGTTGCATGATTGATTTTTCCCGCACCGGGGGCGTGGCGCTGATTGATTGACGGTTTTTCACCCTCGTGCAATAATAGCAACGATCTAAATAAGCGTCATTTGTTACATAAATGTGCTTATACTTTTACATTTACCTGTCTCCGGTGGTTTTCTTTTTGATTTGAGGTGATGGTGTGAAAGTTCGTAAACGTAGGCTTCTCCTGGCTTTTCTTGTCCTCCTGATCCTGTTGATCGCTATCGGTGTTTTGAAGGTGAAATCCAGCCTGGAACGGGATTTGGCCACCCTGGCCGCAATTACAATCACCGATGTAGATGTTTCGCAACTCAGCGCCGGCGTTTACGACGGTGAATTCCGGACCGTTCCGGTTTCGGCGCGGGTCCGGGTCACCCTCGCGGATAGCGGCATCCAGAAGATTGATCTTCTCGAACATAACAATGGCCAGGGCAAGCCGGCCGAAGCCATCCTCCAGGAGGTGGTGGAGCAGCAATCCCTGGCTGTCGATGTGATCGCCGGTGCGACCTACAGCAGCAAAGTCATTTTAAAAGCAATCGAAGACGCGCTCACGACGAGCCCCTGACATCGCCTGCATTGAGGTTGACATGAACGTGACAAAACCCATGCTTGTTCTCATCAGTCTGGTTCTCTTCCTCACCGGATTCGTCGCTGCCAGCGGCTTGTTCGATCCGAGCCGCGGTTCGTCCATCACAGTCCTGAACCCTTACGGCGATTCTGTGGAATTAGCCGGGAACGGGTTGTATGCCTGGGATTCTGCTTTCAAAGCGCCGATTTTCCGCGGCACAGACCTCGTAGTCCTGTTCCTTGTCTGTCCGTTGCTGGCTGTCGCCCTGGGACTGGCAGTCCGCCGCCTGTCGCTGCGCCGGCATCTGCTGTTGGATGCCGTCCTTGCTGTCACCTTGTACTATTCGGCCAGTCTGGCTTTCGGCGTGACCTTCAACCGGCTGCACCTGGCCTACATCGCCCTTTTTTCTGCCAGCTTGTTTGCTTTCATCTGGCTGACCAGCCAGATGGCCAGCCGTCCGCTATCAGCCAGCATCACATCAGGCGGGCGCAGCCGGCTGCCATACCGGGGCTTCTTCACTTTCCTGGTTCTTTCCGGGCTGGCCCTGATCGGTGCCTGGCTGCCGGATATCCTGGCGGCCCATGCGGCTGGTCGCTCCCTGGCCTTGATCGAAAACTACACGACGGAAATCACCTATGTCCTCGACATGGGGATCATTGGTCCGGCCGCCCTGCTGACTGCCTGGCTGCTGAAACGTCGTTCCACACTTGGCTATATCATCCTGGCCCAGCTGCTGATGCTTTGCACCATCATCGGTATCATGCTGCCCGTCCAGACACTCTTCCAGGCCCAGGCCGGTATCGTGCTGCCACCACCCGTTTTGGTGACCAAGGCAGCAACCTTTCTTGTCCTGGCGGTCTTTGCTGCCTATTTCCTGGTCCGGCTGCTGAGAGCAACATCTGACCAGGCATCCTGACTGACTGGGAAAGGAGCATCTGATGAACATAGTTGTTTTCCATGGCAATCTGCGCCATGGCAGCACCTGGCATTGTACCCAGGAAATCCTCCAGCAGATCCAGCTACTGGAACCTGCTGAAGTGACCGAATTCAGCCTGCCCGGGGATCTGCCATATTTCTGCAGCGGCTGTTTTTCCTGTATCTGCAACGGCGAGGAAACTTGCCCTCATGTTTCGCACACCCGTCCGATCGTGGAAGCAATGGTTGCGGCGGATTTGATCATCCTGGCCTCGCCGGTCTATGGCCTGGATGTGTCGGGTGCGATGAAAGCCCTGATTGATCATCTCTGCTTCCTGTGGATGAGCCATCGTCCACATCCAGCGATGTTCCAGAAAATCGGCCTGACAGTTACGACATCAGCCGGAGCCGGTCTGGGCCATGCGACAAAAACGATGAAGAACAGCTTGGTTTTCTGGGGTGTCCAAAACGTGTTTATGTTCAAATTTCCTGTTGCAGCAATGAAATGGGACGATATCACTGCCAGAAACCAGGATAAAATTGCCAAGCAGGTGCAAACCCTCGCGACCCGGATTGTCCGGGCGGCCCGGTCACCCCGGCGTTTGCCAAATCCAGTCTTCCGCAGTTTCTTTTTCGCACTGATGCGCGACATGCAGAAGAAAAACGACTGGAATCCGTTGGACCGGGCACATTGGGAAAAGCTGGGCTGGCTTTCGGGGCAAAGACCCTTCTAAGCGCTTTTGAAATGATTGTCATCAGACGGAAAGCATGGGTATCATCATGGCAAAATTCACCCCTTGGATCATTCTCCTCGTTCTTATCATCGCAATCATCGTCTTGTACCAGCGGTCCCAGCACTTGCGATGGTCCTTTCGGCAGGAAGTTGCGTCGGCGCTTGCCATGCTCAGCCCCGAAACCGATCCGGACGAGCTTCTGACCGAAGCAGATCTTCTACACCTGCCGGAGCAAGTCCAGGCATATCTGCGCACGGTCGGGGTCGTCGGCAAACCCAAGGTCAGAAGCTTTCGCATGGTCTGCTCAGGTGAGTTCAAGACTGCCCCGGACAAAGGCTTCGTCCCCTCCCGTGCCGAGCAATACACTGTCGTGGATACCTCCCGGCGTTTCTATTTCATGTCCCTGAGCATGTCCGGGCTGCCGGTCATAGGCCTCCATGTCTACAAGGATGCTGCCGCGACGATGCAGATCCGGCTCGCGGGTCTGGTGACCGTCGCCGATGCCCGCGGTGAATTGATGAACAAAGCTGAAACCGTCACAGTCCTGAATGACATGTGCCTGATCGCTCCGGCCACCCTGATTGATCCCCGGATCACTTGGGAACCGGTTGACGAAGACCGGGTGCGGGCTATTTTCACGCACCAGGGCATCACAATCAGCGCCGAGCTGGTGTTCAACGACCAGCACGAGCTGGTCAATTTCATCTCAAACGACCGCTATCTGACGGTCTCGGGGCAGGATTACCAGAGCGCCCCCTGGTCGACACCGGTCAGTGACTACCAGGATTATGGTGGCATCCGGCTCGCATCCACAGGCGAGGCCCATTGGCAATTGCCTGAAGGCGACTACTGTTATGGCCGTATCCGGCTCGAGTCGATCGAGTATAACATCACGGACTGGGTGAGCTGACGGAAGCGGATTGCCAGCAAGACGACAAAGACAATCCATGGGATCAGTGAGAGCAGGGAAAAGACCATACCCACAGTTCCGGCCGAGGATGGAATGAGCATGAAAAATCCCGAGGACAGGCCCCAGTAGCCAGTAGCTTTCTTGAACTGGGGGCTTTTGACCAGGGCAAAGCTGAACAGCAGCAGGCAGATCGTGCTCAGGACATAATAGACATCGAAAGTCGTGCCGGTGTAACCTGCCATCAGGGCTTCACCAGCAGCCAGATAGAGGCTTTGCTGCTCAGGTTGAGCTTCGAAATAGTGGCTGCTCAACGTCAGCATCTCAAAAGCTGGATTGGATGGATAGTAGCAGGCGATGCCAATCAGGCCGAAAATCATGGCCAGCAGGACGGTCACCGGTTTTTCGCGGTAGAGCATGACAAAAAGCGCCAGATAGATCACCACGATAATCAGGTTGTTGAACAGATAGAGAAAGTCCAGACTTAGGAGTCCGAGAAAGGGATTGGCCTGGTAGCGTTCAAAAAGTCCGAGCACCGTGTCTGGTGGTGGTGCAACCACATAGGCCACAATCTGCAGCGGGATGATGATGAGCATGGCGATTGCCAGATACCAGGCCACGCGGTACAGTGGTAGAAAATTCGTTTCCATGATCCGATCCATGTTAGCGACCTCCTTCAGGTATTTGCTGCTCATTCCGGATGAGATATCGAACCAGCCGCTCCAACTCGGACTGGACGGTTTCCTGGGTCATGAGTCCATTGGCAGAAAAACTCAAGGTGATCATGCCCTGCAGAGCATAGATGATCGTCCTGGCCAAAAAATCGATCTCCGCAGGCAGGACTTGGCCTGACTGAACCAGCCGGGCAAATGACTGCTGCCAGATCTCACCCATCCGCGCTTGCAGTTTCAGATAGCGGACATCGCCCTCCGGCTGGACAAACTGGCAGAAATAAAAAAACCGGAAAACCGTGGGATGCTGGAAATAATAAGCGGTATAGCTGAAAAACCCAGCCAGCAGCTCCTCCACCGGGTCCTCCTGTGTCAGATCCACGGCAGAGAGTTCTGCCATCATGTCCTCGATCATCTCCAGGCGCAGGGTCCACAACAACGCATTCAAATCTTTGAAATAGTAATACAGGCCGGTGTATGCCAGGCCTGTCTTTTCGGCCAGGTGTCGCACGGTGACCGATTCATGGCCATCGGCATGGACAATCGCCTTGGCCGCCCGGAGGATCTCCTGCAAGGTCCGCTCTTTTTTGCTCAGGGTCATCGTACAGCCTCTTCACCAGTTTTTAACAATGTTTGAATTTGAACTTAGTTAAAATATATGCCAGAGAGAAGCCGCTGTCAAGCGTTCAATGTCCCTACTCTACAGCGCACGAAAAAAAGTGTATGCTTGCATTGATATGGACCGCTGGAGGCACAAACAGTTTGATGCACCGACCGAGTTTCTACGACCAATACAAACCAGGCCTGGCGCCGGAAAATCCAGGGGATCGCCCCGAGCGCTGGCTGGTTTTCAGCGACATGTTATTGCTGACACGAACGACAGATGCTGGACCAGAAATACCAGGCCTGTCGGTGCTTTCCTTTTTTACGGACAGCCCGCAAGGCCATCTTTACCTGGGCGAATACCGGGGTGAGGATTACTACTGCATTGCCATTCCCGGTGGTGCAGAGGCGCCAGCAGGGCACGCCTTCAGCCACCTGCGCGCCCTGGGCAAAGATTTCCCCTATGATCTCTTCATGCTGGCAGGCCGGGCCTCCCAGATCCTGCATTGGGATAGCCAGAGTCGTTTTTGCGGTCGCTGTGGCGCGCCGACCCGGATGAAAGACGATGAGCGGGCCAAAATTTGCGATGCCTGCGGCAACCTGATTTTCCCACGCATCTCGCCAGCGATCATCATCGCGATCATCAAGGATGACCAGATCCTGCTGGCCCATAACAAGAATTTCCGGTCCAATCTTCACAGTGTGGTGGCCGGATTCATGGAGCCCGGTGAAACCTTTGAAGACACCGCCCGACGTGAGGTCCTTGAGGAGGTCGGAATCAAAATCGGCTCGATCCGCTATTTCGCCAGCCAGCCCTGGCCCTTTCCTGATTCCCTGATGATCGGCCTTTTCGGTGCCTATGAGAGTGGGGAGATCCAGGTCGACGGTGTTGAAATCGAATCAGCCGGCTGGTACCGGCGAGACGACCTGCCGGAAATTCCGGACACGACGAGCATCGCCGGACGCATGATCCGCTGGTACATCGACCATCCCGATCCGCTGGCGGCGCTGGCAGAGCGGGTGTGAGGTTGGACGCTTTTCTTAGTCAACAGGCAGATTTTATATCTCTGGCTTGGTCACGCGTCGAAAATGGATCGGTGGAACACCAAATTTTTTGCGAAAGACACGGTTGAAGGAGCGCTGAGACTCAAATCCAGTGGTGAAGGCAATTTCATTCATGGATTTTTCGGTGCTTCGAATCAGCTGCAGGGCATAATCGATCCGGAAACTGTTGACATAATCGCGGAAATCAGTCCCCATGACTTTGGCAAACAGGTGTGACAAATGGTATTTGCTGATACCGAGACGTTTGGCGAGCCAGTCTAGTGATACGGCCTCGGTGAAAGAATCGGCGATCGTCTGGGCGATCTGGCTGGTCAGGCCGAGGGCCTCGGCCACATCATTCTTTTCGAGCACACAGACAGGAACCAGTCGTGACAGAATGATCTGGATAAATGACTGGAAAACGGTGGCGTTCTGATCTTCCCTGAATTCATCCAGCAGGCCGTGAAACGCATACGGAATATCACGGTGGAGCTGGTTGGCCATGATAAACGGATTCTGGGGATGATACTTGGTCAGGCTGCTGTAAAAATCACCCGTGAAATTCAAATTACAGATCATGAGGATGCCAGTTGATCCGCTGGCACCCGTTTCAAAGCTGTGGATCTGGTTCGGGAAAATGACTGCGCACTCATTTTGTCCCAGCGTTTTCATTTGATGATCGACTGTGACATCCAGTGTGCCGCTGGTCACCAGCAGGATTTCCAGCTGAGTGTGAAGATGCAGTGGAAAGGTCAGGTTTTCCACCAGTGCCAGTCGCAAGCTGTCTGTCTGCTTTTCATAAAAAGGCATCATTTGCTTTGATCCATCCTCGAATTATCAGCAATTTTTGTCTATTGTAGCACATCTTCAGTCAAAACATCTGCCTTGGCCCATGCTACTCTTCAAATGGGTCGGAATGGATCCGGTCGCCGGGGAAACTCTGACCACAACTGATGAAGGAGCAACGCATGGCAACCGTCAAAGTCGCAATGATAGGAACTGGCGCGATCAGTTCGATCTATCTGGACAACATCTCCCAGGTTTTCCGGGAAATCGAAATCCTGGGTGTCACCGATCTGGATCGGAGCAGGGCCGAACAGGCGCAGCAAAAATACGGCATCCCTAAGCTCTACAACTCTTTTGAGGACGCAATTTCTGACCAGGAAGTAGACATCGTTCTCAACTTGACCCGGCCCAGCGAGCATTACACGGTGATCAAGGCAGCCCTCGAAGCTGGAAAGCATGTCTACACGGAAAAACCTCTGGGTGTCACGTTTGATGAAGGCCAGGAACTGGTCGCCCTCGCTGCCCAAAGACAGTTGCTGCTGGGTGGCGCACCAGATACATTCCTCGGTGCAGGCATCCAGACCTGTCGCCGGTTGATCGATGATGGCTACATCGGCCAACCGGTCGGGGCTGCTGCGTTCATGATCTGTCGAGGCCATGAATCGTGGCATCCGGCACCAGACTTCTACTACCAGAAGGGTGGCGGACCGATGATGGACATGGGTCCTTACTACATCACGGCACTGGTCAATCTCCTGGGAGGCGTGAACAAGGTCACCAGCGCAGCGAAAGCATCGTTCTCACAACGCACCATCACCAGCGAGCCGAAGAAGGGTCAAGTCATCGATGTCGAAGTCCCTACCTATACAACGGGGATCCTCCATTTCGAGAGTGGTGCGATTGGTACCTTGTTTACCACCTTTGATGTCTACTATAAGCAGCAAGCCCGGTTCGAAGTCTATGGTTCAGAGGGCACCCTGATCGTGCCGGACCCCAACACATTTGGAGGGCCGGTTTATTTGCTGCGGCCGGAAGACGGTGATTTCAGGGAGATGCCACTGCTTTATGACTACCGGGAAAACAGCCGCGGCCTGGGCCTGGCGGACATGGCCAAAGCCATGTCCAGCCAGCGGGATTGTCGTGCTCACAGCACCCAGCTCCTCCATGTGCTGGAAGTCATGACCAGCCTGGAGAAAAGCGCCGTTCTCGATGCATCGATCCCGATCACAACCCGCTATTCCCGCACGAAACCGATGCAGCAGTCCAATGTCCACGGAATCCTCGACTGATAAAATTGAACAATTGGGAGGTCATTATGAAAATCGCATACACAGGCTGGACCTGGCTGATCAATCACCAGGACAATCATAAATGGGAATTTGAACAATTTCTCAAAGAAGTCCATGACTTGGGCTACCAGGCAGTTGAAAACTTCGCCTTTGTCGCCAAATATTTCGATTTCAACGCAGAGGAAATCAATCAATTGCTGGCCCAGTACAACCTTGAATTTTGCAATCTTTACCTGCATTTTTCCGACGATCCGGAAGCCGACTTTGAAAATGCCCGGATCTATGTCGATTTCATGAAGCAGATCGGTGCCAAGTACCTGAATCTGCAAGCCGTGATGTGGAAAGACCAGCCCAACCTCAGACCAACTGATCTGGCCCAGATTGAGGCCTATGCCCAGCTGTCAGATCGGATCGGCCGTCTCTGCCTGGAAAATGGACTGACTGCCTGTTTCCACCCGCATGCCAACACCGCCGTTTTCACAGAAGAGCAGATCGACCATTTCCTGGCCCATACCCGTCCTGAGCGGGTCAAACTCTGCCTCGACACCGCGCATACAACCATCGCCGGCATGGACGCCGTCCAGGCTTTCGAACGCTATGCCGACCGGATCGGCTATGTCCACCTCAAAGATGTCAGACCGGATCCGGTCATCCTGGCAGAAAATCCCATGGCGAGTTTCTGTCCGCTGGGCGATGGGACGATCGATTTTGCTGGTGTCCATCGCACCTTGCAAGCTCACGGCTATGATGGCTACCTCTGTGTCGAACTGGACAAGCAACCGGTCTGCAACTATAAATCAGCCATGGTTTCCCGGCGCTACCTGCAGGATGTCCTGGGCCTGTAAGCAAAACGCTGGTGTCACTTGCACCCGGTCAAACAAGTGCCAAACGTACTATAAGCAACCCAAATCAGACAATAAAACGGCCCCGGGACACCATACCCGGGACCGTTTTTTATGGAGGAGCCTGATGGTCGTTTCTGAGCACGATCCTATGCTTGATCAAGCTTTGGAGACTTCGACCCGGCTGGCAAAGATTTTCTTCATGACAACTCGTTTTTCGCCGGTCAGATCAAACAGCCCCTGAAGACGAATGTCATTGGAAGCTGCACCCACCATGACCTCCATCTCACCCGGTTCGACGACAAAGTTCATGTCGCGGTCGTAGAAGCCCATCTGGTCTGTGGATACAGTGAATTGGACCTGGCATTTTTCACCGGGCTGCAGCATCAGGCGCTTGAAACCAAACAGCTGCTGGACCGGTCGTGTGATGTCTGCCGAGCGGTCATGGAGATAAAGCTGGACCACTTCTTCACCAGCTATCGGGCCTGTGTTTTGCAAGCTGAAAGTGAGTTCCAGCGTACCATCAACCGCGACTTGGGCAGGGAGTGCAAGGTCTGAATACTCGAACGTTGTATAGCTGAGACCATGTCCGAAAGCGTACAAAGGTTTTGAGCTTTCATCGACATAATCGCCTTTCCAGTGTGAACGGCCGCCGGAGGGGCGATGCGCGTAGAACACCGGAACCTGGCCGACGGTGCGAGGGAAGCTGATCGGCAATTTACCACCTGGATTGACTTTGCCAAACAGGACGTCAGCGATCGCAGCTGCACCTTCTTCACCGGGTAGCCAGGCTTCTACGATCGCGTTGACATGCTGCTCTTCCCAGCTCAGGGAATAGGGCCGACCGTTGACCAAGACCAGGACAACAGGTTTGCCCAGGGCACATACGGCCTGAAGCAAGTCTTTCTGCTGTCCGGGCAGATCCAGGCTGGTTCGGTCGCGGGCCTCACCACTGGTGCAGTTTTCGATCAATCCTGCCTTGTCACCCAGGACAAGAATCGACAGATCCGCCTGGCTGGCTACCTGAATGGCTTCGGTCAAATCTGACAGCCTCACTTCTCTGGTCTTTTTGTCAATTTCTGGCAGGACATCACACCCCTTGGCATACAGCCAGCTGATGTCTGATCCACCCACTGCTTTCAATCCGGCCAGGATCGATTGCATGGGCGGCATGGCATCAGCCACACTCAGGCGATCTTCTGGCAGTTCAGTGTTGGCAAAATTGTCCTCGGCCATATCCAGCAAGGATTCGACATGGGCAGGATAACTGTAGTCGCCCAGCATGTTCCGGACGCTGTCGGCATTGGGTCCGATGACAGCAATCGTCTTTTTCTCTGATACGAGCGGCAGCGTTCCGTCATTTTTCAAAAGCACGATCGACTTTTCAGCAGCTTTGCGCGAGAAGGCCCTTTGCAGCGCACTCTGGAAATGGCTTTCGACGTTGTTTTCTGCGACATAAGGATTCTCGAACAAACCCAGGCGGAATTTCATGGCCAGGACGCGGCTGACAATTTTGTCAAGCAGCGAGACGTCGACCAGACCGTTTTCAACCGCCTGGATCAGGGGCGTGCTGTAGACATCGGTCGATGGCAATTCGATATCAACCCCAGCGGCAAGCGCCATCCGGGCGGCATGATCCTTGCTGGGTGCGGCTTTATGATAATCATAGATCATGTTGATGCCAAAATAGTCACTGACAACCAGACCATCGAAGCCCCACTCCTGGCGCAGCAGATCGTCAAGCAGCCACTGGTTGGTGTGGCAGGGCACACCATCCAGTTCGTGATAACCCGGCATGATGGAACGCAAGTTGGCTTCTTTGACAGCCGCTTCAAAGGGGAACAGGAAATTCTCCAGCAAATCACGCCGGCTGATGTGAGCAGGGGCCCAGTTCATCCCGCCCTCTGACTGGCCGTACCCGACAAAGTGTTTGCCCGTGGCCAGGATGCCATGCTCCAGTGAATCGCTTTGTAACCCACGAATATAGGAAACTCCCATGCGTGCGGTTAAGTAACGATCTTCACCATAAGTCTCTTCTGTCCGTCCCCAGCGTGGATCGCGGGTGATATCCAGCAAGGGTGCCAACGCCTGGCGCGCGCCCAGTGCCATCATCTGTTCCCGGATGATCTCACCCATTTCCTGAGCCAGTTCCGGCTCGAAGCTTGCCCCAATCCCGAGTGCCTGCGGGAATACATTCGCACCCCGGGTCAGGTAGCCAGCGCAGGATTCTTCATGAATGATGGCTGGTATCCCCAAGCGGGTTTTTTCGACCAGAAAGCGCTGGATCTGATTGGCCGCACGGGCGGCTTCATCTGGCTTGAACGAACTGGCACCACCCAGGCGAGTGATCTGGCCCAAGCCCTGGCCCATCTTGGAGACACATTTATCCTCGTTAATCTGGCCGTTGCGAATGATTTCGTACGCCCAGACGCTGGTGAGCTGGCTGACTTTCTCTGCGAGCGTCATACGGCTGAGCAAATCGGTGACTCGCTCGGTAACTGGTTTGCTGGCATCTTGATAGATCATAGGGACCTCCTAAAAAATTTGATTGTTCTTGCGATAATCTGTAGGTGATTGGCCGGTAAATTTCCTGAAAGTCAGCGAGAAATAGTTCTTGTCCTGATACCCAACCTGCTCAGCAATTTCATAGGTGCGCAAATTGGTCTGGGTCAGCATCGACTGTGCCATTTCCATCCGTTTGCGAATGATGTATTCATTGCACCCCTCGCCGGTGGCTTGCCTGAAAATGCGCGAGAGGTAATTCGGCGACACATGCAGGATATCAGCCAGACCAGCTACGGAGAGGTCGTCCTTCAAATGGGATTTGATGTGTTGGATCGCTTGCTGGACGACCGGGTGGGCACACACTTTCGTTTCGCTCAAAAGCATCGCCTCCTGGATGTAGCTATTCAAGCGCTTGCAAGCCTGGGCGGGTTCAAGACTCGCCAGGTCATGCAGAAAGTGATCAAACGACTCCCGGTTGACGGTGGATGCATCCATGTGGCGTTGACGGATCTGGCGCCAGTGGAACTGGAGGGCGAGTTCACCACATTCTTTGCGGATCCAGTCGGCTGGTTCAGCAAGCTTGGGCAGCAATTCGGTCAATTCTGCAACATCCTCTTGCAGCTGCCAATCCTCTGACAAGATATCCAGCCGTTGCCTTTTCGAGGTGTAGACAGTCTTGAGCGTCAAGTTGGTCCGGGTTTTGTCATCGACCAGATAAACATGGGAACCGATTGCCTGCCCTGATTTCAAGGCAGCATGGGCCTCCTGCCAGCAGGTACGGCTCTCTGTGATGGACTCAGCCAGATGACTCAATCCGATCTTGACCACCAGATGGTATTCACGGTCAGCCAGTGAACAGAGTTGGTCACACCGCTCAATCAATTGATTCTCATCGTCGGTGAAGAGCCAGCACAGGAAGACCGGTTCAGATGGCATGGACAGGGTCAAGCCAATCTGGTTGGTATCCAGGATTTGCCGCGCGAGCTGGAGCAAGCCAAACCTGGCCAGATCACGATCGTCTGCGGTCATTGCTGCCAGGCCTTCAACACCGATCAAGCCGATCCTGTATGAGCCAAGCAGCCGTGGCTCATTCCTTTTCAACCAGACAAGATCCTCCTGGTTAAGCAGGTCTTGTTCGAACGCCTGATGCGTAATCTGTTCCAGGCGCAACCATTTTGTCGTTGCCACTTGGCGTTCGAGCTGTTGCTCTAGCTGCTTTTGCTGCGACTGCTCATCCCTCTGCCTGTCGATGGCTTCCACTTGCCTGGCCAACACCTGCATGAGCACGGCTTCGTCAACGGGTTTGAGGAGCAAATCCCTGGCACCCAGTTTGCAGCTTTGCTGAGCATAATCGAAGCGGTCGTGACCGGTCAAAATCACGATTCTCGGTTCATACTGGATCCGGTCCTTTCTCAGGCCTAAGGCCAGCAGCTCACGGACAAAAACCAGCCCATCCATGTCAGGCATGCAGATATCAGTCAGAATGATATCGGGTCTTGCTTCTTCGGCCAGAGCCAAGGCCTGGCGACCATCCCTGGCTTGCAAGACAGTATCGATCTTCAGCTGCTCCCAGGGCATCAGCTTGACGATACCTTCCCGGATGATCCGTTCGTCATCAACGATCAGGATCGAATGCATGGGAATTGCCACCTCCTTGTTTAGGGATCCGCACCGTTACAGTTAGGCCACCCATGCTGTTTGACGCAAAGGCCAGACCTGAATCTGGACCAAAGGTCAATTTGAGCCTGAGGTGGACATTTTTCAGGCCATAGCTGCCAGTTCCCTGCTCGCTGGCGTCCAGATGATTCAGTGCTTCTATCCTGGCCGGATCGAGTCCGATGCCATTATCGCTGACCGTGATGATCACCCTGTCACCCTCATCGATGGCATCGATATGGATCCAGCCATGCTGACCCCGGCTGCGCAAACCATGGTAGATGGCATTTTCAACCAATGGCTGGAGAGTCATCTTGGGCACCATGACAGTCATCAGATTCGGCGGGATGTTTTTTTCGAAATCAAACAAATCGCTGTACCGGATGCGCTGAATCACCAGGTAATGCTCGACATGTTCCAATTCAACGCTCAATGGCAGCATGTCCCGGCCCTGGCTCAGGCAGATCCGGTAAAATCCGGCAAGGGCTTTGACAATTGTTGAAATCTCATCCTGGTGGTTGACCGCGGCCAGCCAGTGGATGGAATCCAGGGTATTGTACAGGAAATGCGGCTTGATCTGGGCATGGAGTGCCTTTAGCTCGATTTCCTGGAGCTGTTTCTCTTCCATCACGATCTGATGCAGCAGTTGCCGGATCCGGGTTGTCATTGTATTGAATCCAGCTGAAACAGTCGCGTATTCATCCCCGTAATGCGATAAATCGATCGTCTGATCCCAATCACCAGCAGCGACACGGTTCATCCGTTCCGTCAGTTCACCAAACGGTCGAGTCAGCTGACGGCTGAACAGGAGGACCATCAGAATAGCCACAGCCATGACTGCTGACATGACCAGCAGCACTTCAAGAATCAGGATCCGGTTGTCGCGCAGAAGAACTTCCATTGGAATGATGCCAACCAGGTAAAAATCCCATTCCCTGGCATATTCATAGACCAGGAGTTGATCTCCTTGTGCAAAGGAGCCCCGATCCGACGGAAAAGCCTGATCGATATGGGCGCGCGTGCCAATCAACGACTTGTCACCGTGTGATAAAACAGTCAGATCTTTGTCAACGATCAGGTACGTCATGTCAAACGCACCTTCGCTGGAATGGTATTGTTCAGCCAAAGCCTGCTCCGAGACGCTGATGCCCAAGGTTCCCACTTGCTTGTCTACCCTGTAAAGGTCCTTGACCGGCTGGAAAAAGATGAACACATGCTGTCCAGGTTCGATCGAATCAGGCAGTGGGCCCATTCGCTGCATGCCTCTGGCTGCTGTCGTCTCCTTGTCGGGCAAGATCTCCCTCAGTTGCTCGTCCATGGTCCGGCCTGAACGGGATGGCCCAACATAGACGATCCGGTCTGTCAGGGGCTTATGAATGTACATGTAGCTGAAGCCTTGCTTCGTGTTTTGGAAATACGACAAGGTCCGGAACACTTCATCAAAGCCACTGTCCATGGATTCCTGTGGTGAGTTCAAATACGACTGGATCCGGTCATCGGAGATGATGAACGTCGCCATTTCCCGGATCTCCGAATAATACCTTTTTAGATTCAGGGATGACTGGTGCAGTTGCTGCAAGGTTTGGACGGCAGCCTGGTTGGTAACCATCAGGCTGGCCTGGCGGTATGTGACAATCCCCACCAGCAGGATCGAAATAACGACGATCAGAACAGTCATCAGCATCAGCTGGTGTTGCAGGGACTGGTGTACCAGCCAGCGCCGCAGCCAACTGCCAGGCAACTTCAAATTTCTACTGTCCTTGTGCATAGACTCGTGCTGCCTGCTCCATTTGTTGCGCTGCTGCTACTGGATCGAGCCCTTCAAAAACATCGCGGCAGATTTGCTTGTGTTCTTCTGCCAGTCGGGGAGACAGACTCTGGTCATACCAGAACTGGATCGAGGGCGCGGTTTCAGCGAGCTGGCTGATCCGTTGCAAGAGCGGATCCTGAGGTGTGATCCCTATCAGTGGAGGGATGACGTAGGCTGAAAGCCGCTGTTCAACAGCCTGGTCATCGATCAGGTAGCGAATCAAGGCATAAGCCATTTCTGGATCGTCAGAACCGGTGGAAACCGAATAGTACTGGTCACCAACCGTGCCAACCAGATTATCAACATCACCCTTACCATCCTGAATCGCCGGGAATGTGAAAAAATCTACCTTCTCCAGGAAATCAGGCTGTTCATCATAGATATCTGAGATCAGCCAGGAGCCATTCAGACTCATCGCTGCTTTTCCGTCATAGAGCAGCTGCTTGCTGTCACCGACATCTTCGTCCAATGTGTTGACATTTTCCGGGAAGGCTTCCAGATCAGAGAGTTCCCTGATGTATTGCCAGGCAGTGATGAATTCAGGGGCAGCAAAACCTTCTGGCAAAGACCGGTTGCTGGCGTTGGCAAACAGGCTTGGACCGGCCAGCCGGTCCACCAGGTACATATAGTACATGGAGCCCGGCCAACCGCTACGGTTAGCCAGGGCAAAAGGAATGATGCCTTCGCTTTGCAGAGTCGTGGCGACCTCCAGGAGTTCTGGCCATGTCCGAGGGACTTGGATACCAAAGCGCGAGAAAATCTCCTTGTTGTAGAAGACGAGAGCCAGGGCGATGTTATCAACCGGCACACCCCAAATCCCACCAGATGAAGTAACCCGGGTCATGGCAGCAGGAAGAAACCGGTCCATATCCTGGTTTTCTGTCATCATCCCGGCCAAATCGACGACCATGCCTAAACGGGCATATTCGTTCAATGTCTCGCCGCCCCAAGTTGCAAACACATCAGGCAGATTGCCTGTCGCTGCTGCCGAGGCTAGTTTTTTCTTGTACGCCTCATTGATATAGCGTTCAATCCGCACTTCATAGTCAGGATGATCAGCCATGAAGCGATTGGCACTGTCCTGGATCGAATCCACTATAACCTTTCTGTTCTGGTTATGTGCCAGGACGAGGACCTTTCTCGATGTGGCGACACTCTGCTGCGTTTGAGTGGATGTCTGACAGGCTGACATTGAGCCTAGTATCATCACCAAGGCCAGTACAGAAAGCAACTTACGCGGCACAGACAGGTCATAGGTGCGACTCAATCCATTCTTGTGTCTCAAGCTTGCCACTTCCCTTTCGGCGTTTACTCAAATACTTCCGGGTAATTTCCGACTTCTAACCTTTGACTGCACCAACCATCATACCTTTGACCAGTTTGTCCTGGCCAATGATGAAAGCGATGATCATCGGCAGTGCCGTCAAGGTCAGCACAGTCATGATCATGGTGATATTGGCTGTGTATTGGCCTTGGAATTCCCAGATCGCCAGAGGCAAAGTCCGGCTGGATGCTTTCTGAGTCAAAACCAAGGCAAAGCTGAACTCATTCCACATATTAACACTATTATAAATCCCCAGGGTGGCCATGCCGGGAAGTGATAATGGCAAGATAATCCGGAAAAAAGTCGTGATCTTACTGCAGCCATCGATTTCAGCCGATTCTTCGATGTCAGCCGGTATATCCATCATGAAGCCTGTCAGGATGAAGATCGATAACGGCAGATTGAAAGCAACATAAGGACCAACCAGTGCGAATATATTGTCATAAAGGCCGATTTTCTGGGTCATCATGTAGATGGGGATGAGTGTGACATGGATCGGGATCGCCATGCAAGCCACAACGATTGAATAAATCGGATTACGCAGCCTGAACTTCAACCGCGAGAACACATAGGCAGCAAACGCACTGATGAACAGGATCAGGAACAGGGAAATCAGGACCACAATGATGCTGTTGGTCAGATACCGGACGAAGCCACCACCAAGGACACTTTTGAAATTATCCAGATACAGGCCTTCCGGAAAGGCAAAAACACCATTATTGTAAATTTCAAATTGCTTTTTGAAGGCGGACAGGAACATATGGACAAACGGCAAGCCAGCAACAAAAAGCCAGATAACGGCCAGAAGGCCGATGATCAGATACAAACCCCGGTCGATCCAGGAAGTCTGCCGAATTTTTCGCATGAAAGTTTGAGTTTTCATCCGCGTTCACCCCCTTGTCGCATCATTTTCAGAGTCAGGAGAGAAGTCAGGGTGATAATCAGGAACATGGCGCTGGCAATGGTCGAGCCATATCCCATTTTCATCGTGTTGAACGCATTTTTGAACATGTAGGTGGCCATCAGTTCTGTCGATCCGGATGGGCCACCTTCGGTCATGACATAGATCAAGTCAAAGTATTTCAAAGAACCAACCATCGACAAGATGATGGCATTGATCCCTGTGTTGCGCAGCATGGGCAGGGCAATGGCAAAAAAGTAGCGTGCCCGTGTGGCCCCATCGATGATCGACGCTTCGTACACCTCAAGGGGCAGTGAACTCAACCCAGCCAGGAAATAGACCATGTAAAACGGAATGAATTGCCAGCAGATGACCATGATGACGGCAAAAAGGGCAATCTTGGGATTTCCCAGCAAATCTACATTGCCACCGCCAAACCAGGCGGCAATCGATGACACCAGACCAAAAACCGGGTCGAAAACATATTTGAACAGAAAACCGATGGCGACCGATGACATCAGGAGCGGCAAAAACCAGACAACTTTAAACACATTGGCTTTTTTACCCACGGTATCCAGAAAAAAGGCCAAAACCATGCCGATCGGCAATTGAATGACAATCGACAAAATCACCACTTTAAAATTGTTCAGCAAAGCTTGCCAGAATCTCGCATCACTGGCCAACGTCTTCCAGTTGCCAAATCCGACATAAGGTTTGTCCACGGTCACGCCATTCCAGTCAAAAAAGCTCAAGTGGAATGACTCATAGATGGAGTAGAACATGAAAACGCCCAGAACAGCAAAAGCTGGGATCAAGAATAAAACCGCTGTGCCAATCATGGATCGTTGTCGCGGACTGATGCGTTTGACCGATGCCGGCATTTTTCCCTCCAGATTAAAGGTGCTGATTCAAAAGGATCTGTTTGAATCTCGCGGCACAGTCGCACGAAGATGAGACTGTGCCGCGCAGTGTATCTCGGTTTGAATCGATTTCTATTTGGCCAGTTCCGCGGCTTTAGCTTCCATGATTTTGTTAACTTCTTCAGGTGTCTTGGTCAGGCCAAAGATCTCTTGGCTGGTATCCTTGTGGAGATCGCCGAGTTCCGGCTTTAGATACTGGTCATACCAGAGTTGGTTGGATTGGGCTTTGGTTGCCAGGTCGAGCACTGCCTGCATCATCGGATCTTCGAGCTTGACACCCTTGACCGGCGGGATCTTGCCATCGGCAATGCGTTCCTTGAGCGACTGGTCGTCCAGCAAATAGGTCAGAGCCTTGAATGCGCCTTCAACGGAGGCGCTGCTGGAGGAAACGGAGTAGAAGTTGTCGCCTACAGTTCCGACGGTGTTTGAAGGATCGCCTTTGCCACCTTCAACGGCTGGGAACGGGAAAACACCAAGATTGGGCAGAAAATCAGGGTTTTCGCTATTGATCGTGGAGACGATCCAAGATCCCATCAGTGTCATGGCAGCCTTGCCAGAATAAAGCAGGGCACGGGACTGGCCGGAATCTTCGTCCAGACCATTGAAACCATCATTGAAGTAGCCCTTTTTGACCCATTCCTGGATCTTGGCACCCGCCTGGGTGAACACAGGATTTTCAAAAGAGCCATTGTTCTGGCGATTGGCAGCGTTGGCAAACACTTCAGGTCCACCGAAACGATCCACCAGATACATGTAGTACATCGAGCCGGTCCATTTCGTTTTGTTGGCCAGTGAGAACGGGTAGATGCCCTTGGCTTTGAATTTGTCAGCAGCAGCTTCCAGTTCCGTCAATGTGGTCGGGATTTCGATGCCATTATCAGCAAAGACTTTCTTGTTGTAGAAGACCATGGCAACTGCCAGGTTTTCCACCGGCATGGCCCAGATCTTGTCTTTGTAAGTCGCCTGGGAGATACCTGCCGGCATGAACTTGTCGACATAATTGTCCTTCTTCATGTAGTCGGTGATGTCAGCGATTTTTCCAGACTCAATGTATTCAATCATCGGGCCGCCAGACCAGTGCGGGAAGATGTCCGGCAGGGTATTGGAACCCATTGCGACAGCCAGTTTTGTTTTGAAAGCGTCATTTTGCATCGCTTCCACTTTGACTTCGTACTCCGGATTTTCGGCCATGAACCGGGCCATGGCATTGTCAATCAGCGCTTTCTGCTTCTCCTGGGTCTGGATGTGCCAGAAAGTCAGGGTGGTTTTCTGACCAGATCCACCGGCTGCAGTGGTTGCAGCTGGTGCAGTCGTACCTGATGCTGCCGGTGCTGCAGTGGTCGATGTCGCGCCACTGCCGCAAGCACCCAGTACTGCCGCCAGCATGGCCAGAACCATGAACAGAGCGAGTTTGGACATCACTTTCTTGGACATGAACTCTTACCTCCTGTAATTGTGCCAAGGGTTATCCCTTGTTTACTGGGTTCATTTTGCACCACCCTTCATGCAGGATGAATAAAATATTCTATCCAGATACTTGATTTTTGTGTCATCTGACTTTGCGCCTGCAGCACAAGCACATAAGATCTGATACCATGACTGTGCCTGGCAACACCGCCAGAGCTCTTCTTGCGGAGGAATCTTTCATGAAAAACGAAGCGGTCTTCATGACTGGAATCAACACTTTTGAAACGCGTGAAATCAGCCTGCCCCAAGCGGGAGTTGGAGAGGTCATCGTTGAAATCGAGCATGTTGGTATTTGCGGTTCCGACCTGCATTACCTCGAATCCGGCCGCATTGGCGATTTCATTGTTGAAGGTGATTTCATTCTCGGTCATGAATGTGCAGGAACTGTCGTTGGTCTCGGTGACAAGGTGCAGAACTTGAAAATGGGCGACCGGGTTGCCCTAGAACCAGGGCAACCCTGCGGAGCTTGCGAATTTTGTCGCTCTGGACGTTACAACTTGTGCCCGGATGTGAAATTCCTCGCCACACCGCCCTATCATGGTGCGCTGGTCCGTTATCTGGCGTATCCAGAAAACCTGTGTTTCAAACTGCCTGACTCTGTTTCAACGATCGAGGGCGCGCTGGTCGAACCCTTGGCGGTCGGTCTGCAGGCGGTGCGTCAGGGTCAGGTGCACCTTGGCCAGCGTATTGCCATTCTTGGTGGGGGAACAATCGGACTGATGACCCTGCTGGCTGCGAAGGCGTATGGCGCATCCAGCATCTACCTGGTCGATGTCCTGGAGAAAAGGTTGGAACTGGCCACCAGACTTGGCGCCATACCGGTTAATGCCAGTCAAGTTGCCACCGTCGACCAGTTGCTACAGGAAACGGAGGGTTTTGGATTTGATGTGGTTTTTGAAACGGCAGGCAGTGACATAACCATACGCGAAACACCTTACTTGGTGAAGCGCGGCGGCACGATCGTCCTTGTTGGTCTTGCCTCCCAGAATGAAATCAATTTTGATTTCATGCAGATCATGACCAAGGAAGTACAGATTCAATCTGTCTTTCGCTATTGTAACCTCTATCCAGCTGCCATATCTGCCATCAGTAGCGGTCAAATCCAAGTCAATGATCTGCTCAGCCAGACATTCCCATTCTCAGAAACTGCACAAGCTTTCAAATTTGCCCAGGAAAACAAGAAGGATGTCATTAAGGTGATGATTGCACTGAAAGAAGATTGAAATCATTCCTCAGTTGCACTGACATATTGTAAAAACCCCGGGAATTGCTAGCTGCAGCGCCCGGGGTTTTTGATAGATCGTGCTGGTGAATCAGTTTTACAGCAGGGGCAGGACAAACAAAGAGCCAATCACACCCAGGGTGCCGATGATGGCAAAAACAAGGGTTGTTTTGCTCGGCATGCGACCCTCGTTCGTGGCGGCTCGGCCGAACATGCCAAAGACAGCGGGATGGACCAGGAAGGGCATGGCAAAGATGAATGGAATCAGGCCGGCAGCCTGGTCGCCGAACATGCCACCCTGGGTCGCTGCAAACAGGCCGAAATGGGACAGGGCTGATGAGGTGGCCATGGCTGCCGATGAAATCGGGGCACCGGAAAAGTGCATCAGCAGGAAGCTGCCAAAAACGGCAGTCAATTGCCAGCCGAAGGCAAACAGCATCAGACCTTTGACCTCCAGGGCATCATTACCATTGGCTTTTTTCAGGCGGCCCAGGGACAGGACCGTCAAGACGATCCCCACCAGCCCAACAGCGCCTGCCCAGCCAGTCATCAGCTGGCCTGCACCAGCACTGGCAGCCAGAATGGAGAAGACAAAAACATGGCCGAAGAAAGGTACGTTGATCATGATCGGGGCTCTGGCAGCAGCTTCATGACCTAAATCGCCGGCGGTACAGGCACCCGTCAGACCAGAGTGCGACAGGGCGCCGGCCATGCCCGGTGCCAGATTGCGTACATGATTGGCCTTGCCCAGGAAAATCAGCAGGGCCAGCCCCCCGAACATCCAGAAAATCTGGCCGAAAAAGCCATAGCCGATGACTGAATACATTTCGGTCAGCTGGAAGGCCTCAAGAAACTGTGAACCACCCACGATAAAATTGGCAGCCAGGACGACGGGGATACCGGCAAACAGCAATGCACGCAGAGTCGGACCAAATTTCCAGTTGGTGAATACCATGCCCAGGGCAGCGGACAGGATCATGGCAAAAAAGATCTGCGGCAGGCCGATCAGGGGCTTGATCCAGATAGCAATCATCTGGGACAACAGCAGGATCACCAGGATGCCGGCCAATTCTGCCAGGCCTTTGCCAATGTAGCGGCGCTTGTCCAGAATGATCGCCTTGTAGTCGATCAGGATAACGGATCCGACCAGACCGAGATAGGCAATCAGGGGATAAAACGATCCGAGGATGTCATCTGCCGGGTAACCCTGGATCAGTCGTTTGGTACTTTCCAAACCGATCAGGATAAAAAAGGCCCGGACGATGAATACGAGCTGAGTTCGTTTGGTGCCCAGAACCATCTCCTCGTCAGAAGGTTTGATGATGTCTTCGATGTCAAATGATTTTCCGGACAGGATCTTGAACAACTCCTGACCACCGACAAAAAAAGAGGCGATCAGGGCAATGATCGTCACTTTGCTCATCAGGCCAATGATCGGAAATTCCGGTAAACCAGGAGTCGTCGTGCCTGTCTTGACCAGGACGAGTCCCATCAGCAGGCCAAAAATCACAATGATCAGGATCGGTGAATAGCGGGTCCCGGCTACGACTGTCCGGGCAATGAGAACCATCGGGATGATGATCAGCAAAGTGATGAAAAAATGATTGAGTAGCTGGAGTCCGGCCATTTGGCCAAGTATCAGTTCCATGGTCAAATCCTTTCTGGTCTGGGCTCTGTTCTTTTTGCTCAAAGCTGGCAAGTTCTCGTAATCCGCAAGTTTGCAGCTACGAGGTTAGGGAATTTTATCAGAATCTTGGGTTTCTGCCTAGATAATTGAGCTCAAGAAAGTGAACTTAACGAGAAAGGTTCGCAAAATCAGAACATTCTCTGACGAATCTCACCCTGACTGAGGATGCGCTGGTTGCGGCTGCCGCGGAACGGTAGCGTCAGATCACGTTCAGCCTGGATGAATGGGCCATCGATCAGGAGGTCGACCTGGCTGAGCAGGTCAACAATGGCTGGATCTGCCTCGGTCATTCTCACCAGCTGTTCGAGCGTATAGCCCGAGTAAACGACGACGTCGAGCCCGGCCGCATGAACGGCACGGGCGATGTCCGCGAGCGGTGCGGGTTGGCAAAAAGGCTCGCCACCTGAAAACGTGACACCAGCCAGGAGTGGATTGGCCAGGATCTCGGCGATGATGGCCTGGGGATCGACGAGAAAGCCACCGTCAAAGTCATGCGTCTGGGGATTGTGACAGCCGGGGCAATGATGCGGACAGCCTTGGGTGAAGATCACCGTGCGGATCCCAGGGCCGTCGACGATGGATTCAGCAACACTCGAATGAATGCGCAGGGGCGATGTGGTGTTTGACACGGTCCCTTTCCTCCGCCTGCTTGGCATTGTTGAAGCGGTCGGTGGTACCGACCAGATAGCCCGTGATGCGCCGGATCCGTTCAAAGCGGCTGCCTGTTTCTTCGGTCCGGCCGCAGCGGGGGCACTCGGAATCGATGATGCCGGTGTAGCCGCAAGCCGGGTCGCGGTCGACCGGATGGTTGACTGAGCCGTAGCCGATGCCCTGCTCTTTCATGTAGCGGATCACCGATTCGAAGGCTTTGAGGTTTTTCGAGAGGTCACCATCCATTTCGACATAGCTGATGTGGCCGGCATTGGTCAGGGCATGGTAAGGCGCCTCGAGGGCGATCTTGCGAAACGCGGTGATCGGATGGTAGACCGGTACGTGGAAGGAATTGGTGTAGTAATCGCGGTCGGTGATGCCTGGAATAGTGCCAAACTGCTTGCGATCGATCCGGACAAAGCGGCCGGACAGACCTTCGGCCGGGGTCGCGATCAGGGTGAAATTGAGCCCGGTGCGGGCGGACTGATCATCGGTCCTCTTTCGCAAATGAGAGACGATTCGAAGGCCCAGAGTCTGGCTTTCGACGCTTTCGGCATGGTGCTCACCCGTCAGGGCGACCAGGGTTTCGGCCAGGCCGATGAAACCGAGGCTGAGTGTGCCGTGCTTCAGAACTTCGCCGATCGAGTCGTCCCAGCTAAGCTTATCAGAATCGATCCAGACCCCCTGGCCCATCAGGAAAGGGTAATTATAGCATTTTTTACGGCTCTGGATCTGCAGGCGGTGTTCGAGCTGGCGGAAGACCAGATCGATCCTTTCGTCGAGCAGATGGAAAAAGCGGTCGAGATCGCGATTGGCCAGGAGGCCGAGGCGCGGCAGATTGATCGAGGTAAAGCTCAGATTGCCGCGTCCGCTGGTGATTTCTCGTTCACGATCGTGGGTATTACCGATGACACGGGTGCGGCAACCCATGTAGGCAACCTCGGTGTTGTGGTCGCCTTCCCTGTAATACTGGTGGTTGAATGGCGCATCGAGGAAGCTGAAATTGGGAAACAGGCGCTTGGCCGAGGTTTCGAGGGCCAGCTGGAACAGGTCATAGTTCGGATCGCCGGGATTGTAATTAACGCCTTCTTTGACCTTGAAAATCTGGACTGGGAAAATCGGCGTTTCGCCATTGCCGAGGCCAGCCAGGGTCGCACTGAGAAGATTGGCCGTGACCATCCGGCCTTCGCGCGAGGTGTCGGTACCATAATTCAGCGAACTGAACGGGACTTGGGCACCGGCGCGGGAATTCATCGTGTTGAGGTTGTGGATCAAGGCCTCCATGGCTTGGTAGGTTTGGCGATCGGTGCGCTGCCAGGCGGTTTTTTCAGCAAAGTCCAGGGCTCGAGCGTCGTCGGCGCTGCAATCGGACGCATCACAGTAAAGTGCCAGAGCAGTTTCGAATTCCTTGGCATAGGTTTTCGCCACACCAGGTGCCATGTAATAGTCAAAATTTGGCACCGACTGGCCGCCGTGCATTTCGTTCTGGTTGGCCTGGATGGCGATGCAGGCCAAGGCGGAATAGCTCTGGATGCTGTTGGGCTGGCGCAGATAACCGTGACCAGTCGAAAAGCCGCCTTTGAACAGCTTTTCGAGATCGATCTGGCAGCAGGTCTCGGTCAGCATGTAGAAATCCTTGTCATGGATATGGATGTCGCCATGAATATGGGCGCCGGCCATGTCCTTGGGCAGGATGTAATTGTTGACGAAATAATTGGACCCCTCCGAGCCATACTTGAGCATGGTCCCCATCGAGGTATTGGCATCGATGTTGGCATTTTCACGTTTGAGATCAGCGTCGCGGGCATCGCTGAAGGTCAGCTCCTGATAGATCGCCATCAGGTCTTCCTTGCTCTGGCGGATCTTGGCATGCTCGGCCCGGTACAGGACATAAGCCTTGGCGACCTTGAAATAGCCAAAATCGACCAGGGTCTCCTCGACCAGATCCTGGATGGCTTCGACGGTCGGTGTGGTTCCGGCAGGAATGCGAGCCAGCACTCGGCGGGTGATGGTCGACAAGTCGCCAGCTGGGATCGACTGGTCCGGCGTGGCATCGCTGGCCTTGCGGATCGCCTCGAGGATTTTCAGGGCATCAAAGGCAGCCAGGGAGCCATCGCGTTTCTGGATCTGGGTCAGGACTGGGGCCGATGTGGTGACTGGCATGAAAAATCCTCCGGATGTCTGCTCTCGGAGGATGGTACAGGCGATGCAAAAGGTGATGCAAAGATCGCATCTGGCTTCGCCTGCTGCCATGCTCCGTGGCGCGAATGTCACAATCGGCAGGTCTTCCGGCTACAGAGCACACGCCACCGGCGCCTTCCCAGGGGCCATCCCCCAGTGGCATCAGCCGGCAGCAAACTCATGACGGCGGCGGGACCGCGCGGGATTTCCACCCTGCTTCCCTGGACCGATGTGCTAACAAGATGTAGTTGTTAAATATCAATTCAGCACAATATCTTGTGCTGTTTGTCATTGTAGCCGATCTGCACGGGTCCTGCAATGAGAAATTTTTCAACTGAGGAGGCGGGCAGCGAGACTGGGCCTGGCCGGGGGCGCGGGGGCGCGGGGCCG
>DIGA01000115.1 GCA_002419365.1 Mageeibacillus sp. UBA5734 | reverse complement strand
CTTGACTTCATATAGTCAGTCTTTCGGGTTTGGGGATTTTTCGAGATTGGGATTATTCTTTGACGGCGCCACCCATGACGCCGGCGACGAACTGTTTCTGGAAGATGAAGAAGATGAGCATGATCGGCAGAGTGGCCAGGCTGGTGGCGAGCATCAGCATGGCGAAATCTTTTTTGTTGGGATTGCCGTCCAACATGGCCAGGGCGACCGGGAAGGTGTATTTTTCCTTGGTGCCGAGGATGATCAGGGGCCACATGAAGTTGTTCCACATGCTGGTGAACATATAGATTCCCAAGGCGCCGATTGCGGGTTTGAGGTTGGGGATGACGATGGCAAAGAACGTCTTGATCTCGCCGCTGCCGTCGATGCGGGCGGCTTCGATGATCGAGGCCGGAAAGGCCAGGAGGTTCTGGCGCATCAGGAAGATGCCGAAGGCGTTGGCCAGCAGGGGCAGGATGACCGCAGCGTGGGTATTGGCCAGGCCGACGCGGTTGATGAGATTGAAGAGCGGGATATAGATGACCTGCTGCGGGATCATCATGGTGGCCATGACGAGGACGAAGGCCAGCTTTTTGCCACGGAATTCGAATTGGGCCAAGGCATAGCCGGCAGCCGTGAACATCAGGATGGCCAGGATCGTGTAGGCAACGGCGATGAAGATCGAATTGGCCGCAACTTGCCAGATATTGATCTTGGCCATCAGGGCAGCAAAGTTTTGCACGAGATGGGTCCCGAAAATGAGCTTGGGCGGCGAGCGGAGGATATCGGTATTGGCATTGGTGGCTGAGGTGAACATGAAATAGAAGGGGAAAATGGACAGCAGCGTGCCCACGGTGATCAGGAGATAAGTGATTATCTTGCGCAGCATGGTCATTCCTCGCTCACTTTGAACTGAATATAGGACAGGGCAGCGATGATGATGACCAGGACATAGCTGATCGCAGCTGCATAGCCGAATTTGAAGAAGCGGAAACCGGTATTGTAGAGGTAGTGGCCAGTGGTCAGGGTGGCGTTGTTGGGTCCGCCCAGGGTCAGGACGAAGGATTCGTCAAAAAGTTGCAGCGTGCCAATGGTCGAGGTGATCGAGGTAAACAGGATGATTGGTTTCATCGCGGGGATCGTGATCTGGAAAAATTGCTGCAGGGGCGAGGCGCCGTCGACATCGGCGGCTTCGTAGAGGACGCCGGGGATTGCCTGCAAGCCGGCAATCATGATCACCATGTTGTAGCCAGTCCAGCGCCAGGTGATGGCCATGATGATTGAAAAGCGGGCGGGCCAGGCGCTTTTAAGCCAGTTGACCGGTGGCAGGTGGACGGACTCGAGCAGGTAATTGATCAGGCCGTGGTCGGTATTGAGCAGGAGCTTGAAAACGAGCGCATAGGCGACGAGGGCGGTGATGGTCGGCAGGAACAGGCCGGTGCGGAAAAAGCCTTTGCACCTGAGGTCCTTGCTGTCGAGCAGCACGGCGAGGACCAGGGAGAGACTGACCATCAGCGGAACCTGGATCGCGAGGTAAATCACCGTGTTGGACAGGGACTTGAAAAAGACCGGGTCCTTCAAGAGGGTGAGGTAGTTTTTCAAGCCGACGAAGGTGTAGATGCCATTGTTGAAATCGAACAGGCTCAGCCAGAGCGAGTCAGTGATCGGATAGAACATGAAGGCCAGGAAAACGAGGGCTGTAGGGAAGAGAAAGATGTAGGGAGCGGTCTTTTGGTTGATCCAGTGGCTGCCTGGGGAACTGGGTTTTGATCGAGCTTGCATGCGAACCTGCCTGATTGCGAGAATAATCCGAGTGAATTTCACTTGGTAAAATGTAATTGATTTTAGTTAATGTCAAAACCAACGAAATGTCAATACCAAACAATATAATTCGCCTTGAGCCCCTTTTAACTCGTCACATTGACAACATTTCTTCTGATTTTCGCAAAAAACTAGCCTGCTTTATTCTATTGCCGGTATTTTCTTTGGTAAAATCATTGACATTTTACTTCAGTGGAAAGATAATAACCTCATCCAATCCTTTATCATTTCTTAGGAGGAAATGTTATGAACAGAAAATTAGGTCTGATCGTGATCGCCCTGACACTGATGGTCTCACTGTTGTTGGGCGCATGTGCTACGACGGGCACGACAGCGGCCACGACTGCTGCGCCGGCTGGCGAGACAACAACCGCGGCTCCGGCTTCCGGAGAAAAGGTCAAGATCCGCTTTGCGACCTGGGACGCTGACGAAACAGCGACGTTCCAGCAGCAGCTGGTTGACCAGTACAATGCGTCACAGGACAAGGTCGAAGTAACGCTTGAAAGCTACGGCGACGAGTACGACACGAAGATCTCGGCTGGCATGGGTGCCAAGGATGCTCCGGATGTCATGTACATGTGGAACTACAGCCAGTACCAGGATGCGCTGGAACCGCTCGATGGCTATATCGCCAAGGAAGGCCAGGCGTACAAGGACAATTTCTACGAAGCTCTTCTGACGTATAACTCCCTGGATGGCCAGGTCCTGGGCATTCCGGTCGGCTACACCACCCATGTTGTCTATTACAACAAGGCCATTTTCGACCAGGCTGGTGTCGAGTATCCGAAAGCGGGCTGGACCTGGGATGACCTCAAGGCCACAGCTGCCAAACTGACTGACCCGGCTAATGATGTTGTCGGCTTCTCTTTCTCCGGCCAGCCAGACCCGTATGATTTCGAAATGTACTTCTGGAGCAATGGCTCGGGTTACCTGAATGCGGATAAGACGACGGCGGGCGCGCTGAACAGCGAAAAAAACGTTGAAGTGCTCTCGATGTTCCAGGGCATGCTCAAGGACGAGATCGCAATCACAACCGAGGGTTCGGGCGCCACCGAAATGAAGAGCGGCAAGGTCGCCATGTTCATCAATGGCGCCTGGTCAATCAGCAGCCTGAAGGAAGCCGGTATCGATTTCGGCGTGGTCGAGCTGCCACAGTTTGGCAGCCAGAAGGCCGTCAGCATCATCTCGACTTCCGGGATCACGATGTACAATGAAAGCGCCAATAAGGACGCGGCCTGGGATTTCATCAAGTTCTGGACCAACGAAGCCAACAATAAGGCCCGCATCGGCTATGAGCTGCCAGTCCTGAAATCTGTGGCTGAAGCCGAAAAACTGACGACCGATCCGATGAATGGTATCTTCTACAACATGCTGAACCAGAGCTCGGGCTATACCCCGGCCTCCTACCTCGTTGAGGATTGGAGCCGCCTGTCCGAAGACCTCGGCCTGATGTTTGAAGAAGTCTTCAACCCGACCACGCTGAGCGATCCGAAAATGGCCCTCGACAGCATCGCTGAATGAGGCCGCTGCGGAGCAGGACATAAGCATCGCCGAGTGAGCGAGCTTTGGGACAGGCTATGACTTCCGCAAAATTTTCACACCATAACATAGGTTACATGTAACATAGTATCCATCTAACATAAGTGCAAGGGTGAAAAATCCTGCGGCAGCAGCAACTGCTGTCGCAGGACCCACCGGACCCACCGTCCCTCCCCCCTCACGAACCACCATTGGAGATTGATATGCGCCACAGTCGCAGTTCCCTGACCCCGTATCTGTTCATTTCACCCTGGATCGTGGGTTTCCTGGCTTTTACGTTGGGGCCGCTGGTCTTTTCCCTGGTCATGAGTTTTTTCGACTGGCCAGTCACCCGGGCACCGTCGTTCATCGGCCTGGAGAACTACATCAAGATGTTCACCGCGGACAAGCAGTTCTACAAGAGTCTGTGGATCACGTTCAAGTTCGCGGCCATCTTTGTGCCGCTGAATCTGGCGGTGGCGTTGTTTCTGGCGATGCTGCTGACGCAGCCGGTCAAGGGGATCAATTTCTTCCGCAATGTGTTCTACATTCCGGCAGTCGTCTCGAGCGTGGCCGTATCGATCATCTGGGGCTGGATCTTCAACAGCGAGTATGGCGTGCTCAATTATCTGTTGTCACTGCTGGGCATTGAGGGGCCCAAATGGCTGGTCGATCCGAAATGGGCGATCGTCAGTGTCGTCATCGCGTCGGCCTGGGGGCTGGGTACGATGATGCTGATCTTCTACACCGACATCCGCGGGATTCCGAAAGATTATTACGAGGCGGCGGCCATCGATGGTGCGACCCCGCTGCGCCAATTTTTCAGCATCACGATCCCCGTCATCACGCCGACCATTTTGTTCAACCTGATCACCTCGACGATCACGGCCTTGCAGCAACTGACGCTGGTCCTGCTGCTGACCAAGGGCGGACCGCTCAAATCGACCTATTTTTACGGTCTGTATGTCTATTCCAACGCGTTCAAGCACCATGAGCTCGGCTATGCCAGCGCCAATGCCTGGTTCATGTTCATCATCATCCTGGCCCTGACCGGCCTGATCTTCCGCAGTTCCTCGGCCTGGGTCTTTTATGAAACCGAAGTCAAAGCCAAAAAGAAGGCAGGTGCGAAATCATGAAATTACCGTTGCCTTTCCGGCTGGTTGTCTATACATTGCTGGTCTTTTTTGCCCTCTACTTCCTCTTCCCGTTTTTCTGGGTCCTGGTCTCGGCGCTCAAGGCTGAGAGTGAAATTTTCCGTTATCCGCCAGCCTTTTGGCCCAGTTCGCTGCAGTTTGGCAATTTCATCAAAGCCTGGCAGGCGCAGCCGTTTGCCACCTATACGCTCAACTCGGTGCTCGTGACGGTGCTGACGACGCTCGGCCAACTGATCTCCTGCTCCCTGGTGGCCTACGGTTTCGCCCGGTTTGAATTCAAGGGCAAGGGCATCCTCTTTGTCCTCCTGCTCTCGACCATGATGATCCCCTGGGACGTGACGATGATCCCGCTGTACATGGAGTTCAACCTCCTGGGCTGGATCAACAGCCTGAAAACCCTGATCGTCCCGGCATTTTTCGGTTCAGCTTACTTCATCTTCCTGCTGCGCCAATTCCTGCTCGGCGTGCCCAAGCATCTCGAGCATGCGGCCACCATTGATGGCGCCAATGCGTTCCAGACGTATTTCCACATTTTCCTGCCGATCATGAAGGCACCCCTGACCCTGGTGGCCGTGCTCAACATGATGACGGTCTGGAACGACTACCTCGGCCCCCTGATTTTCCTGCAGGACCGCAGCAAATACACCCTGGCCCTCGGCCTGGCCGCCTTCAAGGGGGTGCACGAACTGCAGATCATCCCGATCATGGCCATCACCACACTCATGATTATTCCGCCGGTCATTGTCTTCATGTTCGCCAAACGGTCGATTGTCGAAGGCATCAGCGGCGCAATCAAATAATTTTTCGAACAAATTACCTTCGGAGGCACGACGTGTCAAGACAAGCCAAACTCTGGGAAAACATTGAACAACTCGCGATCCATCGCTTGCCGGCCCATGCGACGTTCTGGTCCTATGCCGAGACCGCGCAGGCGATGAGACTTCAGAAGCAGCAAAGCCTGGGCTACCAGAGCCTGGATGGCGACTGGAAGTTCCTGTACCTGGCCGCCCCGGAATTGGCGCCGCGTGACTTCGCTGCGCCGGATTTTGCCGACGAAGCCTGGGATACCCTGCCGGTGCCGTCCTGCTGGCAGATGAAGGGCTACGGCCAGCACCACTATACGGATCTCTATTACCCCTTCCCGATCAATCCGCCTTTTGTGCCCTCGGAAAATCCGACCGGCCTGTACCGGCGGACATTCGAGGTCGCGGCCGGGATGGCTGGAGCTGCCGGAGTTGCGGGTGTGGCAGAAGCGACCGGGGCGGCCGCTGCGAGCCAACCGTTGCAGACGATCCTGCGTTTCAATGGCGTCGACAGCGCCTTCGAATTCTGGATCAATGGCCACTATGGCGGCTACAGCAAGGTCAGCCGCTTGCCTTCGGAATTTGACATCAGCGAACTTTTGCTGCCTGGCACCAATACATTGGCCGTGCGCGTGGTGCAATGGTCGGATGGTTCTTATCTCGAGGACCAGGACATGTGGTGGCTGAGCGGCATTTTCCGCAGCGTCGAGCTCTACCAGCGCCCGCTGCTCCATCTTTGCGATCTGACGGTGAAAACCGATCTCGACCTGGCGGGGCAAAAAGCGCTGCTCAGCTGTTCTCTGCAGGTGGCCAATGCCTTGCCGGAGCCAAGACAGGTCGATGTGTCAGCAACGCTGATCGATCCCGCCGGCCAGGTGGTCCAGACTTTTTCCGGATCCGTGGCCGTTGCAGCTCAGTCCAGTGCGGAGCTGGTTTTGGCGGCTCAGGTGGAGCAGCCTATGCTCTGGAATGCCGAGGAACCGCATCTTTATCTGCTTCTGGTGACTTGGCAGGATGAGTCCGGCCAGACCCTGGCCGTCCCGCAGCGCGTCGGATTCCGCCAGATCGCGGTCAGAGACGGCCGTCTGCTCCTGAACGGTCGTCCGCTGCGTTTCCGCGGCGTCAACCGCCATGATTTCAATCCGCACGAGGGGCGCACGGTCAGCGAGGCAGACATGCTGCAGGATGTCCTCCTGATGAAGCAGCACAATTTCAATGCCGTGCGCACGGCCCATTACCCCAACCAGGACGCATTCTATGACTTGTGCGACCAGTATGGACTCTATGTCATCGACGAAGCCGATCTCGAATGCCACGGTTTTGAGCTGACGGGAGAATACAGCTGGCTGTCGAACCATGCCGGCTGGGAAAAGTCATACGTCGACCGCATCGCGCGTTTGGTCCAGCGCGACAAGAACCATCCCAGCGTCGTGCTGTGGAGCCTGGGCAATGAGTCGAGTTTTGGCACCAATTTCGTCGCCATGTACCAGGCCTGCAAGGCGCTCGATCCAACCCGGCCCGTGCATTACGAAGGTGATGCCCAGGCAGTGGCGGCGGATGTCTATTCGACGATGTACACGCGGCTGCCGGCATTGGAGAAAATCGGCCAGGACGACGCAGGCAAAAAGCCGCACCTGCTGTGTGAATACGGCCACGCGATGGGCAATGGCCCCGGCTCGCTGGCGGAGTACGACGAGCTGTTCGACCGCTACGACCGTCTGCATGGCGGCTTCATCTGGGAATGGCGCGACCACGGCATTGCGACAACGACGCCTGAAGGCCAGACCTTCTACCGCTATGGCGGGGAATATGGCGATGATCCACATAATGGCAATTTCTGCATCGATGGCTTGATCTTTCCCGACAGCACGCCCTCCCCTGCCCTGCTGTCAGCCAAGTATGTCAACCAGCCGGTCGCAGCCAGGCTTCTGGACCAGGCGGAAGGCTGCGTCACGGTGGCCCTGCAAAACCGCCTGACCTTCCGGGCGCTCAATTTTTTGCGCCTGCACTGGGAGCTGCTTGCCTCCGGCCAGGTCGTGCAAACGGGCACTTTGGAGCTGCCAGAGATCACACCAGGCGAGGCTGCGCCCTGCACGATCGAGCTGGATGCTACGGCGGGCCAGGCAGAAGCCGGTCTGCGCTGCAACGATACATCCCCGGAATACCACCTGACCCTGCGCTTTGTCACATGGGCTCCGGAGCCTTTCGCCCCGGCCGGGCACGAACTGGCAGCGGTCCAGCTGGCACTGGATCCGGTTCTGCTGGGTGTGGCTGGTGCAAAAGCAGTCGGGGTGGCGCAACCGGGCCGCGGTTCTCTGCAGCTGGACGATTCGGATTCCGCCCAGCTGACCATCGCAGGCGATGATTTCCAGGTCGTTTTCGACCGGGTGCGCGGCCGGCTGCAATCGCTTGAGAAAAAGGGCCGCCCCGTCGTGTTGACCGGGCCGAGCTTTACAGTCTGGCGGGCACCGATCGATAATGACATGTACAAGATTGCGGACTGGCAGTGCAAGTATTTCCTGCACAAAGGCCACGAACAACTGGCCAGCATGGCTGTGGAGCAGGATGGCGATGCGTTTGTCGTTCACTGCGAAAATTATTTCAGCACGACGAATGCGGCCTGGGGCTACCAGCTCGCTTACCACTATACAATCCAGCCCGATGGCCAGATCGACCTCCAGCTGCAGGGATCACCAGTCATCCGGGGCTCTCTGGTTCCGGCCCAGCTGCCGCGGCTGGGCATCGCGCTCGAGCTGGCAGGTGACCTGGACCCGGTGCAGTGGTTTGGCCGCGGACCGGGCGAATCGTATCCGGACAGCCGGGAGCAGGCCTTGCTTGGCCGCTACCAGGCCCGGGTGGATGACCTGCATACACCGTACATCAAACCGCAGGAAAATGGCGCCCGGATGGACACCCGCTGGGTTGAATTTGGCACAGGCGAGCATCGCCTCAAAATCTGCGCGACCCAGCCGCTGCTGTTCACGGCCCACCGCTACACCACCGAAGACCTGGCCGCGGCACGCCATGACCACGAAATCCGGCGCAGCGAATCGATCCATCTCCACCTCGATGTGCGCCAGCTTGGCCTGGGCAGCAACAGCTGCGGCCCGGAGGCCCTGCCCGCCTACCAGCTCGGGGTCGAGCCGTTTGAACTGGCGATCCGCCTGAGCTGACCCGGGCAAATCCTGAAAGGACCGACATGCAACTGGATCTGACGACTACTCCTTTGAGCCGCTATGGCTCGTACTTGGCCCTGTCCCGTCTCCAGCCGGATCGCCTGGCCCTGCGCGATCTGCGCGGCGGTGATGACGTGCCGGCGGATATTTTCTGGCTCCAGGTCTATCACCAGGGCCAGCCGGTTGACTTTACTGAACGGGCTGAACCAGTTGGCCTGGTCCTGTCAGCGGGCGAAAAAGGTCGCATCGAGCTGGAATTTCTGGCCGATGGCACCCTGGCGATGGATTGCCAGGGCCTTTCGCTGCGTCTGGAAGCGATCAAAAGCCGGTACGACAGCTTTTATGCCCTGGACGAGCGGACCTGGCGCTACGACTGCTACAGCAAGGAAATCAAATACCTGTTCCAGCTCCCCCTGGGGCAGCTGGCAGTCGATGCGCCGTGGCAGCGGGTCGGCAACAGCCATCTGGTGCTGGTCGCCAATCCCGATGGCCAGCGGGCACGGCTGCTGCTCAGCGATTTTCGCACCGAACCCGGCGTGCGGCCAGACCGGACTGGACAGTCACCGGAGTTTTCTGTCTGGCGCGACCAGCTGCTCGGATCGGCACAGCGCCATCCGGCGGCGGCGGACAGTGAACTGGCAGCCTACCTGCTCTGGGCCAATTCGGTGCATGCGGCTGGCCGGCTGAGCCATGATGCGGTCTATATGTCGAAAAACCGGATGCAGAACATCTGGAGCTGGGACAATGCCTTTATCGCCCTGGCTCTGGGCCGCGCCTTTCCCGAGCTTTCGTTCCAGCAACTGGACCTGTTCTTCCAGTACCAGGACGAAAGCGGGGTTTTCCCTGATTTCATCAACGACCGTTTCTTGTCCTACAATTGCTGCAAACCGCCGGTGTATGGCTTTTTTGTCCGCCGCCTGCTGGCGCGCCATGCTTATTTCCAGCAGCCGGCCGTTTTGGAGCGCATCTATGCGGCGCTGGTTAAGAACAGCGCGTTCTGGCTCCAGCACCGGACGCTCGCGGCCGGGACGCTGCCGGTCTATTTCCATGGCAATGACTCGGGCTGGGACAATGCGACGATTTTTGCCGGCGGCGTGCCGGTTGAAGCACCGGACCTGGCAACGTTTTTGATCCTCCAGCTCGAGACGCAAGCCCTGCTGGCGGATGCACTGGCCCTGACGGCGGCCGCAGGCCAAGCGGACAGCCTGTCAGCGGCGGCAGCTGAGCACCGGGTGCAAGCGGATCTGCTCACGGCGCGCCTGTTGGAACGCCTCTGGGATGGTCGCGGCTTTCTGGCCCGCCGGGCGCCTGGATATGCGCCGATTGCCGAGCGGGAGAGCCTGATCTTGTGCATGCCGTTGTTGTTGCATGAGCGGTTGCCGCGGTCCGTGGTAGACGACCTGGTTCGCGATTTGACCCTGCAGTTCGAAACAGACTGGGGGCTGGCGAGCGAGGCGGTTGCCAGTCCGTTGTTTGAGCCGGAAGGCTATTGGCGCGGTCCCATCTGGCCGGCTCCGATGTTCCTGCTGGTCACAGCCTTGCAGGATGCAGGCTACCCGGAAATCGCCACACGCCTGAGGGAGAAGTTTTTCCAGCTGGTCGCCACGGGCGGGATGGCGGAGAATTTCCAGCCGCTGACAGGTGCCGGATTGTCGGATACCGGATTTAGCTGGACAGCAGCCGTCTATCTGCTGTTGTCTGAAGAAGCGTGAAGCACGACGGGGCGGCGGTTGTACGCCGCTGCCATTTTTGTAGAGGAATGACAGATTACGATGAAATACAAAGGTGAACTGGGTCTTTTGACGGTTGCAATTATCTGGGGCAGTGGCTTTGTCGCCAGTGATATCTCGCTGGGGTTTTTCACGCCTTTCCAGGTCCTGGCCCTGCGGTTTGTCCTGGCGGCACTGGTTCTGGTGGCGATTTTCCCGCGCTATCTGAAGCAGCTCGACCGCCAGACGATCCTGCATGGGGCCCTGCTGGGGGTCGCCCTGTACCTGGCGTTCATGTTCCAGACGATCGGCCTGGTCTATACGACGCCTTCGAAAAATGCTTTTTTGACCGCGGTCAATGTGATCATCGTGCCGTTCATCGGGCTTTTGATCTATCGGCGGCCGATCGACCGCTATGGCACGGTCGGGGCTTTTGTCGCGCTGATCGGGGTTGGGCTGATCTCGTTCAACCTCGATTTGTCGGTCAATGTCGGTGATGTGCTGACGCTGGTCTGTGCGGTGAGCTTTGCCGTGCACATTTTCTTCACCGATGAGTTTTTAAAGCGCGGCACGCATCCGGTCAGCCTGACGATCCTGCAGATGGCGTCGGCCGGGGTGATCGGCCTCATCGTCGGTGGTGTCACTTCGGTGCTCAGGTTTGGCGAAGCCAAGGGCGGTGCCGGTTTGACGGCGTCGCTGCTGGCCGTCGTCTATCTGGCCCTGATGAGCACGACAGCGGCTTTCCTGCTGCAGACCATTTCCCAGAAAAGCACAACGGCGACACGGGCGGCGGTCATCCTGGCCACGGAATCGGTCTTTGGCACGGCTTTTTCGGCCTGGATTTTGAAAGAGCAGCTGACGGTGCGGGCGATCATCGGTTCGATTCTGGTGTTTATTGCTATAATCATTGCAGAAGTCAAGCCTGGCTTGAAGATCAGAGAGGTTCTGCATGGCCACGATTAAAGACATCGCTGCGCTTGCCGGGGTTTCAATCGCCACCGTTTCGCGGGTGCTGAATTACGATGAAACGCTCAATGTCTCACTGGAGACGCGGCAGAAGATTTTTGAGGCGGCAGACCAGCTGGCTTATGAGTCCAAGGGCTATAAAAAGCGCAAGCCGAGCCACAAGATCGGTCTGTGTTATTCGTATTCACTGGAGGAGGAACTGGTCGACACCTATTATCTGTCGATCCGGGTGGCGATCGAAAAGCACCTGGCGGAGAAGGGCTATGTGACACGCCGGATCTCGCTCAGCAGTCCGAACGAGTCGATCCGCGGCATCGATGGCCTGATCTGCCTCGGCCTGTTTTTTGCCGAGGACATTGCCCAGATCCGGCGTCTGGGCAAGCCGACTGTTTTTGTGGATTCCTCGCCAGACATCAACCAGTTCGATGCCGTGGTGATCGATTATGAATCAGCCACGATCCAGGCGCTCGAACACCTGATCACACTGGGGCACGAGAAAATCGGCTTCATCGGCGGCATGGATGCCGATCCGAAAGGCGAACCGATCCCCGACCTGAGGCGCTTGGTATTTGAATCATTTTTGGCGGGCAAGGGGCTTTTCCGGCCGGAGTGGGTCCGGACCGGTGAATACAGTCCGAAAAACGGCTACCTGATGCTCAAGGAGCTGTTCAGCTTGCCGGAGCGGCCGACGGCAGTTTTCATCAGCAGCGATGCGATGGCAATCGGCTGCTACAAGGCGATGCATGAACTCGAATTGCGGATCCCCGAGGATGTCAGCCTGATGGGATTCAATGACATTGCCCAGGCGCGCTACATGGTTCCCCCTCTGAGCTCGGTGCGGATCCATACGGATTTCATGGGCGAGACAGCGGTCGAGCTGATCGAGGAATGGCTGCGCACCGGCCGCAAAATCAACAAGAAAGTGCTGATCCCGACGAAACTGGTCGCTCGCGAAAGTACCGGGCCAGCCAGCGCGGATTGAGAAGGACGGAGCAGGCGGGGACGGCGAATTTTACCTGAGGGATTCTTGAATGGAAAGAGCCTGGCGCACGACTATCGTTGCGCCAGGTTTTTTAGTTTGAAAACAAAATATATTTCGTTTTATTTCAAACCAATTGACGCTGGTCTTCCGGGGGTGCATAATGGCGGGTAGTGAATTTTAACAGGAGTGGTCGGAATGCCTGACGAAATGAGATTTGGCTGTTGTGCTGGCGCGGATGGGCTGAGCGAGCGGGAAATGAAGCTGGTTTTCCATTTGATTCCGGCGTTTTCGCATGCTTTTTTTGAGGGGCATGGAGAGGCGTTCGGGGATCTGGAGGGGCTGAACAAGACGCATGTGCATGCGGTGGTTTTTTTGAAGATCCATGGGCCGAGTCCGATGTCGGCGGTGGCGCGGTTTCTGGGCCTGGAGAAGGGGTCGTTCACGCCGATTGCGAACCGGCTTTTAGAGTGGGGTTTTGTGACGCGCGAGGTGGATCCGGAGGACCGGAGGCGGCAGGTGCTGCGGCTGACGGATCCGGGGCGCGAGTTTGCCGAGCGGCTGCGAGAGCGGCGCGGGGCGCGATTCCGGGAGCAGGTGGACAAATTGACGAAAGCAGAGCGGCGGCAGTTTTTCCAGGCGCTGGAGCGGCTGGAGGGTCTGCTGGTGAAGATGAATGATGGCGTGACGATCGGGCATGGGATGCACCGGATGCGTCCGGACGCGACGGAGGATGAGACAAAATGATGCAATTGATACGGTATTTGAAGCCCTATTGGGTGTCGATCGTGGTGATCGTGGCGCTGCTTTTTGCCCAGGCGATGACCGACCTGGCACTGCCCGACTACATGTCGAATATTGTCAATGTCGGGCTGCAGCAAGGCGGGATCGAGCGGGCTGTGCCAGAAAAGGGACCGGGTCCCTTTTTTGACCAACTGGCCTCCGAGCTTACAGCCGAGGGTGTTTCGCGGCTTCGGGCGGCGTATGTGATTTCACCGGATAGTGGGCTGTGGGAGCTGCGGCCGGATCTGTCGGAGGTGGAGCTTTCGGCGCTGGAGGCGGATTTGATTCCGGCGCTGGCACCTCAGGCGGCGGGTTTGAGCGGGGCGGTGCAGCGCCAGGCGGCGATTGCGGTGATCCGGGCCATGTACGAGGAGGCTGGGGTCGATGTGGGCGTTTTGCAGAACCGCTATATCTGGCGGATGGGCGGCTGGATGCTGCTGATCGCGCTGGCGAGTGTGTTGTTTGCGATCGCGGTCGGCTTTTTCTCGGCGCGGGTGGCGGCTGGACTGGCGCATGACCTGCGCAAGGGGATCTTCACCAAGGTCGAGCAATTCTCGAATGCCGAGTTTGACAAGTTTTCGACGGCATCTTTGATCACGCGGACGACGAACGACATCCAGCAGATCCAGATGACCCTGGTGTTCCTGCTGCGCGTCCTCTTCTTTGCCCCGATGATGGCGATTGGTGGTATTTTGAAAATCGCCCGGGGCGATGTGTCGATGATCTGGATCATCGGCCTGGCCATTGTCGCGTTGTTGACGCTGCTGGGATCGGTTTTTGCCGTGGCGATGCCACGCTTCAAGATCATCCAGAAATTGATTGACCGTTTGAACCTGGTGACGCGGGAAATCCTGACCGGCCTGATGGTCATACGGGCGTTCAACACGCAGCCGCAGATGCAGAAAAAATTCGCCCTGGCCAATGAGGAACTGACGAAAACAAACCTGTTTGTCAACCGGGTGATGGTTCTGATGATGCCGTTCATGATGTTGATCATGAATGCCACGACGCTCCTGATCGTCTGGGTTGGAGCGCAGCGGATCGATGCCGGCGTGATGCAGGTCGGCGACATGATGGCGTTCATGCAGTACAGCATGACGATCATTTTCTCATTCCTGATGGTCTCTTTTGTGTTTGTGATGATGCCACGGGCAAGCGTGGCGGCGCAGCGCGTGGTCGAAGTCATCGACACGGATGTGTCGATTGTCGATCCGGTGCAGCACGAGCAGCTGGCAGAACCCGTGCGCGGGCGGATCGAGTTTCGCAATGTATCTTTCCGCTACCCGGGTGCGGATGACCCGGTGCTGTCGGGGATCAGCTTTGTCGCCGAACCGGGCCAGACAACGGCATTCATCGGCTCGACGGGCAGCGGCAAATCGACCCTGATCAACCTGATCCCGCGGTTTTACGATGTTTCTGAAGGCGAGATCCTGATCGATGGCGTCGATATCAGACGGCTGAGGCAGCGTGATTTGCGGTCGGCAATCGGTTATGTACCGCAAAAAGGCATCCTTTTTACCGGTGATATCGCGGGCAATATTCGCTACGGCCGCGCAGAGGCCAGCGATGATGAAATCGCGGCGGCGGCGCAGATGGCTCAGGCGATGGATTTCATCTCTTCCTCTGCCGATGGCTTTGCATCGGTCGTGGCGCAGGGAGGCTCGAATGTTTCAGGCGGCCAAAAGCAGCGACTGTCGATCGCCCGGGCTTTGGCGACACGAGCGCCGGTGTACATTTTTGATGACAGTTTCTCGGCGCTGGACTACCGGACCGACGCGGCGCTGCGCCGGGCCCTGCATGAGCAGACGGCGGCAAGCACGGTGCTCATCGTGGCCCAGCGGATTGGCACGATCCGGCATGCGGAGCAGATCATTGTGCTCGACGAGGGACGGATCGTCGGCATCGGCAAGCATGAGGCACTCTTGGCGACGTGCCAGGTGTACGCCGAGATCGCGGCGTCACAGCTTTCAGCGGAGGAATTGGCAAGATGAGTGACCGTTTGAAAATGATCAGGGAAAACCGGCTGGGTCCGGATGGAGTTAAGATGAATCGCGCGGCTGGGCCGGCTGGCACTGGAGTTGGCGCGGGTGCAGGCGGGACTGGCTCAGCTGGTGGCCCAGCGGGGTCGGGCGGTTCCGGCGCAACGGGGCTGTCAGGT
>DIGA01000077.1 GCA_002419365.1 Mageeibacillus sp. UBA5734 | reverse complement strand
ATCCTCCTCTCAAAACCTGATCAGCAAAACATGGGAATCATAAAATATTATAGGTTTTTTCATTTAATTGTCATCTTGTATGAAACACGAGTCTATCCGCTGATCTTCTTTATACAAATTATAGTAAGCGCATGTAAGGTCCGGCATCGAATTCTTGCTGCAGTACTGGCAAATATTGCGCGGCTCTTGTCCAGAAATAAAAAGGACCGTCTTACCACAGTTATGGATTAAGACGATCCCTCTCCGATCACGGGAACCAGCGAATCATTGCGCGTGAAAGGCTGCGCTGGCAGCTCATTCAGCCAGAAATCATGCGTTGAATTTCTTCTTATCCGCCCAAAGGCCAATGGCTGGATTGGAAATGTAGAAAATCTCCTCACCATCCGGCAGGGTGTTCCAGCCATCCTTGAGTTCGGCTGGATTATAGCGGGCCAGGGCATCCGATAGCTGCATGTAGTTGAAATTGACCCCTTCGACTTCTTCCCGGGTCAAGTTCTCGACCGCATAGGTGATCGAGAAACGACCGTCGGACGAGCCATGAATCAGATGGGCAGCTGCTGACAAATTATCCTGCAGGTCTTCGTTTTGCTTGTAGGCTTCCAGGACCTTCAGCCGGCCGACATAGCCATATTTGCGGATCAGGGCATCGATACCAGAGTCTTCGCCAAACTTGCGCACACCGGGCGCCAGGATCAGCAGTTCGCCATTGTCCGCAATCGCCATCCGGGTGCGGTAGACGGATTTATTGCCGAGCCAGGTGCTCTTGAACTCGCGTTCGTCGAGGTAGACAACCACCTTCTTCGGGGCACGGTCGAGGAAAATCAAATTCCGCTTCTGGCTCTGTTCCAGGGCATTCTCAAACAGGAACCGTTCCCGGCCAATGTACAGGCCTTCGAGATTGACCTCGCCCGCATCGACGGTCGTGACGGTCAGGATGTACATCAGGGGCATGTTTTTGATGAATTGGGTTTCGGCATAATCGAACACTTTGCGGACCGGCGAAAAATCTTTGCCCATCACCCGTTCCATGCCATAGACGGCACCCAGGAAATGGGACCGGTTGATGATCGTCTTGCCGCCACATCCGACAAAAATGTTCTTGCTGTAGTTAGCCATGCCGACGACTTCATGGGGTACAACCTGGCCAACCGAGATGATCAGGTCATAACTGGGGTCAAGCAAGCGTTTATTGACCTCAACATCGATTGGATAGTCGATCAGGCCTTCGCTCACCTCACGGACATACTCAGCCGGAACCGTGCCGATCTTGACGATATCGTCCTTCCAGCGATGCGGGACGAACACCGAATACGGCACATCCGGACCGAAAAACTCGAGGCACTCGGCTTCACTCATCGGATCATGGGTGCCCAGGGCCGGCATGATGTCGACCTGGCAGGTGTCCTTGAGCATCTGGTAGTACATTGCCGTGATTTTACCGGCATAGGAATGCAAGCGGGTCATGTCCGGTGGCAGAAGCAGGACTTTTTTCAAATTCTGACCCTCGATAGCTTTGGCCAGAGCTTCCAGCAGCTGTTCATCGGAGATGCGCTTGTCTGTGGCACGGATCGATACATTGACCATGGAGGTCACCTCTCTCTGTTCGTTTTGATCATTTTCCGATCCAGTTCTGCGTGAACGGATCAAAACCACTGGGTGTGGAACGTGCCTTCCTGGTCAATGCGCTGGTACGTGTGGGCACCGAAATAGTCGCGCTGGGCCTGGAGCAGGTTAGCGGGCAGGGTAGCCGTGCGATAGCTGTCAAAATAGGACAGTGCACTGGAGAAAGCGGGGACAGCGACACCGTTAATGGCAGCAGTGGCGACCACTTCGCGCCAGGCCCCCTGGTACTGTTCGAGCGTATTCTTGAAATAAGGCGCCAGCATGAGGTTCTTGAGGTCCGGGTCAGCAGCAAAGGCATCTTTGATCTGGTGCAGGAACTGGGCCCGGATGATGCAGCCGCCGCGGAATATCATGGCGATGTTGCCGAGCTTGAGATCCCAGCCATATTCCTCGGAAGCCGTCTTCATCAGGGAGAAGCCCTGGGCATAGGAGCAGATCTTGCTGGCGTACAGGGCCTTGCGCACGGCCTCGATGAAAGCCGAGCGGTCGCCCTGGAAGGTTACTGCCGGGCCCTGGATCTGGCTGCTGGCAGCGACACGTTCCGGCTTGAGTGCGGACATGCAGCGGGCAAAGACAGCTTCAGCGATCGTGGGGGCCGCAACGCCCAGATCGAGGGCGTTCTGGCTGGTCCACTTGCCAGTGCCTTTCTGGCCGGCAGCGTCCTTGATGATGTCGACGACGGGCTTGCCAGTGTCCGGATCCTTTTTGGTGAAGATATCGGCGGTGATTTCGATCAGATAGCTGTCGAGTTCGCCTTTGTTCCAGTCGGCAAAGACTTCATGGAGTTCCTCAGCGGTCAGGCCGAGGATTTCCTTCAGAAGGAAATAGGCTTCGGTGATCAGCTGCATGTCGCCATATTCGATGCCGTTATGGACCATTTTGACGTAATGGCCAGCGCCATCAGCACCGATATAGGTGCTGCAGGGTTCGCCATTGACTTTGGCGGCAATGGCATTGAAGATCGGGGCGATCAGCTCGTAAGCGTCCGGCTGGCCACCCGGCATCAGGGCCGGACCATTGCGGGCGCCCTCCTCGCCACCGGAAACACCGGATCCGATGTAGCGGAAGCCTTCTGCTTCGAGTTCGCGGTTGCGGCGGACGGTGTCTTTGAAGAAGGAATTGCCGCCTTCGATCAGGATATCGCCTTTGTCGAGATGTGGCTTGAGGGAGGCGATCATGTCATCGACCGGCTTGCCGTCCTTGATCATCATCATGATCCGGCGCGGAGTTTCCAGGGAGCTGACAAATTCCTCGATGCTCTTGGCGCCGATGATGTTTTCTCCCTGCAATTCGCTGATGAATTCGTCCACGCGATCGGTCCAAGGATCGTAGACCGTCACGCTAAAGCCGTGGTTTTCGATGTTGAGTGCCAGGTTCTTGCCCATGACGCCCAGGCCGATCATGCCGATATTTTGCTTGCTCATAGGAATCTCCAATCTTTGAATGGGGCTGCTTGTCTCAAGATTAGCAAACCCGTCGAATTCTGACCGTCGATTTGTTACAGTTTTCACTTCTCCCACGGGGGTGTGACTGGGCTGAACGTCTTCTCACTTTTCCCACGGGGGATTGACTGGCAGATAGGTTTTGAATTCCTCGATCAGGGCATCCTGATAGGCGCCGGCGAACGTGCCATCGATGAATTTGTCTAAAGCTTCGTTATAGAAGCGGGCCCAGGAGGCATCCTCGGCACCCGGATTGATCGGATAATACAGCACGCCATTGGCCTTGGCGGCTTCCAGGTCGCCCATCGCATCACCGACCATGATCACTTTTTCCGGATCGTAGCGGCCGGACATGGCCAGGCGGATTTGTTCTTTTTTGGTGCCAACTTCCTGGCCAGCAACCACGGTCATGTACTCGATCAGGCCATGTTCCGTCCACTCACGCTGCAGCGCTTCAGCCGGCGTGGCCGAGACAACAACCATCTCAGCCTTTTCCGCGCCTTTGGCGAGAGACTCGCGAACCAGCGGAAATGGTGGTACACCATGGACAATTTCTTCGACGCTCTTGTTAGCGGGAATGGAGTAGCGCATCGCTTGCTTCAGGGATGGATCACCAGTCTTTTCAATCGCCGCTTCGAGGGCTGGGTTACCCAGTTTGGTTTCAACCTTGACCCATTCCTGTAGGCCAGTAGTGTCCGGGACTTTAAAACCACGGGCAATGACTTCTTTGCGTTTGCCCAAAAGATCCAGCGCCTTGATAATGGCGATGAACCGGTTACAGCCGCGGTCAACGGAGTACAAGTTGACGAATTCCCAACATTCCCGGGCATATTTGGAGACTGCCTGGAGATCATAGGCATTGATGAAGTTCGGGGCAAAGCATTCTTTCTGCTTGATCTCCATCGCGTCAAAGGCGCAGCCGTCGGAGTCGACGCAGATCATGTAGTCATGTTTCTTTTCCATGTCAATCAGGGCTTGGGCAGGGTTGCTCATTAGGGATGTCCTCCTCATTTAAATTTTCAGATCAGAATTGGTAGGGGGGCAATTTCTTTTCGGCAAAAACGGGTTTGAAACGGGCAAATCGCATCAGACCATTGACCATCGGGACGGTGACAAAATCTTCACCAATCAGGGGGCGGGCGTAGGCCAGGAACTCGTCCGTGACATCGTTGCGTTCAGCTGTAAGCCAGCTGGCTGGGAAGGTGCGCTCCGAGTTGGCGACCAGGGACAGGTCAACTTTGCCATACTGGACATTGTAGACAGGTCCCGGCAAGCGGGTCAGAGTCGACATGTAGCCATTGCCAGATTCCAAGGCAACCTGTACGGCCTGCTGGCCCAGGCGATACGCTTCATCCAGGTCAACCGGTGAGGCCAGGTTGATCTGGACCCGCTGGTCTATGCCTGGCACCTGGCCGCGTGCCTTGAGCTTATGGGCATTGAGGTAGTTGACGACCGTCTGGCTGACGGTCGTCTGGCTGGCGCCAAATTGCGTGTGGCCGAAAGAGTCCTTGCTTTCGCCGAGATCGCCGACATCGAGGCCTTCACTGACCACAACCATGGCTCGTCCAGTTTTCTGGATCTGGCGATCTACCTGGTCGGCAATTTCCGGCAAGCTCAAGCCTGCTTCGGACATGTAGATCAGGAGCGGCATCTCGCGGTTTGGGTCTGCGAGACGGGCGGCTGCAGGAATATATCCGATTTTGCGTCCCATGGCCTGCATCACCAGGATCGGGTCTGCAGTCGCAGAACCGCGATTCTCTTCGTTGGCGTTCTGGATCAGCGAGGTCCAGTATCTGGCCACGCTGCCATATCCGGGGGTGTGGTCGATGATCTGGAATTCCGTGTCGCCTACGTCATTGTCGATGGTCTTGGGCACGCCAGTCGCAATCAGTTCATACCCGCTCTGGGCAGCCAATTGGCTGATTTTGTGAGCGGTGTCCATCGAGTCGTTGCCACCAATATAGAAGAGGTACCCAATGTCATGGGCCTTGAGTACATCGATGACACGGTCAAAATCCTGGGGGCGGCTGGATTTGAGCTTGTAGCGGCAGGTGCCGATCGCTCCGGCTGATGGTGTGTTTCGCAGAAGGGCGATTTCATCGCGGTCCTGGGCACTGAGGTCAAGCAATTCTTCACGCAGGATCCCTTCGACGCCATGGTAACCGGCATACACAGTCCCGAAGACATCTGGATTGTTCAGGCACGTTTCGATGATGCCGCGCAGGGAATTATTGATGACCGGGGTCGGTCC
>DIGA01000112.1 GCA_002419365.1 Mageeibacillus sp. UBA5734 | reverse complement strand
GTTCCCCGGGCCTACTCGACTAGCGACGGAACTTTCCTTTCCTATGTCGGAGCACATAAGTGGAAGATCTTGGCTTGATCTGGAGAAGGCTACTGCCGCAGGCGTCTTCGGACCTCCTGGAGTTGTTGCCGTTTTGGTGCACCGACCCCAATTGTGGAAAATTCCATCCAAAGTGCCAGACCTACGGCCACCCCTGGCACCAAATCGTGAAATTTCCGCCCGCGGTGCCACCCATCGCGCCACCCCTGGTGCAGATTTCGGCAATTACCGGTTTTGGACGCACCCCGCGCGACCCCCTTGTCGATTAATAAACTTTTCACGGTAATAAGCAAAGAGCCGCACGAAGGACGCACCCCGCGGGCCGCACTTCCGCTCACGATCCCGCCCCCGGCCTGCCGGCCGCGTCCGGTCTCGCCGCTCATCAGGAATCGTTCTCGAAAACGTTTCCAACTTTACAATAAGAAATGGCTTATTATGGATATGTTTAGGGTGTGTTTTGGTTATAATGGTTAGGCAGAAACAGAAATATCCCGGAAAACAGGCATTAAATGCTCAAAATAATTGCTCAAATGGGCGAATTTGGATTGCATACAATGTCCTTTTCGCTATAATAGTTATGTTGGTAACATACGTGACAAATACCGGCCTGTTCGCATGGCAGGCAGCTGATTGTCACATCGCAAGGTGAGGGAGAGCATGAAATCTATATCCAACCAGAAACGCATCAAGGTTATGGTCAACGGCCGTGAGATGGAGGTCTATGACAATCTGACCATCCTGCAGTCCCTGCTGCAGGAGGACATCAACATTCCACATCTCTGCTATGACATCCGCCTGGACCGGGCCAATGGCAACTGCGGCCTTTGTGTCGTCGAACTTGGCGAAAAGGGCAAGGAACGCGATGTCAAGGCGTGCCAGACACCGATCAAGGAAGGCATGGTGATCACCACCAACAGCCCCAAGCTGGAAGGCTACCGCCGGATCCGCCTGGAGCAGTTGCTGAGCGACCACAACGCCGACTGTGTCGCCCCCTGTGTCCAGACCTGCCCGGCCAATATCGACATCCAGGGTTACCTGGCCCAGGTCAGCAATGGCAATTACGAAGCAGCTGTCCGCATCATCAAGGATAAAAACCCCTTCCCGATCGTCTGTGGCCGCGTCTGTCCGCACCCTTGCGAAGCCCAGTGCCGCCGCAGCCTGGTCGATACGCCCGTCGCCATCAACCATGTCAAGCGCTTTGCAGCTGACTGGGACATGGCCCGCGAACAAGCCTGGCTGCCCTCCAAGTCTGCCCCCACCGGAAAGAAAATCGCCGTGGTCGGTGCCGGACCGTCCGGCCTGGCAGCTGCCTATTACAGCGCGATCAATGGCCATGAAGTCACTGTTTTCGAACGTCAGCAGTTTGCCGGCGGCATGATGCGCTATGGCATCCCGGAATACCGACTGCCCAAAGCCACCCTGGACAAGGAAATCGACATCATGCGCTCGCTCGGAGTCAAGATCATGACCGGCAAAGCCCTCGGTACGCACATCAGCCTTGAGGACTTGCACCATGACTTTGATGCCGTCTATCTGGCGATCGGTTCCTGGCGTGCCACCCCGATGTCGATCGAAGGTGAAAACCTCGCCGGCGTCATGCTTGGTATCAACTACCTTGAGCAGGTCACCCGTGGCCGCGAGATCAACCTGGGCGACGCTGTCATCGTCGGCGGCGGCAACACTGCCATCGACTGCGCCCGCACCGCTCTCCGCAAAGGTGCAACATCTGTCAAGCTGGTCTATCGCCGTACCCAGGAAGAAATGCCAGCTGAATCTTATGAAGTCGAAGAAGCCTTGCACGAGGGCGTCGAAATGATCTTCCTGATGGCCCCGACGAAGATCTCCATGGGTGAAAACGGCAAAAAGCGCCTCGAATGCATCCGCATGCAGCTCGGTGAACCGGACCGTTCCGGCCGCCGCCGTCCGGTCCCGATCGAAGGCAGCGAAACCTTCATCGAAGCCGACACCATCATTGGCGCCATCGGCCAGAGCACCAACACCCAGTTCCTCTACAATGACTTGCCGGTCAAGCTCAACAAATGGGGCGATATCGAAATCAACGGCAAGACCTCGCAGACCTCTGAGGACAATATTTTTGCGGGTGGTGACTGCGTCACCGGTCCGGCCACGGTCATCCAGGCCGTCGCTGCCGGGCGTCGCGCCGCTGATGCCATGAATAACTACCTCAATATCGGTTATGTCCGCGAATCCAATGTCGACTACAGCTGCAGCCGTGGTTCGATGGAAGACCTGCCGCGCTGGGAATTCGAGGAACGGCCGAAATTCCGCCGCGCCGCCATGCCCGCGATCTCGATTGAGGCGCGCAAAGACAATTTTGACGAAGTCGAGCTTGGTTTATCCGAGGACGCAGCCGTCACCGAAGCCCGCCGCTGTCTCAAGTGTGGCTGCGCGGAGCGTTATGACTGCAACCTGCGCAACGAGGCCACCAGCCATGGGATCGATTTCCGTGAACCCGTCCATGACCGTCCCTACATCCCGATCGTCGAAGACCATCCCTTCATCATCCGCGACCATAACAAATGCATTTCCTGCGGTCGCTGCATTGCTGCCTGCGCCGAAATCGAAGGCCCGGACATCCTGACCTTCTACATCAAGCAGGGCCGCCAGCTGGTCGGCACCAAGAGCGGCCTGCCTCTGGACCAGACGGACTGTGTCAGCTGCGGCCAGTGCGTCAATGCCTGCCCCTGCGGTGCCCTCGATTACAAGCGTGAACGCGACCGTGTCTTCCGGGCCATCCATAACCCGAAAAAGACCGTCGTCGCCTTTGTTGCACCAGCCGTCCGCAGTGTCATCTCCCAGCATTATGGCAAGACCTTCAACGAAGCAGCTCCGTTCACGGCCGGCATGCTCAAGTCGCTCGGTTTTGACAAGGTGTTTGACTTCACCTTCGCCGCTGACCTGACGATCGTCGAGGAAACCACCGAGTTCCTCAATCGCGTCAACAGCGGAGGCGTGATGCCCCAGTTCACCTCGTGCTGCCCCGGTTGGGTCAACCTGGTTGAACGCCGCTACCCTGAACTGATCCCGCACTTGTCGACGGCCAAGAGCCCACAGCAAATGATGGGCGCCACGGTCAAGAACCACTTCGGCCAGATGGCTGGTATCGACCGCAAGGATCTGTTCGTTGTCTCGGTCGTCCCTTGCCTGGCCAAGAAATACGAAGCAGCCCGGCCGGAGTTTGCCGTCGGCAAGAACCGCGACGTCGACGCCGTCCTGACCACCACCGAGCTTCTGGAAATGAAGCACCAGGCTCGCATCGATGCCTCTGAGATCGTGCCCTGCGAATTCGACGAACCCTACAAGCAGGTCACTGGCGCTGGCATCCTCTTTGGTGCTTCCGGTGGCGTGGCCGAAGCGGCCCTGCGCATGGCAGTCGAGAAACTGACCAACAAACCGCTGACCGAACACCTCGATTTCGAGACCATCCGCGGCTTTGAAGGCGTCAAGGAAGCAACGATCAATGCCGAGGGCACGAATGTCCGCGTCGCGGTCATTTCCGGCCTGCACAATGCCGAACCGATCATCCACAAGATCATCCAGGGTGTTGACGTCGGTTACGACCTGATCGAAGTCATGGCCTGTCCGGGTGGCTGCATTTGCGGTGCCGGCCATCCCGTTCCGGAAAAAATCGATGCCCTTGATAACCGCCAGGCGGTCCTGGTCAACATCGACAAAACCTCAACCTACCGCAAATCCCAGGAAAATCCCGATATCTTGCGCCTGTATGATGAGTTCTATGGTGAACCGAATTCCGAGCTGGCTCACGAACTGCTGCACACCCATTACCATGCCCGCCTGGGCGATGGCGTCACCAGCATGGTGAGAAACAAGGGCAACTCGGCCTTCATGACCCATGAGCTGACCGTTTGCTTCTGCGACACCTGTGCCGGCCAAGGCTCGCGTGACAAATATAACAGCCTCCTGGCCCAGATCAGCAAGGACAAGATGGACTCCTTCGTTGAAGTCAAGGCGATCCGACTCAAGGGCAATCACCCGACCGAGGACATCTTCATGACCCTCGATGGCCTGACCGTCGATGATGCCAAGCTGCAGCATGAACTGCGGAAATTCAAAAAGGAAAAAACCATCGTTCATCAGGTATAATGATTCCGCACAGGGCGCGGTCCGCTTGGACAAGCGAATCAGCCGCGCCCTCTCGAGGGAATCATGGAAAAACCAGACACCAGACGTTTCACACCCCGCACCCTGACCGTGTCCCTGACTGTTGTCGTATTGGTGTATTTTGCACTCAATCGATCTGCAGAGATCGTCACCTATCTGGAACACTTCCTCGCTGTGGCCATGCCCTTGCTTTTGGGCATGGCCATTGCGTATTTGTTGAACCTGCCGATGCGGACCATCGAGCGATTCCTGGGCCGGCGCTGGCCAGGGCGTTGGCTGCGACCGTTCAGCCTGATCCTGACCGTGCTGGTGACCCTTTTGGTATTGGCCGCAATCCTGGCCCTGGTTGTGCCGCAGGTGGTCGCCAGCATTTCAGACCTGAGCAGTCGACTACCCAGCCTGCTGGCCCAGACACAGACCTGGATCAACCAGACCACGGCTGACCATCCCTGGCTCAATGATCTGGCCAGCACCCTCAAACTCAGTTCAGCCGACCTGTTGGCCTGGTTCCTGGCCTTGCTGCAAGGGCAGGGGGGGAGCTGGCTCAATTCGACCGTCAACTGGCTGGCTTCAGCTTTTGGCTGGGTCGTGTCACTCATCCTCAGCCTGATCTTCGCCATCTACCTGCTGCTGGCAAAGGAAAAATTGCAGCGCCAGAGCCGGAGGCTGCTGGATGCCCTGGCCACACCAGAGGCCAGCAGCCGGATTCGCTCGGTTCTGGCGTTATCCCACCAGACCTTTGGTGCCTTTTTCGCCGGCCAGTTCCTGGAGGCGATCATTCTGGGCGCCATTTTTCTGGTCATCCTGGCTGTGTTCCAGTTTCCCTACGCGCTGCTGATCGCTGTCCTGATCGCAGTCACAGCCCTGATCCCGATGGTGGGCGCTTATATTGCACTGGTCGTTGGCGCATTCCTCATCCTCTTGATCAATCCCTGGCAGGCACTGGCTTTTATTATCCTGTTCCTGGTCATCCAGCAGCTGGAAAACAACCTGATCTATCCACGTGTGGTCGGCAGCTCGATCGGCCTGCCTGCCCTGTGGGTCCTGGCCGCGGTCGTGATCGGCGGTGGCCTGTTTGGCGTCATGGGCATGATCCTGTTCATTCCGCTGATGTCCGTCTCCTATAGCCTGGTCCGGCAGTGGGTGACGATCCGGGAATCGGCACGCCTGACAGCGCAAAAAAATGCCGCATCCGCCGAAGCAGGACACGGCACCAAAGATCAAGAGACCGTTCACTAGGCGCTCAGAAGACCAAGATTCCGAGGGTGCTCAAAGCACCTGTGTTCTGTAGCGCTTAAAATACCAAAATACCGAGGTGCTCCAGTAAAATTTTCAGGCCGATCAGGATCAGGACACTGCCACCGGCGATTTCGGCCTTGTTTTTCAGCGCCAGACCGAAGCGGTTGCCGATTACGACACCAAAGAACGAGAGGACCAGGGTCGTCATGCCGATGAAATTGACGGCTGGCAGGATATCGACAGCCAGGAAGGCGAAGGTGATACCGACAGCCAGGGCATCGATGCTGGTTGCAATGGCCAGGACCGTCAGTTCGCGAAGATCGAGTCTGATCTCGCAATGTGGATCATCGGCGTCCTTTTTAAAGGCCTCATGAATCATCTTGGCCCCGATCAGAGAGAGCAGGATGAAGGCCAGCCAGTGGTCGACACTGGTGATGTAAACGGAAAACTGGCGGCCTAATAGCCAGCCCAACAAGGGCATGCCGCCTTGGAAAAAGCCGAAAAAGGCAGCAATGGTCAGTCCCTGGCGATAATCCAGCCGTTTCATGCACAGCCCCTTGCACAGGGCAACGGCAAAGGCGTCCATAGACAGGCCGACTGCGATCAGGAAAAGTTCCAGCAAAGTCATGCGTCAGCGCCCTGCTTTCCTGGCTTTCAAGGCGGTCAGGGCATCCACCACAATCTGGTGATCGTCGATGTGGTTGGGCAGACCAGAAATGCAGACCGATCCGATCATGCCGGTGCCAGCAAGCACGATCGGAAAACCGCCACCACCAGCCGCATAGTCAGCTGGATCGAGTTTGCGGTCAGTCAGTTCCTTGCCTGACCTGTCCAGCCATTTCATGAAGCGCAGGGAAGACATGGCCATCAAGTCGACAGTATTGCGTTTGCGCTGGAGCCAGAGCTCACTGTCCAGCAGGGAACCATCGCTGAAATGGCGGAAAACAACCAGACCATTGATCGTGATTTCGACAGCGACAGGATCCGGATAAGATTTGGCCCGCTCAAGCATGAGAAGGCCCAGATCCAGGGCGTCGGCACGGGAAAAGGATGTGAAAACGAGTTCTTTCTCCTGCTCTGACAAGCGCTGGTATTCGGCATGAGCTTGATCATTGACAATTTTCATTTGTATCAGGGACCTCCATTTTGACGCAACAGTGTCTCGATTATAGCACAGCATTCTTGCCGGCCAGCAGGTAGAAGCTTAAAATCAAGAAAGACAACGGTTAGATGATTGTCCGTGATCCATCCCTCTGGGCTGGTACCTAGCCAGTCAGGCCAGAGACAGAAAGCGAGGCTGCGAATGGATTCTTTTGAGAAATTGGGCGCATTCTATCTGGGCAGACCGTGTGATCCTGTGACCTTGGCTCCTCAGGAGGGCTATCTGCTCTACGATGCCAAGGATTTGACCACCCATGCGGTCTGTGTCGGCATGACCGGCAGTGGCAAAACGGGCCTGTGCATCAGCCTTCTGGAAGAAGCCGCGCTCGACCAGGTGCCAGCGATCATCATTGATCCCAAAGGGGACATGGCGAATTTGCTCCTGACTTTTCCCGACCTGGCAGCGGATGATTTCCTGCCCTGGGTCCAGGAGGCCGATGCCCAGCGCAAGGGCCTGACTGTTGAAGCTTATGCTGAGAGCCAGGCCAACCTTTGGCGCAAGGGCCTCCAGGACTGGGGCCAGGACGGAGAGCGAATCCGCCGGCTGCGGCAGGCGGCGGAGTTTGCCCTTTACACGCCTGGCAGCACTGCCGCCACGCCTGTCTCAATTATAAAGTCTTTCGCCGCGCCAGCCCCCGCTATTGTTGCTGATGCAGAACTGCTGCGCGAACAAGCTGCCGGGGCCGCAGCCAGTCTGCTCGGACTTTTGGGCCTGGATGCCGACCCAGTGAAGAGCCGCGACCACATCTTATTGACCACCATTCTGATTCACAGCTGGCAGCAGGGCCAGGATCTCGATCTAGCCGGCCTGATCGCCCGGATCCAGGCGCCGCCTTTCAGCCAGATGGGCATTTTGCCACTCGATACGTTCTATCCAGCCCAGGACCGCCTCACTTTGGCCCTCCAGTTCAACAATCTGCTCGCTTCACCGTCTTTTGCCGGCTGGCTCCAGGGCGAACCCCTTGAACTTGACCGCTTGCTGTTCACAGCCACTGGCAAACCAAAACTGGCGATTTTCTCGATTGCCCATCTCAGCGAAACGGAGCGCCAGTTTTTTGTCACGTTGCTGCTGAACCAGACGATCAGCTGGATGCGCCGCCAATCGGGATCTTCCAGCCTGAGGGCGATCCTGTATATGGATGAGATCTATGGTTATTTCCCGCCGGTGGCCAATCCACCTGCCAAGGCCCCGCTTTTGACCTTGCTCAAACAAGCCCGGGCCTATGGACTTGGTGTTGTCCTGACGACCCAAAATCCGGTCGACCTCGATTACAAAGGGCTGTCCAATACCGGGACCTGGTTCATCGGCCGGTTGCAGACGGAGCGCGACAAACTCCGGGTGCTCGAAGGACTCGAAGGTGCCTCGGCTGCCCAGGGCCAAACCTTTGACCGGGCCCGGATGGAGCAGATTCTTTCCGGCCTCGGTAACCGGATCTTCCTGCTGCACAATGTCCATGACGACGAACCCCAGCTGTTCCAGACCCGCTGGGCGATGTCGTATCTATGTGGGCCGCTGACCCGGCCACAACTGCAGCGCCTGAGCCAGGCCCAGGCTGCTGCGTCAAGCACTGTGCCCCAGACTGTGTTCCCGTCAACTGCTGGTGCACCAGCAACCCAGCCTGCCGCTGCGGCTACTACGGCTGCTGCTACGGATATTGCGGCCAACAGTTCTGCGGCTGCCATTGTGCCGCCCCTGCTGCCCCAGGGGATCCAGCAAGCCTACTTGCCGCTGCGCACCAGGCCTGCCAGCACAGTCAATCTGGTCTATCAGCCGATGCTTCTCGGTCAATCCCAGGTCTTGTTCAAAACCGACAAGGCAGGTGGTGTACAGACGCGAGACGTAACCACCCTGGTCCCTGTACTGGATGCCCTGGTACCGGTTGACTGGGACCAGGCTGAAACGATCGACCTTCCTCTGGCAGATCTCGAACAGGTGCCAGAGACAGGACTGTCCTTTGCCCCATTGCCATCTGCGGCAGCTAAAACGGCCAGTTTCACAGCTTGGGAACGTGATCTCAAACAATGGCTGTACCAGACCAGTGAACTCGAAATCCTGCAGTGTCCAAAGGTAAAGCTGAACGCCGAGCCAGGGGAGACAGAGCGTGACTTTAAAATCCGATTGACTTTGGCGGCCCACGAAGCCCGGGATGCGGCCATAGACCAGCTGCGGCAGAAATATGCGGCCAAGATCTCATCCCTTGAGGAAAAAATCCGCAAGGCAGAACAAGCGGTGGACCGAGAACAGCAACAGGCTCGCCAGCAGCAGATGCAGACAGCGATTTCGATCGGTGCGACTCTTTTGAGTGCCTTCATGGGCAAAAAGAAGGTCAGCACATCCTCGCTCGGCCGGGCGACCACTGCAGCCAGAGGCGCCAGCCGGGCAATGAAAGAGCAGGGCGATATCTCCCGGTCCAAGGAATCGGTCGAGGTCTACCGCCAGGATCTTGCCGATCTGCAGCAGGCAGTCGAGGCTGAAATCGCCGAATTAGCCGGGCGCTTTGATCCAGACCAGCTGGAAATCACGCGCACCGTGGTGCGGCCTACCAAGCAGAACATCCAGGTCCAGGCCCTGGTCCTGGCCTGGGCTCCGGTCATTCTGGACGGTCGGGGCGGCTACGAGCGCGCATTCTAGAGATACAGCGACAAGGCGCTGCCAGCCAGAAGAATGGCCAGGATGATGTTCATCGTGCGAGCCTGCTTGACGAACAGCTGGTTGAACAGACTGCCGAACAATCCCCAGCTGCAGGTCGCGATGAATCCCATGGTGGCGTTGAGGAGAACGAAACCAGCGAGTGCCAGAGGACTGCTGTAATAGGGCGTAATGAACGTCGACGTGATGGTCAGGCTGAAGATGATCACTTTTGGATTGATGAATTGCATCGAAAAGCCCGTCAGGAAATTGCCAGTTGCCGTGGGGGCGCTGGCTTTTCCTTTTTTCTGGCCCCAGACAATGGTGAAGGCCAGCCACAGGATATAGACCGTGCCAATGATTTGCAGGACTGGCTTGATGGCGGGCAGGGCGCTCGTCAGGTAGAAATTGAAGGCTGTGACCAGGCCGATCACTGCCAGAAACCCGGCATACATGCCCAGGTTCAGGCGAAAACTGTTGCGAAAACCGACTTGGGCCGCCCGGGACATGGACAGGATGTTGTTCGGTCCAGGTGTCAAGGTCGAAACAAGCAAGATGACGACGTAGGAGATGAAATTGGGCATGGACTGTATCCATCCTGACTCACCGGTGAGGCGAATGTCTGTTGTCGACGAACCTTGTGGTCATTCCGCCGCCTTGAAATTGTATATCGGGTGGATCCGGCGGTCAATCGTCACGGTGTCCTTTATGTTGGCGACAATTTCCTCCAGAGGCTTGTAGGCGAAAGGTGCTTCATCGATCGTGCTCGGGTCGATGGTGGTCGAATAGATCCCGGTCATGGCCTGCTCATAGTCTTGCAGGCGGATCTTGCGCCGTGCCTCATGGCGGCTCATCAGTCGGCCTGCCCCATGTGGTGCGGAAAAATTCCAGTCAGCATTGCCTTTGCCGGTGCAGACCAGGCTGCCGTCACGCATGTTGATGGGAATCAGGACTCGTTCGCCCTTGCGGGCCGAGATCGCACCTTTGCGCAGGATCATCGCTTCGAGATCGATGTAGTTGTGGACTGTGGTCCAGTGGTCGATCACCGGCAGGCTAAACCATTGGATCATGTCCTGCATCATGGCTTTCCGGTTGAGGTCGGCATAGTGCTGGATCAGTGCCATGTCATGCAGGTAATCCTCGAACAACTCACCCTCGCAATAGGCCAGGGCGTGGTCGACTTGGCCTCGCAAACGTCGGGCCGCCTCGTTCTGGTAATGCTCAGCCACTTGCTTGCCCAGGTTACGGCTGCCACTGTGGACCACCAGGTAGAGCTGGCCCAATTCATCCTGGTCGACCTCGATGAAATGGTTGCCGCCGCCGAGCGTGCCGATGCTCAGCTCCGCCCGCTTCAGGTTGACCGTTTTCTTGCAGCGCAGATCGTTGAGGTCGATGTTGCGCGATAACGCATGGGGGTGCTGCCGGGTTTCGAATCCACACGGAATGTTGAGGTGGATGAAGGTGTCCAGTTCTCTCAGGTCCAGATGACAGCGGCCCAGCACGCTCGTTTCCATACCGCAGCCGATGTCGACACCGACCAAGTTGGGCACGACTTTGTCGGTGATCGTCATGGTCGTGCCGATCGTACAGCCTGCCCCGGCGTGCGCATCCGGCATGATCCGGACCTGGCTGCCGGTGACAAAAGGCTGGTCGAGCAAATGACGGATCTGGCTCAGCGCTTCCTCTTCAATGGTGTCGGAAAAGATCTTGGCTGAATTGTAACGCCCGTGCAGGATTTGCATCTGGTTACCTCCTTTAATAGAAGGAGCAGGCTATAACTAAATTGTAACAAAAAGGCCGGATTACTGGTCAAAAGAATTGAATCATGCCTGTCAATCCTAATTGAAAGGACGTGCACATCCATGGTAGAACCTTATCTCTATTTTAACGGCACGTGCGCTGAAGCTGTCGATTTTTACGAAACGGTTTTTTCTGGAACCGATAAGCAAGTCATGCGCTTCAAAGAAGCACCACCCAATCCCCAGTTCCCGATGCCGGAGGCCTTGCTGGAGCAGGTCATGCACGCCGAAATGACCATCGAAGGGACCCGGTTCTCTTTCGGTGACAATCCAGATGGTGTCGTTGCAGGTGATCAAACGACCCTGATTGTTCGGACATCTGCCCCGGAAACTGTCGCCAACTGGTTCAACCAACTTTCGGCGGGAGGTGTTGTGCGTATGCCGTTAGGACCGCAATTTTATGCCCGGATGTACGGCTGGGTCATCGACCGGTTTGGAATCCACTGGCAGCTGATCGCAGAATAAACGCTGCAGGCCACAGACCAGGACCAGTCCCACTGCAAAGCCTGCCAGATCGAGCAAGACATCGCGCAGCTCTCCTGACCGTCCCGGGACAAAAACCTGATGGGTTTCATCAAAAACAGCGGCCAGAAGACCCAGTATAAGCAGCCGCAGAGGTTTGCGCCGACCACCCGACAGGGTGACCAGGACCCCAAGGATCAGGTAATTGGCAAAGTGAGCGGTCTTGCGAATGATGGTCTGGGCCAGAGGGTCCAGAAATACGGACAGGGGAATGAACCCATCCGTCTGATCGGCCAGCCATTGCAGGACACCACCACTGAGCTGCGAGGATTCTGAGGACGGCTGGCTGGAGAACCAGAACATCACTCCCAGCCACATAAGGGCCAGGAGGCCAAACCAGCGGCCTTGCCAGTTTTTCAGTCGATTGATTTGAGCGTTCATCATCTGGCCAGTATAAGGTGTTTTCTGCCTGGGTTCAACCAGCCCTTGAGACTCTATTCATGACAGAAAGGGCTGCTTTTGCTATGATCAATACAGATTACTTAAACCAACGGCGACACAAAGGGGGACACGAACCATGCGGATTGCAGTCATCGATGGCCAAGGTGGCGGAATCGGCCGGCTGATTGTCGAAAAGCTGCGCCAGTCACTGGGTGCGCACGCCCAAATCCTGGCCCTCGGCACCAATTCCCTGGCCACAGCTGCCATGCTCAAGGCCGGCGCAACCGAAGGGGCTACCGGCGAAAGCGCCATTGTCTATAACAGCAGCAAAGTCGAACTGATCCTCGGTCCGATCGGCATTATCAGTGCCTATTCTCTGATGGGAGAACTCTCCCCAGCCATGGCCCATGCGATTGCCACCAGTCCGGCGCAAAAACTCCTCGTCCCGATGAACAAATGCAACATCGTCATCGCAGGGGTTGAAACCAAAACCGTGCCCCAGCTGGTCGACGAACTCGTGGCTCAGGTCAAAGCTCATGAGATCTGAGTTGTTTGACACAGGTACATATAACCGATATAATCGCAGCTTAGAGAAAAATAGAAGCTGTCGACGGAGATAGCATTCTATTTTTTTTATTGTCCGAAAGATTTCGTGTAGGATAAAAACAGCGGAGGAAGAGATTTATGAAAAAGATCCTGTCCATTTTCATCGCGATGCTGGTTTTGGCAAGCGCACTGTTAGCCGGTTGTGCTGCTAAAGAGACAACTGAGGCAACCGAAGCGGCACCGACAACCCAAGCGGCAAAGACCTGGTTAATCGTGACAGATACGGTATTCAAGCCCTTTGAATACACGAACGAAAAAAATGAATTTGTTGGTATTGATGTCGATCTTCTTGCAGCCATTGCCAAAGACCAGGGCTTCAACTATAAACTTGAAAGCCTGGGTTGGGATGCTGCCGTTGCAGCCGTTCAGGCAGGCCAGGCGGATGGTTTGATCGCCGGTGCGACGATCAAGCAGGAACGCATTGATTCCGGTTGGATCTTCTCGGATGGCTACTTTGATGCAACGCAGACTTTTGTTGTCGGAGCTGACAGTGACATCGCAAGCTTTGCAGATTTGGCCGGAAAAAATGTCGCAGTCAAGAACGCCACAGCTGGTGCAGATTTTGCCAACAGCATCAAAGACCAGTATGGCTTTACGGTTACAACCTTTGAAGACTCACCGACGATGTATCAGGACGTCCTTCTGGGCAACAGCGTTGCTTGCGTCGAAGACACCCCAATCATGGCAGCTTCGATCAAAGAAGGCGGTCTCGCCCTTAAAATTCCTGCAGGCATGGAAAGCGAAGGCGCCCCTTACGGATTTGCCATTATGAATAAGTCCAATCAGGAACTGCTGGATCTGTTTAATGCCGGCCTGAAAAATATCAAGGCAAATGGCACATACGATGAAATTCTCAACAAATACCTGAAATGATTTTTTAAGCAAACGGGATGAACGTGGGAGACTGGTCAAGTTTCCCGCGTTTTTCCTGTGAAAGATGTTTTGAGGATAATCCATGATTCAAATCATGCAAACATACGGCTCCATGTTGGTGCAGGCTTTAGGGAAAACGCTCCTGTTAACGTTGCTTTCACTGTCTTTCGCCATGATTATCGGCCTGGTTTTTTCTTTGATGAATGTCGGAAAGAACCGGGTTTTTAATTTTTTCGGTACAGCTTATGTAGATGGGGTCAGGGGAGTCCCGCTGATTGTTTTGGCCTATTTCATTTACTTTGGTGTTCCGACCGGGATAAAAATGATGGGGATACAGGACTTCCGCCTGTCAGCCCTTCAAGCAGGTACGATCGCGCTGGCGATGAACTGCGGTGCCTACATGGCTGAAATCATCCGGGCCGGCATCGAGAGCATTGATAAGGGACAGATGGAGGCCAGCCGCAGCCTGGGATTGAGTTATGTCAAAAGCATGAGACTTGTTGTCTTGCCCCAAGCTTTTCGGGTCATGATTCCATCCATTATCAACCAATTCATTATCACGCTGAAAGATACATCCATTCTGTCGGTTATCGGATTCCCGGAACTGACAAACATGGGCAAGACCATTTCCGGGAATACCTTCAAGAGTCTTCAAACGTGGGCGATTGTCGGCATCATGTATATGATTGTCATCGTTGCCTTGAGCAAAATGGCAAAACGTGTTGAAAGGAGGGTGAACATTGGCAGAGCATGACATCATCATCAGTGTCAAGAATTTGAAAAAGAATTTTGGCCATCTCGAAGTTCTGAAAGACATGAGCATGGATATCAGGAAAGGTGAAGTCGTTGTTCTGCTGGGGCCATCAGGCAGCGGCAAATCTACCTTTCTGCGCTGCCTGAATCATCTGGAAGCAGCAACAAGTGGAACCATTATGGTCGATGGGCAAAACATCACCGACCGCCATACCGATATCAATAAAGTCCGCGAGAATATCGGCATGGTCTTCCAGCACTTCAACTTGTTTCCCCACAAAACGGTCATACAGAATATCATGATGGCGCCGGTAGAACTGAAGATCCTGTCCAAGGCAGATGCACAGGCCAAAGCACTTTCCCTGCTGCAGCGTGTTGGTTTGAGCGATAAAGCGGATGCATTCCCTTCGCAGCTTTCCGGTGGCCAGAAGCAGCGTGTAGCCATAGCCAGGGCACTGGCCATGAATCCGGACATCATGCTGTTCGATGAACCAACATCAGCCCTCGATCCCGAAATGGTTGGCGAAGTGCTTGCTGTCATGAAAGAACTTGCTGCAGAAGGCATGACCATGGTCATCGTCACCCATGAAATCGGCTTTGCCCGGGAAGTTGCAGACCGGGTTGTCTTCATGGACGCCGGGTATATTGTCGAATCGGGCGCCCCAAAAGATGTGTTCAATCATCCGAAAGAGCCAAGAACGATAGACTTTCTCAATAAAGTTCTGTGACGACTAAGGTGTGTTATGAAAAAAATTATCACGATCAGCCGGGAATTCGGCGCAGCCGGTGGTGAAATAGGCAGAAGAGTGGCCAAGGCATTGGATTATGGCTATTTTGACAAGGAAATCATCTATCAGGTGGCTTATGATTCGAACCTGGACGCTGACAGCCTGATCAAGTGGGACGAAAATATTCCAACTGATTTCGGATTTGCCCAAAGCTTGTTTGATTTCTATAACAGGCCCTTGAGTGAACGACTCTATGCAGCCCAGACAAAAGTCATCCGGGAAATTGGCGAAAAAGGCAGCTGCGTCATTGTTGGCCGGAACGCCAACCATATTCTCAAAGAATTTGACAACAGCCTGCATCTCTTTATCAGCGCGGATACCAGCTTCAGGGTACAGCACATCAAAGAGCTGCTGCCGGACCAGTCTGAACATAAAATCAAGGAACAGATCCGGACCATCGACAAACAGAGGAAGAAGTTTTCCAAGTATTACACCGGTCAGACATTTGGCTATGCCGAAAACTACGACATCTGCCTGAAATCCTCTTCGCTGGGGATTGATGCATGTGTGGACCTTGTTCTGCATCTGGCCCAAGGGTCAAACGACGGTTAGCCATTCATCGGTGACACGAGGAGATCGTGAAATCCCCGGCGTCGGGTCTTTTAGGCTCCTTTTCGATCTGACAGGCCAAGTCGTTCGATCAGTGCATCTTGCAATACTTGCGAGAAATTGATGTGTGCCAGTTCTGCCCTGGTGTTCAACCAATTTGGAACTGTCAGGTTTTTCCGAATCGACTTCTTGCCATGCTTTTCAGTATAACTATCCATATCAAGAACGATTGGGGCTACAAAACCTTTCCCCATGTCAGGATCAAGTTCAACTTCGTCAATGGGGGTGGATGGCGGAATATCCTTTCCATCTTCGGGTTCGGTAAGCACCCAGCCGGATGCTGCGTCAATTGCCATCTCAATAGCTTCGGCAAGATCATTGCCGCCAGTTGTGCAGCCCGGAAGGTCCGGAACAACAACTGCGATAGATCCATCCTCTGAATCAGTATAAAAACACGCCCAATAAACCAGCTTCATATTTTCCTCCGTTTCAGCGGGTCTTATTTCAGGCCCGCTTGCTTCAAGATTGACTTGATGACAATGTTTGGTATGTCTCCCGGGTGATGCGGTATCGTGACCTTTCCGGACTTCGTCAGGTGAGTGTACTGGAAGTGAGATCCTTTTATGTCTTTTAAAATCCACCCGTCTGCCAGAGTGTAACGCTACCGGTAAAATCGGCATAATCAATAAGAGCGTCATTGAGATATGTTTATTAAACAAAAAAGCCCTACAACCATTGCGGCTGTATGGCTTTCTCTTGGAGCCTGTTGACGGATTTGAACCCCCGACCTGCTGATTACAAATCAGCTGCTCTACCAACTGAGCTAAACAGGCATCTGGTCTTGCGCCGGATTGACCTGCGCAAGGGATAGTTTAAAGAAGCAAGGCCGGGCTGTCAAGTCGCAAAGATGACTTCGTCGCCATTGCTTTCTTGCCGCGGCGGCCAGGGCTTCTCCAGTTCGTGCGGATTTTCCAGGATCTGCTGAAAGCGCTTCAGGGAACGGGCGTAGTAGAAGCCGTCGCCGATCCGTTCGTCCAGGGTGACGGCCAGGTTGACAACTTCGCGCACACCGATTGTGCCGT
>DIGA01000042.1:15801-38110 GCA_002419365.1 Mageeibacillus sp. UBA5734 | reverse complement strand
GTATTAAAAGAACGCTGTACTAGTACTCATGATTTGACCTAATTTTATAAACGTTGGTCCCAATTCTTCGAAAGATAATCTCAATCTCGCCCCAATCGATAATTTTGAGATTTCGCCATCTGAATATTCTCTGGATTGCTTATCTATATTAAGAAATTTAAGGATTCCTAACCTATCCATTAAGGTACCAAAGCCATGATTTGCAAAAACCTTGACAATTTGTCTAGATCTCTTAATTTTTTTGTGTCTATCGAATGCCACTATTTATCACCACTCAGTCTAACTTCATTTTTTGTTAAAAAATAGCAGATATAGATTGAAAAGATAACCCGTCATCTACATCTGCTTAAGTGTTAATACACTAATATCTTTTTTATCCTAGTGTAAGTAAACAATATAACTATCTTTCTTTCCCTAAGAAAAATACACCTACCATGCCTGGTCCTGTATGAGTCCCAATAATTGGCCCCAAGATATTTATTACTATGTCTTTGGGCGTTATCTCACTTAAAATCAGAGATTTTAGATACTCTGCATCTTCTAAACAATCACCATGAGCGATGTATATCATCTGTTCTTCTGGTTTTATAGCACGAGCTTTAAATTCTTCAAATAAAGTCTTGATCGATTTTTTTCTTCCTCTAATTCTTTTTACAGCGCTAAGACTTCCATCATTAGAGACAATCAAAACTGGTTTTACAACAAGCAAATCCCCAATAGCTGCACTGGTGGCTGATATTCGCCCCCCTCTCTTTAAATGTTCCAAACTATCTATAGTAAACCAGTGATTTACCTTAAGTTTGTTAGACTCGATCCAATCTACTATTTCTTGTTTAGATTTTCCTTGCCTTAACATCTCGCACGCATAATACACCAATAAGCCCTGACCAATAGAAGCACTTTTCGAATCAATAACTGTTAAATCTGCTTCTGGGTGCGCCTCCACTATTTCGTTTCTAGCTAGAACAGAACAATTAAACGTTTCACTTAAAGCTGATGAGAAACCTATATAGATAACTGATTCCCCTTTTGATATGAATTTTTCAAACTCTTTCTCAAAAATATATGGCGTAATTTGCGCAGTCGTTGGCATGCTTCCATTTCGAAGTGCATTATAAAAATCTTTATGACTCAGAGAATTTCCAAAATCATCTGTGTAGGTGATTCCATTTAATTGATAAGTAAAAGGAATTATGTGGATATTGTTTTGCGAAATATACTCAACAGGTAAATCGCAATTTGAGTCTGTTATAATAGTTGTTCCCATTCAATCACCTTTCATAAAATAGAATGACCAGTTGGAGCAGCAATGACATTAAATAATCTGCCATCACTCTGCCTTTTAACTGGTATTCTTAGTTAATTACTTTTTCAACTCGCTTATATCTGTCTTGGTAGCTATTTCCTTCTCTTTCAAGATATCAATTAGCTCTTCCCTAATAATTTTTCTCACATCATCTTTTTTCATTAGATCTTCTTTGCGAGCGATATCTTTATAGTCTAATGACTCTAGGATTTCATCCCTAATCATTTTCTTGAAATCATCGCGTTGCTCTTCTCCTTTTTTGACAAGGTCATTCACTAAATCTTTAGCGTCCTTACGAGATACTTCACCTTTGTTCACAAGTTCATTAACAGCTTCTTCAATTTTCTCCCTTGAGTACGAAAATACCCCAAGCCCCAAATTAATAGATTTTTCGATTATTCCTGACATTTACATTTTCCTCACTTTCATAAAATATTTATTTATTCAAATAGTATTTGTATAGCGTTTAATGCTTCTGGCAAATCTTCATCATAATCAAGTAATACCTGAATACCCGTACCGAACATCGATCCTAGAATTAAGCGTGATAAGGATTTTGTAGAGTATCCTTTTAATTCTTTCATCTGAAAGTTGTTAACAATATACTTTTCTATCATATCTGATAATTCTTTGAATAAGTCACTTAGCAAGTTGCTAAAAATCGGGGACCACAGAGCCAGACCTGTAAAGTCATAGAGTAGCCTAAAGAGCTCCGGATTGTACTTTAACATTTCTGTAAAGTATTTTATTAATGATCTTGCCTTTTCCTTTGGTGATTCCTCTTTCTTTAGGGTTTCTTCAATCTCGTGCAGATATTTATCAACCATCATTCGCACAACTTCTTTGAACAGTCCCTCTTTGTTTTTGAAATAATAATTCAGCTGACTTAACACAACACCTGCTTTGTCTGCAATATCTCTTGTTGAAACATTCGCATAACCTTTGGAGGATATAACCTCAAAAGCAGCTATTAGTATTTTTTCCGGTTGACTTTGCTGATCTGCTTCTGTAAGCAACATATCACCACCTCTAAGTTTCGGTCGGTCGTTCGAACTATTTAAAGTGTATAACTTTTTTATTTGTCTGTCAATAATTTAATGACGATTTTATAACTGACCCTTATGACGTTTGATGAATTCTGCACTTTGTACGATCATTCCGCCTGAACTGCAACAGGGGTCTATGTTCCTACTGATATTGATACAAAAAGAAAAAGCCCTCTCCGGCACAATTGTGCTGAAAAAGGCTTGAAATAAGGGCTTTCGAGCTTTCGCATTTTTTGATGCAAGCTTCGAGAGCTCTTTTTCGTCTATTTGATTTATGTCATCCTACACAGATTTCGAGATTGCTTACCCTGCATTATCGCCAATCGAGGAATAATTAAAAAGTATGGAAAAATCAAAAGGTTATAAGTACATCGCACGCCATCCTTTGAGAAGCGTGTTCAGTGCTATTCCTGTTCTCAATCGTTTCTTGTATTCGCTAGTTTTTAGTTCACTTTCTGTAGCAATGTATTCATATTCTTTTGAAGCATTAACAAGCGAATCCAATTTCTCTGGATTTGCTAATACATATCCTTCAAAAGCTTTTCTTTCTTCTTCAGAATGATAAATTAAGACAACGTTTATAAGATCATCAAATGCACAGCGCTCGTCTGAATTCTCTGGGTTATACAAAAAATCAAGGACACGGTAACGGTCGCTGCCTTCAATATAGTATTTATAAGACCTGGTATCCTGATGGTATTCACCAAAGTGTAAAAATCCCCATTCCGGTACAGGGATACTGAGTCGGCCACTATCTAAATTTGTAATTTGATAGCTATCGAGCACGGTATTATGAGCCATTATGTCCAACATTGAATACGAAGTGGATTCGTTCGTTTGGGAATAGGAATAAAATTCATCCCCACGTCTACCAACATCTTCATGCTCATCAAATTTCTTAATAGAATATTCTGGTTTGTATATATTGTAATAAAAATCACCTTGCTGATTCCATTCCAGTTTGTTCTGAAGTCTATCGATTATATACTCAAGCGGGGGCTTCGTTAATCCAAGTCTCTTTCTCCAAAGATTCTCAATCTCGACAATTTCCGCATTCCCATTGTCAGGTGTGTTTTTGTCTCCGTTTCTGGAATAAATACACCCTTGTCTCATACTCCCGTATGGCTTTTTTAAATAAATTGGTGTTCTGTCAGTATCGAATATTTTAAGGACATCAAGCTCGGTGCCTTCGAAGTTAACTGTTTCAATATCAATTTTGGGGATGTTGTCACCCGCAAAGTGAAGATTTGATATGGCATCAATTACATCGGCCTGCTTCTTGCGCGATTGTTGCATCCCGGTAAGTTTAAGGTCATCGGAAACGCCAAAAATTAGATAACAATCCTCATCATGTACTGTGTTTGCGAAGCAAATGATATCCTTAATGAGATCATGCATATTGATATGCCACTCCTGTTTAAAGTCCCACCATTCGCCTTCTTTGCCCTTGCTTATAAAGTATGAAATTAGATTTGTTATTGAATGATCATTTAGTCTCATCTGTATTATCCTTTATATTTGATGCATTTCAGCACACAATTGATATCAAATTGGCAATGCTGCTGTCCACATTTCTCAGGTCAATGAAAGAAACATCAACTTTAACATTGTCATCTGATGCATACCTAATTTCACCTTTGCTAACGCTGTCAGATTGAGGATAGAGTAGTACGATACCGTCGGCGTCATATTTCTTGCTATAAGCATACATTTGATACATATCAGACTGTGAAATCCCGTTGTTTCTTACATTGTCAGATAGCAGTTTCCACTTTGTGTCCAAAATGACTGTGCGCTCTCCAGATTCTAAAACAAGGTCGGGTCTGAGGGCAAATGCACGGGTTGGGCTATCAAACAGACTATATCTGTTGTCTTGTGTCCTAAGACTGACACCACTCCCAAGGTGCTTGCGAAACTTAGCTGCAACAAAGCTCTCGAAAATTTTCTCCATCGGGAACAGAAGCGCCAGAGCAACCTCACTTCCGGCAAAGGCAGTAAAACTGTTTCCTTTGAGGAAAACACGACACCACGAAAGCGCTTTGTCGTAGTGACTCATACTACGGTCGCTGATGCACTTCGAAAAGTCAGATTCGTAGCTTTCTGAGAAATCCACACCTTCAAAAAAAGTGAGCAACCGGGCAGCATTATGACGGTTGCGACTATCCGCTGTCTGTTTCAACAGAAAGAGCAGGGTGGACTTAATCAGTCGGTTCTCAGGTCGGTTGAAGCTAAAATCGTCGTAACGAACAAAGAATCGCTCATAGTTCATCAGGTTATGCTTAATGTTCTGCGAAGCTAGCAATTTACCTTTGTAGAACCGTTCGTTAGCTTCTACGGGCATATATGCAGCTTTTAGTCCTTGTTTCGTCAGAACGGACACCTCATCAAGAAACATCTTGATGAAGATCTCAAAGAGACTCAGTTTGTCGGTTCGTAAGTTCGAGACGTGCTACAGACAGATCCTACCCGGCCAGAAAACATTAGATCGCATTTGCCCACCTATGATACAATTCTCCTGACCCCTTAAGAATGATTCCAATTTGCCAACAGGTCAGGAGTGGCACCATGTTCGACAGAAGTCGCCCCCTCAATCATCGGCTGGTGCGTCCGGGCCCGGTCCTGTATTGGATGAACCGAGACCAGCGTGCGTCTGATAACTGGGCCTTGCTCTCCGCCCAGCAGGCAGCCGTCCAGTCCGGTCAGCCGCTGCTGGTCGTTTTTTGCCTGCAGGAGGCCTTTCTTGGCGCCCGGCCGGAGCACTTCAGTTTCATGCTCGAGGGCCTTCTGGAAACGGCGCGCGAGTTGCAGGATTTTAACATTCCGTTCATCGTTCGCCAGGGCAACCCGGACCGAGCGGTCCTGGCTGTCGCCGGGCAGATCCAGGCCGGTCTGGTTGTGACTGATTTTTCACCGCTGCGCTTGCCACGCCAGTGGCGCAAGGATCTGGCCGCTGCTGCAGAGCAGGCTGGCTTGGCGGTATGGGAAACAGATGCTCACAACATCATCCCCTGCTGGCTGGCCTCGGACAAACTCGAATTTGCCGCCCGCACAATCCGGCCGAAAATCCAGCGCCAATTGCCAGCCTGGCTGACCGATCTCCCGGCCTTGGTCCGCCACCCGGTCGATCTGGCAGGAGAATTGCTGCAGGACGTTTCCGGACCAGGCGCTCGTGCAGTCATCCAGCAAGCCTTGGCGGATCTCGCCCTGCAGTCTGCATCCGACGGTCGCCGCCAGACCTTGCCACCACCTGGCCCTGCTGCAGCCAGGCAGCGCCTGTCTCAATTCACCACAGAATCCCTGAAAGAGTTCGACCGGCGCAATGATCCGAATCTGCCGGTTTCTTCGCGCCTGTCGCCCTACCTGCATTTCGGCCAGATTTCGGCCCAGCGGGTGGCCCTGGCCGTCCAGGCGGCTGCCCAGGGCGAACCAGACTTGGCCACACCGGCAGCCTCGTTTCTCGAGGAACTCATCGTGCGGCGCGAATTGTCGGACAATTTCTGCTTTTACAATCCTGACTATGACAACTGGAATGGCTTTCCTGCCTGGGCCCGCCAGACGCTCGAGCGCCATCGCGCTGACCCGCGGGCCTACCGCTACAGCGATGAACAGCTGGAAAATGGCCAGACCCACGACCCGCTCTGGAACACGGCCCAGCTCGAGCTGCGCGACACCGGCCAGATGCCGGGCTATCTGCGCATGTACTGGGCCAAGAAACTGCTCGAATGGTGTGCGACTCCAGAACAGGCCCAGCAGATTGCGATCGCCCTCAACGATGGTCTGGCGATAGACGGCCGCGATCCCAATGGCTATGTCGGCATTGCCTGGTCGATCGGCGGGGTCCATGACCGGCCCTGGGGCGAGCGGCCGGTTTTTGGCACGATCCGGACCATGACCTATGATGGCTGCCGCAGGAAATTTTCAGTGGACGATTATATCCGGAAAGGACGGTACAGGAGAGATGGATAAGGGACCTGTCACGCTCAAGGAGAAGCCAGTTATTGGCATCAGTGCCTGCGGCTTCAATGCGCCCCTGCGCTACAACGGTCGCAGCATGGATTTCATCAAGGCAATCGGACGCGAGAAAGGCGATTTCCGCTGGTGCCCGGTCTGTCCGGAAACGGCTGCCGGGCTGGGTGTGCCGCGCGACCCGATCCATCTGGTTGGCCAGGACGGTCGTGCCATCTGGCAGGGCGAAGGAAAGATCGTCAGCCGCAATGGCCACGATGTCACCGCGGTCATGCTCGCAGCTGCCCAGGAAAGCCTTGCCACCCTGCGCCGGGCCGGGGCGAAGGTGTTCATCTACATGGATGGCAGCCCCTCCTGTGGTGTCTACCGGACAACGCTGCGCAAACAAAGCCGGGGCAAGCCACCCGGTGTGTTCGGAGCCTTGCTCGATGATGAAGGCTTTTTCCTGATTCCGGCTTTGGAGATGCAAAGTCCGCTGAAATGGTGGGACTGGCGCCGCCGCATGCTGGCCTATCTCTGGCTGCAGGAAGTCCCGCTTAAAACCAGGGGCGACCTGTACGAGGCCTGGTATCGGCTCAAATTTCTCTGCCAGGAGCTCGATGACCCGTGGGCCCGTGAACAGGGCCGCTATCTGGCTGCACTGAAAGGCCGTCTCGAGCCGGAGGTCGCGGAACAATTCCGCCGCGAAGTCGGTGATGTACTGCGCCGCCCCTCGACGCTGAAGCGGATCACCGGCAGCCTGTGGAAAAACTACAGCCATCACAAAAAAATCACTGGCCGGCCGGTTCCGGACATCCAGGACCCGTCAGTCCTGCGCAATGTCACGACCATTGCCCGGGAACTCATGATCATGGAACGGGAAGCCACGGAGGAAGGCATCCTGTTTGGCACGGCCCCTGTAACCTTGCGTAAAAAAAGATCAGACAAAGATAAAGTTGAGGCTGATTTCCATGACAGTGCAGACAGCGAGTAAGAAAAAGGTCCTGGTCGTCGGTGCCGGCGTCAGTGGCCTGGCCAGCGCGATCCGCCTGCAGCAGCAGGGATTTTCCGTCGAGATTTATGAGAAGAACGAACGGGCCGGTGGCCGCATGGGTGTGGTCGAATTTGACGGCTTCCAGTTCGATCTCGGCCCGACGATCCTGATGATGCCGCAAATGTACCGCGACGTGTTCGAATTCTGCGGCAGAAATCCGGATGACTATTTCCAGATAGTCCAGCTCGACCCGATCTATCGCGTCTATTTTGCCGATGGCTCGGTCCACGAAGCGACTTCCGAGCTAACCCGCCTGGTGGCGGAGCTGGAACGCATCAGCGAGAAGGATGCCCAGGGCTATTTGCGCTACCTCGGTGACATCTACGAACGCTACCTGCTGGCCAAGGACCATTTCATCGGCCGCGGCTTTAGGACCTGGTCGGATCTTCTCAATCCGACCACACTCTCGGCCGGTCTCAAGCTCAAGACCTTCAACAATGCCTATGCCATGATTTCCGAGTATGTCGAGAGTGAGAAACTGCGCGAGCTTTTGAGTTTCCAGACGCTCTACATCGGTGTTTCGCCCTACAATGGCCCGTCGATCTACACCATCATCCCGATGGTTGAGCTGATCTATGGCGTCTGGTTCATCAAAGGCGGCATGCGCGGCTACGTCACAGCACTGGAACGCCTGTTCACCGAACTCGGTGGGGTGATCCATCTCAAGGCGCCGGTGGAAACAATCGTCATGGACGGGCGCAAGGCCACCGGACTCATGGTCCAAGGCCAGTTCCAACCGGCCGACATCGTCCTCTCCACGGCCGATTTCCCCTATGCCATGAAGCAGCTCTTGCCCTCAGATTTTCGCCAGGGCCGCTACCGTCCATCCCAGGTGGAAAAATACGAGTATGCCTGCTCGTGTTTCATGCAGTACATTGCTCTCGACAGCCGTGATTTCCCCGGGCTCAATGTCCACAACCTTGCTTTTGCCGAGGACTTCTCTGGCAACATTGCCGACATCTTCGATGGCCGTTTCCCGAAAGATCCGTCGGTCTACGTCTATGCGCCGGCTTTGCTCGATGAAAGCCTGGCGCCTCAGGGCCAGCTGGGCCTTTATGTCCTGACCCCGGTGCCCAACCTCAAGGATGGACCGGCAATTGACTGGAAAGATGAAGCAGCCATCGCGACCTACCGGGCCAAGGCCTATGAAAAAATCCGCCGCATGCTGCCCCTTCAGGATTTCGAGCGCCACATCATCCGGGAAAAAGTCTACACGCCACTCGATTTTGAAATGGATTTCAATGCATTCTTCGGCGCGACCTTTGGTTTGCGCCCGACCCTGATGCAGTCGAATTCCTTCCGGCCCCAGCCCAAGGCCGTGCGCTACGACAATCTCTATTTTGCCGGCAGCAGCAACCATCCTGGAGCCGGTGTCCCGATCGTCCTGATGTCGGCCCAGATTGCTGCGCAGGAGGTTCTGCGCGACCAGGTGCCGTGATGGCCAAGTCAGAGATTCCCATCGAGTTGCTGCCGGATGTTGCCTGGTGTGAAGCGGTCATCCGCCGTCACTCGGGTAGCTTCTATCGCTCGTTCAAGCGTTTGCCTCCCGGGCGCGCCGCGGCTGTCTTTGCGGTCTATGCTTTTTGCCGCCTGGCGGATGACAGCATCGATGTCGACCATGATCCGGACCAGCTGGATCAGCTGGCATCCCGGTTGCAGGAATTTGCCGCTGGCAGGACCCCGGATGAACCCCTCTGGCGCTTGCTGCGCTGGGCGTTCACAACGTATGACCTGGAGATCGCGCCGTTCTTCGAGATGATCGAGGGTCAGCGCCGGGACATCACTTTTGTCCAGCCTGAGACCAACCAGGACTTATGGGACTATTGCTACCTGGTGGCCGGAACGGTCGGACTGATGATCCTGCCCCTTCTAGCCAGCCCGGTCACAGCTGTCCATCGCCGGCTGGCCATCGATCTGGGCCAGGCGATGCAGATGTCCAATATTCTCCGGGACCTGGCCGCGGACTACCGCCTGGGCCGGATCTACCTGCCTGCGCACGAGCTGGCTGCACGAGGAATCCAGTCGGAAGACCTGGGTCGAGCCACGCCCACACCGGCCCTGAAAAGCTACTGGCTGGAGCTGGCGCAAGGCGCTCTGCAGCGCTACGAAGGTGTGAAGCGAAATCTCGTATCGTTTGACACCAAAGCGCGGTTGCCCGTTCTTCTGGCTCTGCTGTACTATAGTCATATTACTTTACTCGGAATTAAAAATCCGGACATCGTCCTGGAGCGCCGGCTGGTGGTGCCGGACTCATTCAAATACTGGCTCTACTTAAAGGCACAATGGTACGTCTGGACCTTGAGATTCCGGACAGAGGTGTGACATGCAGAACTGGATCGGTATCGCAGCATCTTTTGGCTTCATTTTTACGGTGATCTTCCTGGCCCGTTTCATGGCCCGCTTTGGCAAGGAGGCCAGCCGCAAAACGGTCCATGTCCTGGTCTGCAACTGGTGGTTCCTGGCCATGTATTTTTTTGACCAGCCTCTATGGGCGGCCATTGTCCCGGCGAGTTTTGTCGTGATCAACTCACTGTCCTACCGGTACCAGATTTTCCAGGTTATGGAACGGGGCGAAGGGAAGGAAGACCTCGGCACCGTCTACTATGCGATCTCCCTGCTGATTCTTTCGCTTCTGACGTTTGGTTCGGGTAAAAATCCGCTGGTCGGAGCAGCAGGGATTCTGCTCATGGGATATGGTGACGGCCTGGCTGCGGTGTTCGGCAAAGCGTTTCCCTGGGGATCCTACCGTGTGTTCGGATCCCGTAAAAGCCTGACAGGCAATCTGACCATGTTGGTGGTGTCTTTCGCCGTCCTGGCGTTGCTGATCGCATGGCAGGGCTTATCCCCGGTCCTTCCAGCAGCAGTGGGCCTGGCCTTGGTGGCGACGCTGGTGGAAGCCATGACGCCTTTTGGCCTGGATAACCTGACGGTTCCACTGGCCAGTGCCCTGGCGTACGGGATGGTGATCGGCTGATGGTGGATGAAATCCTGACTCTGCTGGCTTCTTTTGAAACCCTACTCACACTGGTGACTGCAGGCACGGTCCTCCTCGGCAGCGCTGTCGTGGCCTATCTGGCCTATCGTCGCCGGTCGCTGACCGGGCTGGCTGCCTTGACCGCCTGTGGCCTCTCGTTTGGCCTGTATGTGACGGGAGGTCTGCGCCTGGTGGTGCTGCTGTTGACCTTTTTCGCTGGATCGACGGTCCTGACCCACTATCGCCAGAAAGACAAAGACCCGATTGAATCGGAGATTCATGAGAAAAAGGGACCACGTGACACGTTCCAGGTGATTGCCAATGGGGGACCGGCTCTGCTGATGGGTGTTCTGACCGCCATGACCGGCCAGGCCGCTTTCCTGGTCGGCAGTGTCGCAGCACTGGCAGCCAGCAATGCCGATACCTGGGCATCGGAACTGGGCGTCTTGAGCCGTCACCAGCCGGTCTACATCTTGTCACGCCGGCCCGTGGCCCGTGGCTTGTCTGGCGGTGTGACCCGACTGGGTACACTGGCCGCCCTGTCCGGCGGTGTATTCATCGCCCTCGTGTATGGTTTGCTGCATTGGAGTGATCCAGCCAGTGGCCTGACCCTGGTATCCGACATGGCGGTGATCGCTCTGGCCGGCCTGGTTGGTTCGACGGTTGACAGCATTCTCGGTGAGACCTTGCAAGCCCGTTACGCCAGTGCCCGTCACGGCCAGCTGACAGAAAAAAGTGCAGAGCAGGGTCTTGCCAATTCACTCCAGCATGGCCTGAAATGGCTCAACAACGACTGGGTGAATTTGCTCAGCTCCACCATTGCCGCCCTGGCTGCTGCCGGGCTGATTGCGCTTACGGCACATTGACGCCTCGTATCTATGGGAAGGATGGACTCAAGATGACAGATCTTGGAAATGACTTGTATGCCCCCTACTTTGCCGCCCTGGCCAGCATGGACAAACCAGCCTGTGTCCAGCTCGTGCTGGCGGCCGTATCGGAGGGCAAGGTCGGCCTGGTTGAATTGTATACGGAGGTGCTGGCCAAATCCCTCAATGAACTGTCGGAGGCGGAGCTGGGCCAGCCGGATGCCATCTGGCGCGAACATGTCCGCAGTGAAATCACCCGGACTGTGATCGAGTGCTGTTATCCGGCTGTTGTTGCCGAGGTGAACGCCCGCGAGCAGGAGAGAACCTCAGCGGATCCGGCGGCTGATGCCAAAAAGCGGGTGATGATCGTCCTGCCGGCAGAGGAATTCCATGAACTCGGCGCCCGCATGGGGGCGGATTTTTTCCAGCTGGCCGGATTTGAGACCTTGTTTGTTGGTGCCAACACACCGGCAGAATCCATTCTGAACGGCATCGGCTATTTCCAGCCCGACTATGTCGATCTCCATGTCGTCAATTACTATAACCTGTTCAAAGCCAAGGACCTGCTCAACCAGATCCAGCACCAGTACCCCAAGGTCCGCCTCTTGGCCAGCGGCGGTGCCTTTTCCGGTGAAGCCGGCCAGCTGGATCGATTTGGCCCCGTCTGCCTGGTCCGCTCGCTCGCTGATATCGAAGCCCTGCTGGAGGAGACATCATGAGAATTGCCTTTCAAATCGCTGTCCGTTTTCTGTCCTCCAACAAAGGCCAGACGATCCTGATTGCCCTCGGCATCGCGATCGGTATTTCGGTCCAGATTTTTATCGGCTCCCTGATCACAGGCCTGCAGAAAAGCCTGGTTGACACCACCATTGGCAATGCGGCCCAGATCTCGGTTGTGTCCGATGCGGACGACCGCCTGATTGAAAAATACGAACCGATCGCAGCTGCTGCCCTGCGGCGCGAACCCCGCCTGACGGCCATCTCCCCGGTTCTTGACCAGCCAGGCCTGATCATCGATGGAGACCGGTCCAATTCGATCCTGATGCGCGGCTTCGACTTTGCCCGGGCCGAGCAGGTCTATGAGTTCTCCGAACGCCTGGTGGTTGGCCGTCTGCCGGAACGAGATTCCCAAGCCGTGATCGGCGTGGACTTGGCCAAAGAGCTGGGTGTCCAGCCTGGGGATTTGATCGAAGTGACTGTGCTGGGAGGCATCAAAAAATCCTTTACTCTGGTTGGCGTTTTTGACCTGGAGGTCCAGAGTGTCAACAAATCCTGGTTTTTAGCCAATCTCGAGGCCGTCCAGGATCTCTTTGCCACCGGAGACGCCGTGACCGCGATCGAAATCCAGATCGGACCCGATGAAGTCTTTGAAGCGGATTTGATTTCCGAGAAGTTGACGCCGATTCTCAATGACCCGGAGCTGGAACTGACCAATTGGAAAGTCCAGAATGCCTCGCTGCTTTCGGGTCTCAATGGCCAGAGCGTGTCCAGCTACATGATCCAGTTTTTTGTCGTGGTCTCGGTTGTGCTCGGTATCGCCAGCGTGCTGGCCATTTCCGTGCTGCAGAAATCGAAGCAGATCGGCATTCTCAAGGCCATGGGCATCAAAACGCGCCAGTCAAGTCTGATTTTCCTGTTCCAGGGCCTGATCCTTGGCCTGATCGGCGGCATCCTGGGTCTCATTATTGGACTCGGATTGTCCATCAGTTTCACCATTTTTGCGGTGCGCCCCGATGGTTCGCCGGTGGTTCCTCTATTTATCGACCGCAATTTCCTGCTCCTGTCCTTTGGCCTGGCTGTGGTCGCTTCGACTCTGGCCGCCCTGGTACCGGCCAGGAAGTCCGCCCGACTGGATCCAATCGAGGTTATCCGCAATGGCTGAAAGGACAGGAAAGACCATGACATCCCTCAACACACCGCCATCAGGAGCTCCGGAGACGGTCCTGGCCCTGGAGAAAATCAACAAAATCTATGGTGGCAGCGTACCAACCCAGGTCTTGTTCGATATTGACCTGACCTTTGCCGCCTCGACATTCAATGGCATCATCGGCCAGTCCGGCAGCGGCAAGTCCACCCTGATGAATATCATGGGCACCCTGGACCGGCCGACCTCCGGGATTGTCCAGATCAACGGCCGCCGTACGGACCAGCTCAAACCCGACCAGCTGGCCGAAGTGCGCAATGAAACCATTGGCTTCATCTTCCAGTTCCATTATCTGCTGCCCGAGTTCACCGCCCTGGAAAATGTCCTGATGCCGCATCTGATCAAATATGGGTCCGCCAGCAAGGCGATCCGTGACCGGGCGACTGAGCTTCTGGACCTGGTGGGCTTGTCTGGCGTCAAGAACAACCTGGCGACCCGGATGTCCGGCGGCCAGCAACAGCGTACCGCGATCGCCCGGGCCCTGATCATGAATCCCAAAATCATCCTGGCCGACGAACCGACAGGCAATCTGGATTCGGATTCGACAGAGACCGTCTATGACATCATGCGCGAAATCAACCGGACCTTCCGCACGACCTTCATCATCATCACCCATGATCGCCATATTGCGGAAAAAACCGACCGCATCATCGAAATCAAGGACGGACGCATCAGCCTCGACCTTGACCGCCGCTGAATGGACAATGGTGAAAAACGGCTGCCCGTGAAAACGCGAAAAGGTCCTGCAAGTTCAGAGTAATTTTCATGCATTTTGCTATTTGTCAAAAAGTCATATTTCGTTTACAATTTTTCCATCCTGCCTGTCATGGTAACAGCGGCTGAAGGCCCGCTGGTCTGGTGAGGTTCATCGATGCAAATGCTCAAAGACCGGATCGTCCGGGATGGTCAAGTGCTCCCCGGCAATATCCTCAAGGTTGACAGCTTCCTCAATCATCAAATCGACCCGGTCCTGATGGATGCCATCGGCGAGGAATTTGCCCGCCGGTTCATGAATGAACCGATCACGCGCATCCTGACCATCGAATCCTCCGGGATCGCCCCGGCGCTTTTTGCCGGCTATCACCTGCGTGTCCCCGTTGTTTTTGCCAAGAAAACCGAATCTATGAACCAGGATCCGGACACCTTCGCCGCTCCGGTCCATTCTTACACGCGCAACCGCGACAATGTCATCCGCGTCGCCTGCCGCTATTTGTCTGCGTCTGACCACATTCTGGTGATCGATGATTTCCTCGCTCACGGCGAAGCGCTGCTGGGCCTGGCCGACCTGGTCCACCAGGCCGGTGCATCGCTGGCTGGCGCCGGCATCGTCATTGAGAAGGGCTTCCAGGATGGGGGCAAGCGCGTCCGCACTTCAGGTATCCGGGTTGAATCCCTGGCCATTATCGAGGACATGTCCGACGGGCACGTCCGCTTTCAGTGAACATCCGCCTGATTCATCATCTGCCTTGCGAATCCAGAATTTGAAGCGACCCAGAAAAGAAGGAGAGAAACCATGAAGATCAAGAGAATCCTCACCTTGGCCCTGGCCATGATGCTCGTCCTCGGCCTGGTTGCCGGTTGTGCCCAGAGCAGTGCCACCACCACTGCTGCTGCCGGTGAAACCACCAGTGCTGCCGCCGAGACCACCACCGCTGCCGCTCCTGCTGAAAAAATCAAAGTCGGCGTCATCTACATCAGCCCGAAAAATGACGGTGGCTGGTCCCAGGCCCATGCTGACGGTTTTGCCGCTGCCGTTGCCGCAGTTGGTGCAGACAAGATCGATCTCAAGGAAATAGAGAACGTCAATGATGCCGATGCCCAGCAGACCGAAACCGCCCTCAACCAGCTTGTCGCCGATGGCTGCCAGATCATTTTCGCCACCAGCTTCGGCTACATGGAAACCACAGCCAAAGTGGCCTCGGAAAATCCGGAAATCAAGTTCGAACACTGCTCCGGCTACATGAGTGCTGACAATTTTGCCAACTATTTCGCCCAGATCGAACAGCCCCGCTTCCTCTCCGGCATCGTCGCCGGCCGCATGACGAAGTCGAACACCATTGGCTACGTCGCAGCCATGCAGATCCCGGAAGTCTACCGTGGCATCAATGCCTTCACCCTCGGCGTGCGCTCGGTCAACCCCGACGCAGTCGTCAAAGTCACCTGGACCAACACCTGGTTCAACCCGCAGCTGGAAAAAGAAGCCGCGATCTCCCTGATCGACAGCGGCGCTGACGTCCTGGCCCAGCATCAGGACTCCACCGCTGTGCAGCAGGCTGCCCAGGAAAAGGGCGTCTTCGGCATCGGCTATGACAACCCCATGTACAGCGAAGCCATCAAGGACGCCTACCTGACCGCTCCGGTCTTCAAGTGGGGCGCCTACTATGAACAGCGCCTGGCCGCCATGCTCGATGGCAGCTGGACCACCGGCGCCTACTGGGGCGGCATGAACGATGGCGTCGTTGCGCTTGATGCAATGACCGCGCTCGTCCCGGCCGAAGTCCAGACTGAGGTCAATGCCCTCGTCGACACCATGAAAGCCCAGGGCAATGACTTTGTCTTTGCCGGCCCGATCAAGGACAACACGGGTGCCGAGCGTGTCGCCGCCGGCGCATCCCTGAGCGCCGACGACCAGTTCGCCATGGACTGGTTCGTCGAAGGCGTCGTCGAAGCCAAGTAAACCGACTCCATGCTCTGACCCCTTGTGAATCTGCCTGGCCTGTGCCGCCATTTCTTGCGGCACAGGCCAGGTTTTATGACTTTACAGGAGCTTGATATGACCGATACTACAAGAGTCCCCGCCATCGAGATGCGCGGCATCAGCAAAGCGTTTGCCTCAGTCAAAGCCAACCAGGACATCTGCTTCTCGGTTGCAGCGGGTGAGATCCATGCCCTGCTCGGTGAAAACGGATCCGGCAAATCGACGCTGATGAACATCCTCTCCGGGATTTATCTGCCGGATTCCGGTGAAATCGACATCCACGGTGAGCGCGTCATTTTCCGCTCGCCACGCGACTCCATGGCCAAAGGGATCGGTATGATCCATCAGCATTTCAAACTGGTCGAAAACCTGACGGCCCTGGACAACATCATCGCCGGGACCGGCCACGGGCTTTTCATCGACCGCGCAGCCGCCCGGGCGAAAATCGCGGCCTTGTCCGAACAGTTTGCAATGGGGATAGATCCCGACCGGCGCATCTCGACGATGTCGGTCAGTGAAAAGCAGACCGTCGAAATCCTCAAGGTTCTCTACCGCGGCTCGCAGATCCTGATCCTCGACGAGCCGACGGCCGTCCTGACGCCGCAGGAAATCACCCACCTGTTCCAGATCCTGCACCGGATGCGCGAAAATGGCCAGGCGATTGTTTTCATCAGCCACAAACTCAATGAAGTCCTCTCCCTGTGCGACCGGGTTACCGTCCTGCGTCAGGGTCGTACGATTGGCACGGTGCGCACCGATTTGACCACCACGACTGAGCTGGTGGAGATGATGGTTGGCCGTGCCGTGGACCTGTCGATTGACCGGCCGTCTGTCCAGGGTTCCGGTCTCTGCCTGGAAATCGAGGGCCTCTCGGTCCTGGACACCAGCGGGGTCCATCGCCTGAGCAAAGTCAGCTTCCAGCTCAGCCACGGGGAAATCCTCGGTGTCGCTGGTCTGTCCGGCAGCGGCCAGAAGGAGCTGTGCGAGGCCATCGCCGGTTTGCAGATCCCGTCCGAAGGAAGCATCCGCTTCCACGGCAACGAGATCGTAGGCAAATCACCGCGTGAGATCATCAAGATGGGCATCAGCATGAGCTTCATCCCCGAGGACCGCCTGGGCATGGGCCTGGTCGCCTCGATGGACATTGCCGACAACATTCTGCTCAAGGACTACGCCTTCCACAAGGGCCCTTTCATTGACCGCAAGGCCGCACGGGCCAAGGCCAGGCAGATCGTTTCCCAGCTGGCGATCAACACACCAGGCATTTTCCACACGGTGCGCAAGCTGTCCGGCGGTAACATCCAGAAAGTCATCCTCGGCCGCGAGATCAACCTCAATCCGCGCCTGCTGATCACCGCCTATGCGGTGCGCGGCCTCGACATCCATTCATCCTATACCATCTACTCGCTGATCAATGAGCAGAAACAGAAAGATGTCGCCGTCCTATTTATCGGCGAAGATCTCGATGTGCTGCTGGAGCTGTGCGATCGTATCCTGGTCCTGTGCAATGGCGAAGTCACGGGTATCGTCCAGGCCAGCAAAGTGACCAAGGAACAGATCGGCCTGATGATGGCCGGTGAATCGCTCCAAGAAAAGGAGGTCGTCCTCTGATGCGCCTGCGAATTGCCAAAAAGGAAACCGCCGGAGGGTGGCGGGCGGTGGTCATCCGCTTTGCCTCAGTCCTCGTGGCGCTGCTTTTATCCGGCCTGATCATGGCTGCCATGGGCTTTGACCCGGTCGCTGCCTACCTGGCGATCGCCAAGGGGTCCTTTGGCTCCGCCCGCGGCCTGATCAACACCGTCACCGTCGCCATCCCGCTCCTGATCGTTGCCCTGGGCCTGTCGATCAGCTTCTCGATGCGCTTCTGGAACATCGGTGGTGAAGGCCAGATGGTCATGGGCGCGATTTTTGCCACCTATGTGTCCCACCAGCTGCCGGAATCGACCCCGGCGGTTGTCTACTGGGTGGGCATGGCCTTGGCTGCCATGCTGGGCGGAGGTCTTTATGCCCTGATTCCAGGCTTGTTCCGGGCCTATTCTGGGACCAATGAAACGCTGTTCACCCTGATGCTCAATTATGTCGCGATCAAGGTCGCGGTTTTCCTGCGCCTGGTGCTGTGGAAAAATCCGGCGGCCAAAGGATTCCCCCAGATCAAAGCCATCCCCGAGGCGGCCCATCTGCCCAAATTGTTTGGCATCCACATCGGCTGGATCATTGCCCTGGTGGTGACCGTTTTTGTCGCGGTGTACCTTAAATATACCAAGAGAGGTTATGAAACCCGCGTTGTCGGCGAAAGTGAGCGAACCGCCCATTATGCCGGCATCAATGTCCGCCGTGTCTTGATCGGTGGCGTCGCCCTGTCTGGTGCCATCGTCGGTCTGGCTGGCTTTGCCAAGCTCAGCGGCGTGTCGCACGTCCTCTCGGAAAGCATCGGCGGCGGCAATGGATTTTCTGCTGTCATCGTAGCCTGGCTGGCCCAGCTCAACGCGCCGGTCATGGTCCTGATTGCCCTGCTGTTTGCCGCCATGGAGCAGGGGGCCATGGGGATGGAACTGGCCCTCAAAATTCCCGTGTCGGTCTCTGACGTCATCAAGGGCCTGATCCTGTTCTCCGCCCTGGCCTCTGAATTTTTCATCTCCTACCACGTTGTCATCGAAAAGGGTCCGAGGGCCCTGTTGCGCCAATACCGGCGCCTGGGCCAGAAAGCGCAGCAGGCAGCAGAAGCAGCGGAAGGGGAGGACAAGGCCTGATGGACATTTCATTGATGATTGCACTCTTTGTAGCATCCGCCGTGCGCATGGCCGTGCCGCTTCTTTTGGGCACCCTGGGGGAATCTCTGACGGAACGCGCCGGCAACCTCAACCTCGGCGTCGAAGGGTTGATGATGATGGGTGCAGCCACCGGCTTCATCGCTGCCTACCACACGGACAACATCGCCCTTGCCATTCTGGTCGGCATGCTGGGATCTGGCTTCGGCGCCCTGCTGTATGCCATCCTGACCATCACATTCCGGACCAAACAAGATGTCACCGGTCTGGCTTTGACAATTTTCGGCACCGGATTTGCCAATACACTGGGCAAAAGCCTGGCCAACCAGAATACCCCACCGGCCATTCGCGAATTCGCCCAGGCTACACCGCTGCATCTGCCGCTCGAACCGGTAGCCAGCCTGCCCGTGCTCGGCCCCGTGCTGGCCTTCATCGACACCGCCTTCCTGCAGCACAACTGGTTTGTCTACCTGACCTTCGCCGCAGCGATCGTCGGCTGGATCTATCTCTTCCGCACCCGTGAAGGCCTCCACCTGCGCATGGTCGGTGAAAATCCGGCGGCTGCTGATGCCTCTGGCATCCGGGTCATCGCGGCTAAATACGTCCATGTCGTCATCGGCGGCATCCTCTGTGGACTCGGCGGGGTCTACATCTCCGTCGTCAATGTCGGAACCTACCTGGAAAACATTGTTGCCGGGCGGGGCTGGATTGTCGTCGCTCTGGTCATTTTCATCCGTTGGGATCCCTTGAAGGCGATCGCTGGCTCGCTCTTGTTCGGCGCTCTCGAGATCGTCGGCTTCCGCATCCAGCATATCGAAGGCCTCTCCAGCATCCCGGTCTTCTCCCAATACGCGATTGACATGTATCCCTACCTGATGACGATCATCGTCCTGGTCATCACCTACTCCCGGAAAAAAGCCTACCAGGGCCCTGCAGCCCTGGGCGTGCCCTATTTCCGCGAGGACCGCTGAGTCAGGATCTGGCTTGTTGCCGACCTGGTATGCAGCCAAGACTGCCTGACTGACACGGCTGCTACTTTCAAGGGAACCCTTTCGGTTTTATTTTCGTCTAATCCCTGACTGGCAGAGGATGAACCGGCCTCGTCCGGACTTCCTCCAGCCAAAACCTCGATGAGGGAGGCGAATGACAATGAAACGGATCGTGGTTTTTGTTCTTGTTCTGCTGCTTGTTGTCCTGCCCGTGCTAGCCAGCTGTGAATCCTGGCCTGGCCGCTCAGGTCCAAGCACGACGTCCGGGCAGACGGATCCGGATGATACGGTTCTGCCGACCCCCGTTCCCCCGGAGCCTGCGACCTATGATGACCTGATCGCCAGGTTGCGCGAGATGGCTGCCAACCCTGCCATCGACCAGTTCCGGATGTATGCTTTCCCCGAAGCTGCCATGGAAAAGGATGCCGGTCTCGCCCCAGGCAGCCAGGCAACAGCACCTGCCGCCAATCCGGACCATTCCCAGACCAATATCCAAGTCCAGGGAGTGGACGAAGCTGACCTCGTCAAAACAGATGGCCGCTACCTCTATGTGGTTGCCAACAATCGCCTCAGCATCATCGACGCCCAGGATCCAGCCCGGATGCAGGTGGTCTCGAGCCTGGCCTTTGCCACCAACCGCGAGACCGATGCATTTTACCTCAATGAGTCGCTCCTCGAGATCTATCTCGATCCCGATCACGAGCGTCTGACTGTCCTGCTGGCCGGGTACAGCTATGAGAAATATCCACAGCCTTGGCCGCAGCCGGTCGAACCGGGTGACCCTGTTCCGGCGACAGGTTCAATTGAACCAGGAGTTGCCTGGTCAGAATCGGGTGAAGCAGCGCCGGAGGCGGCGACTCTTGTGCCGGATGTGAAAATTGCCGCACCAGCCACTCCGGAGATGATCGCCCCCATTCAGGCCGGCCGCACCTACACCACGACACACGTGTATGACATCACCGACCGTTCTGCCGTGCGCCTGGTGCGCCAGTTCAGCCAGGAAGGCAGTTACGTCACCTCACGCAAGATCGGCTCAGTCGTGACCGTTGTCACGAACCAGTACAAATACTGGATCTGGCCCATGCTGGATCAGACGGTTCAAGGTAAGCTTGCACCAGAGCAGGTTTTCCCTGCGACCATCTCGTCGGAGACAGGCAGCGGATCTAACGCGTATTCTGGCAGCGGATCCGGGGCTGATCAAGCTTGGCAAACAGTCACACCAGCCCAGTTGAGCATCCTGCCGGAAGGCGATCCAGGCAGCCAGGTGATCCTGGCTTCCATCGACACCGTAGCGGTTGAAAAGCAGCCGGAAATCCTGGCAACAGTGGGTGCCACAGGGACTGTCTATTGTTCGACTGAAAACCTCTATCTTTTCGGGATGCGCACTGTCTGGCCAGCCCGTGAACAGGACGACGGACTAAGCAAGCCGGAAATTTGGCCTGGATCCTATGAGACTCATACGGAAATCTATCGGTATAGCCTGACAGGTGGCAAAATCACACCTGCCGGACAAGGCTCAGTTCCGGGCACCGTCATCGGACAATACAGCTTTGACGAATACGAGGGCTACCTGCGTGTGGCCACGACAACCGGCCAGGCCTGGTCTGGTCGTGCCGACCCTTCCGAGAATCACGTTTTTGTCCTAGACCAGGATCTCAAGCGTGTCGGCGCAGTCACGGGCTTGGCTGAAGGCGAAACCATCCGTTCAGTCCGCTTCATCGGACCGCTCGGTTACGTCGTCACCTTCCGCACGACAGATCCCTTGTTCGTCATCGACTTGCATGACCCTCGGCGGCCGAAAGTAGCCGGCGAGCTGAAGATTCCCGGTTACAGCGCCTACCTGCACCCCTTTGGCGATGATCGACTGATTGGCATCGGCTACGATGTGGGCCTCGATGGCGACATCGCTTATGAAAAAGGCCTGAAAGTGTCCCTGTTCGATATCGCCGATCCAACCCGCCCGGCTGAGCTTTCAACCCTGATATTGGGTAGCCGTGGCAGCTCAACCGAGCTCAGCTACAACCCCCGCAGCCTGTTGTTTTCCGCAGCCAAAAGCCTGGTTGCATTCCCAGTCCTTTTAACCGAGACGACCACCGACAGCCGCCTCGAATACGGCCAACCCAAATTCCAGGGCCTCATCGTCCTGACCATTGCCAATGACCGTGTTGTCCTGCGCGGTGGCGTGACTCATGCCGACCCAGCTGGACCCGCACCCGGTGAGGACCCGTACCTCGTCTACTACGGCGACGATGCCATCCGCCGCGGTGCCTACATTGGCAACACCCTGTTCACCATCTCCAACCGCCAGATCATCGCCAGCGGACTCGACACCCTGGCCCGGATAGGTACGGTTGAGTTGCCGAGAGCTGGGTGATCGTATGCGGGCTGGGCTTGCGGTCAGATCGGCCTTACGGTGAAGTCCGGTACCAGTGCCGGCAAGAGGATCCGGCACGGCTGCGAACCAGACACAGATGCCGGCAAGAGGATCCGATACCAAATTCGGAAAATTGAATTCGAAATCCTTGAAAGGGACTGCGACTGTGAGCCTTAACAGCTTATTCCATCTCTTTATTCATAAATGGTGCCTGGCACGGCTTTAAAAGCTGTGCCAGGCACTCATATAAGAACTTGATGCTGATAAGAGACTGGAAAGGACTGTGTCTGTAGTTTTTTCAGGATTTTAAAAATTCCATCAGTAATTCTGCGAACTTGGGACAAGTTCCGGCAAGAGGATCCGGC
>DIGA01000042.1:0-15702 GCA_002419365.1 Mageeibacillus sp. UBA5734 | reverse complement strand
CTGCGAACTTGGCACAAGTTCCGGAAAGAGGATCCGGCACGGCTGCGAACCTGGCACAGATGCCGGCAAGAGGGTCAGACGCCACTCGACTCCACTCACCCCGCGCCAGCCGTGATCCCGTCCCCGGCCATCCGGCCGTGCCCGGTCTCGCTACCACTCACCCCGCGCCAGCCGCGATCCCGTCCCCGGCCATCCGGCCGTGCCCGGTCTCGCTACCACTCACCCCGCGGTCTCATCCTCGACCGGGATGCTCGGGATCGGCACGTCGATTTCGACGTCGGCGGCATAGTCGATGCCAGGCTGGCGGAAACCGAACATCTGGAAGAAGTCGTCCCAGTAGCCCTCGATGTCGCAATATTCAGAGGCGTTTTCGGTTGTCACGATCGGCCAGATGCGGTCGACCGCTTGCTGGACATCCGGGCGCATTTCCCAGTCATCGACCCGCAGGTAGCCGGCATCATCCACAACCGGATTGAACCCCGCGCCCGCGTCTGTAGAACCTGCGACTGCCGCACCATACAATTTGTCCTTGAACAACCGGTACATCTGTTCGATGCAACCCTCGTGGAGGCCTTTTTCCTTCATGACTTTGTACAGGATCGAGATGTACAGGGGGACGACCGGGATGGCGGCGCTGGCCTGGGTGACCAGGGCTTTGTTGACCGAGACATAGGCTTTGACATTAGGCATGGCACTGGTCATGGCCTGGGCAGTCTCGTACAGATGACGCTTGGCCTGGCCGATCGAACCGTTGAGATAGATCGGATGGGTCAGTTCCGGCCCGATGTAGGAATAGGCGACGGTGACCGTCTGGGGCGAAAGCAGGCCGGCTGCATCGAGGGCCTTGAGCCAGTCCTGCCAGTCTTCACCGCCCATGACCTTGATCGTGGCTTCGACTTCTTCGGGGGTCGCCGGGGTGATCGAGACGGGGACGATGGCATTGGTGCGCAGGTCGATCGTCTTGTTCTCGTAATCGCCACTGGTGGTCTTGAGGACGGAATTGTAGACGGTGCCGTCAGCCATGGTGCGGCGAGGCGAGGCCAGGCTGTAGACGATCAGGTCGACCGAGCCGAGGTCCTCACGGATCATCTGGATAACCTGGTCCTTGACCGCAGCGGAGAAGGCGTCCCCGTTGACGGTTTTGGCGTAGAGGCCTTCGGACAGGGCGCGCTGTTCAAAAGTGGCTGAGTTGTACCAGCCAGCTGAAGCCGTGCGGTTGTTGCCGGCTGGCTTGTCGAAAATGACACCGATGGTGGCTGCGCCACTGGCGAATGCTGCACTGATGCGCGAAGCCAGGCCGTAGCCGGTGGAAGCCCCGATGACCAGGACCTTTTTCGGGCCTTCGACGCGGGGCTGGGATTTGACATAGTTAATCTGGCGGTCAACGGCGACAGCGCAGCCGGCGGGATGGGCGGTGGTGCAGATGAATCCGCGGGTTTTAGGTTCGACAATCATGGCAAAGCCTCCGGAAAAGCAAATAGTTTGAATACCAAAGAATCTATGCCCTATTGTGAACAAAAAGCTGCCGTTTGACAAGTTTCCCACAGGACTGTGCTAAAATATTGTCAGACCGCTGTTTCCAGCCCAATTTACCGGGAACTTTTCACAGGCGATCCCGTCAAAAGGCCAGTACCGGTTATCGGTCGCGAACGGAGCGTGGGACATCAATGAAGCTGCGTGAAAAATTGCACCGGGATTGGCCAGCGGCCATATTTATGGCGCCCAGCCTGCTGGGAACGGCGCTGTTTTTCTTTATCCCATTTTTGCTCGTGATCTGGTATGCAATGGTCGACAATCCGGTCATCATGAATTTTGTCGGCCTGGGGAATTTCATCAACCTGTTCCAGAACCAGGCCTATCTCCAGGCAGCGGGCAATACCATGCTGTTTTCAATCATCAGCCTGCCGCTGGTTGTTGGGCTGTCACTGGTCCTGGCGATGATTCTCAATGGCAAGCTCAAGGCCAGGAGTCAGCTGCGCTCGCTGTTCCTGTCGCCACTGCTCGTACCGGTTGCCTCGATCGTCCTGGTCTGGCAGGTGGTCTTCAGCTACAATGGCGCCCTGAACACCTCACTGGCTGATTTCGGATTCATCCCGGTCGACTGGCTCAAAAGTGACAGCGCCCGCTTCGTCATCATCGGCCTGTACCTGTGGAAAAACCTCGGCTACAACATGGTCCTGTTCCTGGCCGCGCTCAACACTGTCCCCGTCGAGTTGCTCGATTCGGCCCGTGTGGATGGCGCCACGGCCTGGCAGCGCTTCCGCGCCATCACGTTCAAGTACCTTACCCCGACCTTGCTGTTCACCCTGGTCATTTCCTTCATCAATTCCTTCAAGATTTTCCGCGAAACCTATCTGCTGGCCGGGGACTATCCTTTTGAAGTGCTCTACATGCTCCAGCATTACATGAACAACATGTTCCGCTCGCTCGACTACCAGAAACTGTCCGCTGCTGCGATCGTCATGGCCCTGGTCATGATGGCTATCATCGCCATTCTTTTTGTCGTGGAAAGCCGTTCCGGGCGTGACCTGGAGGAATCCTGATGATGAAGGTGAGACGGTTGAACTTCAAAAGCAGCCGCCGATTGGTCCGCGAAGGCGCCATCCTGGTCAAGAGTGGCCTGATTCTGGTCCTGGCCCTGGTCTTTGTCTTTCCGATCGTGATGACAGTCCTGAACTCTTTCATGTCGAGCGAGGAAATCATCGCCAATTACGGCATGCTGTTTGACAAGACCCGCAATCCCTGGGAAATGCCTGCTGCGCCCGAACTTCCCTGGATCGCGCCGACCGCCCATTTCAAACTGATCCCCGACCTGGTGTCAGCACAGCAATACATCGAGATCCTGTTCAAGAGCACCGACTACCTGATCAAATTCTGGAACTCCGTTTTCCTCGTCCTGCCGATCGTTGCCGGCCAGATTTTCGTCGGTGCCCTGGCCGCCTACGCGTTCACCCGTTTCCGAGGCCGCCTGGCCCAGATCACTTTTTTTGCCTACATCATCCTGATGCTGATGCCGTTCCAGGTCACGCTGGTGCCGAACTACCTCGTTGCCGAATGGTTTGGACTGCTCGACAATCCGCTGGCGATCATCCTGCCTGGCTTTTTTTCGACTTTCAGCGTCTTTTTGATCACGAAATACATGCGCCGGATCCCGCGCGACTACATCGAAGTCGCCCAGCTCGACGGGGCGGGTCACTGGGCCATTTTTACAAAAATCCTGCTGCCGATGTGCCGCACAGCGGTGTATTCGCTGGCTGTCCTGGTTTTCATCGACTTCTGGAACATGGTCGAGCAACCGATCATTTTCCTGTCCGATCCCCTGACCCACCCGTTGTCCGTTTTCCTCGTCAAAGTCAATGAAGGCGACATCGGCCTGGCTTTTGCCGCCTCGACCCTGTACATGATCCCCGCTCTCCTGATGTTTTTCCATGGTGAACAATACCTCGTGGAAGGCATCACGCACTCCGGCCTGAAAGGATGACCCGACCGATGGAACAGACCGCCGCCACCACCAAAAGCCGTCTCCTGCGCCGCGCCACAATTTTCTTTTTTGCTGGCATGGCTGTCCTGACGCTGTTCTCCAACACGATCGTCAATTATTCCCTGCCGCGCGTCCAGGTGAAAAACTTCGAGTCCGGCATGATGTTCCGACAGATCCAGGCTGAGGGAACCATTTCCGCCCAGCTGCAGCACACGGTCAATTTCGGTGCGCCACGGATCGTCGACCAGGTCAAGGTCGAAGTCGGCTCGCCCGTCCTCGTCGGCGACGTGATCGCCACCCTCAAGCCCACCGAAGGCGTCGAGCTGCTCGAGATGGAAAAAGCGCTGGAAAATGCCGAGCTGGCTTTGGCGCAAATGAAGCGCACGCCGGCGAGCCTGTCTGTGCCTGCTATGGAAAAGGCGGTCAAAGCTGCTGCAAAGGCCATCGAGGATGCCAGGGAAAATCTGGAAGATGCCAAAGATGCTCAATACCAGGCCTATGTCGCGCTGATCAAGACCGAACGTGGCTTGGAAGATGACGTGGAATTCGCACAAGAGACCTTGGAAATCAAAGAAGCTGCGCTGACCACCGCAAAAACTGAATATAACACCGCAGTGGCAGCATTAGCAGCTGCCGAGGCGGCGTTGGCTGCTCTGGAAGCGGATCCGGCGTCAGACCCCGATGCGATTGCAGCTGCCGAGGCGGCGGTCGATACCGCCACTGCGATTTTATATGGTGATGACACCCAGGTCGGAAAAAGAGATTTGCTCAAAACAGCCCAGGATCAGTACGACGCGGCCAAGGATGCCCTGGACACGGTCAAAGCTTCGCTCAAGGCCGCTCAAAAAGCCTCCAACGAAGGTGCGGACGATGCCGGTGTGATCGCCGCCCAGGAGGCCCTCACAGCTGCAGAGGAAGCCTATCCGGAACGGCTCCAGGAATTGGCCGACGCGAAGAAATCCGATTCCCTGGCTGTCCAGGATCGCCAGACCGCCATCACCAAAGCCGAAAACGATCTCGAGGTCCAGCGCGCCAAGTTCGAGCAATTCAAGTCAACCCAGGGGGTCAATGAGATCAAGGCCGATTACGAGGGCCGGATCTCCAAGCTCGCCCTGGCCGCTGGAGCAACCATTAACACCACCGAAGCCGTCGCTGTGATCGACGATGCCCAGGCCCGCTATGACCTGAGGGCGACGATCCCGGCCGAGCAGGCCAAGGCGCTGGTGATCGGTGACCGGGCTGACGTCAGCATGGGCAACATCGGCTGGGCGCAGGCCATCCTGCGCGAAATCCGCGAGGACAAGGACCAGCCCGGTGTCGTCAAGCAACTCGTCTTCGATGTCGAAGGTGAGGTCGCCCTCGGCCAGCAGGTCAGCATCAACATCTACAAACAAGGCCGTAACTATGACATGATCGTGCCCAATGCAGCCATCCGCCAGGATGCCAGCGGCAGTTTTGTCCTGGCCATGCGCCAGAAAAATGGTCCGCTCGGTAGTCGCTATACACTGGAACGCGTCTCAGTCACCGTTCTGGAATCAGACAGCACCCGAAGTGCGATCAGTGGTGCCCTGGACTGGGGCATGCCGATCGTGACGGCCGCTAACAAACCGGTCGAGGCAGGCAGCCGAGTCCTGCCGACCAAATAGAAAGAGCCAGCCATGGCAGATGCACGAAAAGACAGATTCTGGCCTGAACCAGACGAGGCGATCCAGATGAACCGGCAGCCAGCAGGCAGCCTGTCTTCATCACGCCTGGCCTGGCGTCTGGCGGTGTTGGCGACGCTGGTGTTGACCGCCAGCTTCCTGTTTCTCCAGGCCCTGGTGTTCACCACCCGCGGAGCCCTGCCTGAAACTGCCAAAAAAAACACCGTGCGCCCTTTTGCGGTCTATCTGCCTGCAGCCACTGGCGAAGAAAATCCCGGATTACAGCCGCGGAGCATCGAGTCCATCCGCAAAGCTTTGAATCAGGCTCTGCTCGAGCAGCAAGTCCAGATCGTCGATGCCTATGCCGGATTCTCCACCCAGACCCTGACCCAGGGCAGCAACAGCCTGAGCATGCCTCTGACAGGGATTTCCGGAGCCAGCTTTGCCGCATTTCGCAACATGGAGCTGCTCAGCGGCAATTTCCTCATGAACGATGCCTTCAGCACCCGCAGCATTGTCCTCGATGAGCTGGCAGCCTGGCAGCTGTTTGGTGCGATTGACATCACTGGGTTCACGGTCAAAGTCCAGGACAAAACCCTGACGGTGGCTGGTGTCGTCCGGCTGCCGGACAACTGGCAGAGCCAGCTCAGCCGTACGGACCAGGCACACGCATTTATCCCCTATGCGACCCTGAGTGAACTCGATCCCAAGCTGAGCATCACCGCCTATGAAGTCCGCCTGCCTGAACCCGTCCCAGGCATGGGGCTGCAGTTCCTGCGCGATGCCCTGGGCAGCGCCGGGATTACGACAGATGCAATCGAGCTGGTCGACCACGACGCCCGCCTCCGCCTGGTCACGTTGCTGACCAGCTGGCGCACGGTCGGCAGCCGTGTTGTCAGGGATTCTGCTGTCGTCCTGCCCTGGTGGGAAAACGCTGCCCGGGCTGCACTCGATCTGGCCAGCCTGTTATCCCAGCTGGCAGGAGCAGCCCTGCTGGTCCTGGTCTTCAGCCTTTATTCGCTGCGCGACTTGCCAGCCATCCGGAAGCGACAGCTGTCCATCCATCTCGGCTTGTCTGCCCTGGCCGGTCTGGCAATCGCCCATTTTTTCATCAGGACACGGGGCGAATGGGTGCCATCCGGCAGGGACTGGCTCGCCGCCATCCTAGCCACCCTGGTCCTGCCCCAACTCATTTACTTGGTCACCACCAGCTGGTCTGCCCTGCGCCGGACATTCCCGGATACCCGGTCGGTCTGGACCAGGCTCCAGCCAGTGGGCGACACTCTGCTACGGATCATCAAGCAGCTGCGTAAGCGCAAGCCTGCCAAGGAGGAGACCCCGATATGAAAACAACGATTTCCGCCCAGACCCATCCGGCCGCCTGCCGGACCGCTGCACTCCCGCTGCGACGCCTGATCAGCTTCGCCTTGCTGCTCGTACTGGTTGTGCCGCTGGTGCTCCAGCTCGCTGGTTGCAATAAAAAGCCGGCCATTGATCCAGACCTGGCTGAGCTCGCCATCTATGACGTCATCGAGTATGAAATCGGTGACCAGTACAGCTATGTCCAGTCGATCATCTGGGCCAATGGCGAGATCATCGCCCTGGCCAGCGACAACATGGGTGTCAATAGCCTGGTCCGGATCAGCCCGGAGGGCCAGCTGCTTGGGACGGTACCACTGGATGCCGTCCCTGGCCTGATGACCGATCCCGCAGAGCCTTCCACCGCCTACCTCGATGGCGTTTTTGCCGGACCGTCCGGCTCCCTCCTGGTCACGGCTACCGACTACTCGGATCCGATGAAATCTGTCCGCAACCTGTACCAGATGGACAGCACCGGCCAGGTCCAGAAAACGCTGCTTCTGTTTGAAGCAAAAAATGACGGCAGCACCGTGGAATATCTCAACAACATCCAGGCCACCCCAGACGGCCATCTCCTGCTGGTGTACAACAACTCCATCAGACTGATCGATTTTGACGGGAACAAGAAGGGTGAATACAAGCTCGACGGACAGAATGTATATGTCTCATCGACCTTGTTTCTCAAAAACGGCCATTACGGTGTCAGCTACTATACCCAGGAAGGCAGCATGGTGAGTCAGGAAGTCGATCTGGCAACTGGAACCAAGGTCGCCGACCTGGCTTTGCCACCGCAGCTTTTCAACACCACGCCGATTTATGGCAGTGACGGATCCTATTACCTGAATGGATACCAGTACCTGTCGCGCTATGATGAAGCAGCCGGCAAAGTCGTCAAACTTTTAAGCTGGCTCGATCTCGATGTCAATCGCAACAATCTCTCCTACCTCTGGGTGGCTGCACCCGACGGCAGCTTCTATTTCGGCGAGACCATCTACCCCGACAATGGTGGCATGCCTTACAACGGGGAAGTGCCGCAGAATCCAGTCTTCAAGCTTTTGAAATTGACCAAGTCTGCTGACCAGTCCGCTGTCGAGAAAACCAATGTCTCGATCGGGGCCTTCTGGATCAACGAAGGCCTGCGAAAGGCGATCATCGAATACCGCAAAGTGCGACCAGATGTGCGTTTCACCGTAGTCGACTACAACGAGAACATTGATTACAGCAAGCCGACCGCCTACGAAGATGCCATCACCAAGATCAATGCCGATATCCTGGCCGGTAAAATGCCCGATATCCTGATGACGGGCCAATTGCCCTGGCAGCAATATGCCAGCAAGGGCCTGTTGGTAGATCTGGGTGAACAAATGGCCAAGGACAAGGAATTTGACTCTTCGCTCTTCCTGGAAAATGTCTTCCGGGCGTCTTCGATCAATGGCAAGCTGTACACCCTGACGAATGCCGTCGGCCTGACTGGCATCATGAGTTCGCGATCCCTGGTCGGCGACCGGACCGGCTGGACGGTCCAGGAATTCCAATCCTTTGTCGAACAGCAGCCAGATCCATCGACACTTTTCTACCAGATGCCCGGAGATGGCATCCTTAACATGCTCCTGATGGGCAATCTCAATGCCTATATCGATACCGAAAAAGGCCTGGCAAATTTCGACTCGCCAGATTTCATCCAGCTTTTGGAATTCGCCAAGAAATATGGCATTGATCCCAACCAGTATCAGGATGGTTGGGTCGAGCCGATGCCGGTGGATGGAGAAACGAGCGGACCAGCCCTGCAGATGGTCTGGATGAGCCGTTTTGAAGATTACAGCTCCTATAACCAGACCTTCAAAGGCGAGGCGGTCATGCTGGGCCTGCCGTCCCAGCAGCGCAGTGGCCCGATGCTCAATGCCTATTCTGCCCTGGCCATGGCAGCCACCAGCAAGAACCAGGACATCATCTGGGATTTCTTCAAATTCTATCTGAGTGAAGCCTTGCAGGACCAGGTGATTGCCAATTACGAAGGTTTCCCGATCCGCAAAAGCAGCCTTGCCAAAGCAGGCGCCAAGGCTATCGCTGACACGGCCCAGTATGGCCAGGAGCAGCCTTTCCCGGAAGGCGATGTCAAGTCGTCCGACATGGGCTGGTGGTATGGCGCCAAAGTGACCCAGGCTGATGTCGATGCCGTCACAGCTATCCTGTCCCAGGCGGATACGGTCTATGCCTATGACGAGAAAGCGTATCAGCTGATCAGTGAAGAGACACAGGGCTTTTTTGCTGGTAACAAATCTGCTGCCGAGACTGCAGCTGCCATTCAGAGCCGGATGCGGGCTTATGTTGGAGAACGGCAGTGAGTCCCCTCCACGATAGGTCTCTGGAAGAATTGGTCTTGCCGGTACAGGCCATCCTGCGCTCGGCAGGCCAGTTGATCCTGGATGCAGAGGAGGCCGGTTTTGGGATTGAGAGGAAGAGCGACAAAAATTACGTCACAGAGGTCGATCTGGCCGTCCAGAAGCAGATCGTTGACCAGCTGGCACTGCTGACACCGAGCTTTGCCATCATGGCGGAAGAAGAGGATCTGGATGATCCGGTCCATGACCGGCCAGTCTGGATTCTCGATCCAGTCGATGGCACGACCAACCTGATGCGCCACACCAGCATTCTGCGATCTCTTTGGCCCTGGCAGACGGAGATGTGTTGCTGCTGGGATTTGTCTACAACCCTTTCCTGGACGAATTATTCACAGCTGTCCGTGGCCTGGGCGTCACGCTGAATGGCAGGCCGGTCCGGGCCAGTGAAATCAGCCAGCTCAAGGACAGCCTGGTCAGCTTCGGCACCAATCCCTACGATCGCCAGGCAGCCCATGAAACCTTTGCCCGGGTCGAGCGCGTTTTCCTTCACTCGCTTGAGGTCCGGCGCAGTGGCGTAGCAGCTTTGGACCTGGCTTATGTTGCTTGTGGCCGTTACGATGGCTTTTTTGAGCAACGGCTCCAGCCGTGGGATTTTGCCGCGGGTCTGCTCTTGGTCCAGGAAGCCGGTGGCCATGTGTGCAACTGGCAGGGCCAGCCACTCGACATCCATCACCCGGATAGCTTGATGGCGACCAATGGCAAGATCCAGGATGCCCTGTTTGATCTGGTATGCGATCATTGAAAGCAAGGAGGCACTTGCCATGAACATCGGTCTGATTGTGTATTCCTACACCGGGAACACCCTGTCTGTTGCAGAAAAATTGAAAAACCAGCTTCTGGCCCAGGGCCACGCTGCCACCATCGAACGGGTGCATGCCAGCAACGAAGACCCGCAGAAAAACCGGCTGGACAAAACTGCCAGCCTGACCCAGGCACCGGATCCCTTATCCTATGATGCCCTGATCCTGGCAGCTCCGGTCAATGGTTTTTCCCTGGCCAAGGTCATGCAGGATTATCTTGCCAACCGTCCAGGATTAGCGGGCAAGCCTGTCCGGCTGTTTGTCACCCATCATTTCCCGAAGGCCTGGCTCGGTGGTAGCCAGACCATGCGCCAGTTCAATAAACTTTGTTCCGCGAACGGCGCAAAAGTAGAGGCGACAGCCATCATCGACTGGTCGAGCAAAAAGCGCGAGCAGGAAATTTCAGAACTGGTGAGCCGCTTTAGCCAGTTCTGAGCCTGTCTGGCAGGAAACCCAGGTCCGGTATCGCCTGGAACAGCTGGCAGTCTATGTTCCGGATGGACAGGGATCAAAAAATATTCAGGTATCTCTACCCGGAGTATGTAACGAATGTGTTATAACAGTGCTCTTATTAGATAAGGTGAGGTCCCTATGCGGAGGATGACCCAGGCAAATGAGGAAAAAGACACCTATACGGTCCCGGCATCCCTCGTCGAACAGGCAGGAACATCCTGCCACGGTGCTGCGATCGATCGGTTGGCCCGGTTTGAAAATGCCTATGAATCCTTGCTGGACCGCCAGGACAAGATTGCCACAGATCTGGAGCAGCTGCGAAGCCAGGGCCGGACACAGTCCGTTTCATTCAAGCAGCTTCTGGCCGAGAAACTGATGAATCAATCGATTCTGGTCCTTTTCAAATCCTTCGGACTGGATTGAACTGGATTTCGTAGCCAGATCTTATACGGACAGGATGTGAGTGCATTGGATCAGCCTGGACGGAACAAACTCTATACGGCCTTGTTTGCCGTCGTGGTGGCCATCGGTCTTTACCTGCTCAGCCTGGCCAATTACCTGCTGTTCCACAGCCTGGCGGAATTGTTCAGTGTCATGATCGGGGCGACCTTGTTCATCATCACCTGGAATGCCCGCGAATACACCCGCGAGCACTTTGATTTCCTGGCCTTTGTCAGTGTAGGGTATTTTTTTGCGGCCAACCTGGATGTGCTGCACACCTTGGCTTATGAGGGCATGGCGGTTTTCCCCGGTTATGACTATCCGGCCAACCAGCTCTGGATTGCCGCCCGGTACCTCCAGGCCCTGGTCTTTCTGATTGGACTGGTGCTGGCGAAACGCCAGGTCAGGATCAATTTCCCCGTGGTTATAACCCTTGGCACGGCGATCACCAGTGCGATTGTGCTGTCCATCTTTGCCTGCAGGATCTTTCCGGCGTGCTATCGCGCAGGTGAAGGGCAGACCTTGTTCAAGGTCACCAGTGAGTTCATCATCATCGGCATTTTCCTGCTGGATATCTTATTGCTGAACCGCTCTGCGGACCAGTTCGACCCAGCTGTGACCAGGAACCTGAACCTCTCACTGCTGGCGGCGGTTGCGACTGAGTTATGCTTCACACTCTATCTGAGCAATTTCGACTGGCTCAATCTGGCTGGACATTACTTGAAAATCATTTCCTTCTTTTTCCTCAGCCGGGCTGCGATCTATACCAGCATCCAGCAGCCCTATGCGACGATTTTCCGCCGCCTGACGGAAAAGGAAGCGGCATTGGAACAGGTGTCCTTGACCGACGAGTTGACCGGTTTGTACAATCGCCGGGCGGCGCTGACTTTTCTCGGCAAAAACCTGAACCAGATCCAGCATAGCGGAGGAGAACTGACCATCTGCTTTATCGATGTGGATGGATTGAAACAAACCAACGACCGGCTAGGGCATCTGGCCGGTGATGACCTGCTCTCGACCGTCGCCCATTTGCTGGCTCAGACGGTGCGCGAGTCGGACTACGCCTGCCGGATCGGCGGCGATGAGTTCCTGCTTTTGCTGCCCCAGACCAGCGAAGCCGAAGCCCAGGCCTTGATGCGCCGGATCCATGCGGCGCGCGACCGGGTCAACCAGAGTGGCGAAAAGCCCTTTCCGGTGGATTTCAGCACGGGACTGGCATACGCGAGCCAGGAACGGTTTGCCACGGCCAGCCTCGACCAGGTGATGGACCAGCTCCTCGAAGAAGCCGACGACCGGATGTATGCCGACAAAAAGCGCAAACGGGCAGCCAAAACCGATCTGTCAAAAGCCTGATTCTACTGCGACTAACGGCTACCGCAATCTACAACTGATTATCTTACAGAATCAACGACTTCGACAGGATTGCCCCCGGATCGTGCCTGCCCTTCCTCGATCAGGCGCTTGTTTCTATGCAGGAACACCCCCTGGACAACCAGCAGGATGCCTGTAACGATCAATTGCCACTCGATCGAGACCCGGTCCGCCAAAGGTCCAAAGACCAGGATAGCCAGAGGCATGAAACCGCTTGAGATCATCGACAGGACACCAAAAACCCGGCCCAGAAAGGCCTCGTCGACCTTTTCCTGCAGCAGTGTCATCGCAGGCGTATTGAAAATGGGCAGCGTGACACCCACAACCACCATAACGGCTACGTAGATCCAGAACCAGGGGACCACACCGAGCAGGATCTGGTTGATCCCGATCAGGTAGACAGACAGGATCATGCTGTGGATCCGGTTCTTGAAGCCACCCCAGACAGACATCAAGAGTCCACCCAGCAGCATGCCGCTGGAAAAGGCTACTTCGATGGCGGTCAGGCGCCAGACGTCTTCACCAAAAGTACGGGCGACCTGCAGGGGGGTCAGGAACGCTGCAGGGGAAACGAGGATGAAAAAGAGGGCAAAAAACAGGAACAGGCTGCGGACGAGCCGGTGGTCACGGATATAGGAAAAACCCTGGCGCATGTCGTGCCAGTAGCTGAGCGCTTGTTTTTCCAGGGCTTTGGCATGAGGGGCTATTTTCAGGGTGAGCAGGAACAGGACCGCGAGGATACAGGTCACAACATCGATCAGGAAAATGTATTCGATTGCCCAGAGACTCATCAGGGCGCCACTGACCAACGGGGAGACCAGGGCAATGGCTGACTGGAAACTGGCCAGCAGGCCATTGGCCCGCATGAGCTGGCCTTCTGGCACGATCTGGGGCAGGAACGCACTGACAGCGGGGCTCTGGATGGCTGTGCCGACAGACCGGATGGCGGAAATCAGGAACAACATCCAGATGCCTTGGTAGCCCAGCCGGAAAACAGTGAACAGGACCAGTGTTGCCAGGGCGATGCCGAGGTCGGAAAGCATGATCAGCTTTTTGCGATCAAACCGGTCGGCCCAGACTCCGGCAAAGGGTGACAGGAAGAAGGTCGGCAGGAAGCCAAAGATGATGGACAGCGCCATCATGAGGCCGGAGTTGGTTTCCAGGGTGATGTACCAGAGAATGGCGTACTGGACCAGCGACGAACCAAACAATGAGACTGCCTGGCTGGCGATGAACACAGCAAACAGCCTCCGCCAGCCAGGGCGATCTTCAGGAGACTGTACCAGAATTTCCGGGTCAGTCATCGGCTTCGAGCCGGGCTGCCAGATCGTCCGGCCAGCGACGTCCAGCGGCTTTCAGGCTCGCCTGCAGCTGGTCGGAATCTCTCGCCCCGATCACTGCATAGGTGGGGACGGGCTGGGCCAGCAAATAGCCCAGGACGACCTCGTGCGCCGGCAGGTTCATTTCGCCGGCGATCTGGCGCAGACGGGCGTAGCGGCGGTCGTTCTTGGGACTGTCATACAATTTGAGCAGCGCCGGACTGATCTTGGCCTTGCCCAGGCGTTCCAGCTTGTCGAAATAGCCGTTGGCCTGGGAAGAATAGGCAATGGCTGCCAGTCCATGGTCGCGGTGCAGGGCCATGCTGTCTGGATCCATCGCGACCATGGTCGGATCCGGGAAACCAGCGGGGGAGGCCTCAGCCAGGCTCCACATCAGCTGGTTGGCGACAAAGCTGTGCCAGCCCCGGGCCTTGGCGACCGCCAGTGCTTCGCGGATCCGGGCGGGTTTCCAGTTGGAGCAGCCAAAATAGCGGATTTTGCCAGCCTTGACGAAATCGTTCAGATAGCCCAGGATCTCCTCGACACCGACTCGCTCATCATCGCGATGCAGGTAGTAGAGGTCGATGTAGTCGGTGCGCAGGGCTGTGAGGCTCTGGTGCAGATCGACGGCCACTTCATCGCGGTCCAGGCGCGGCACGGTCAGCGCGTCCCAGGCCGGATGGGCTCCTTTGGTAGCCAAGACGATCTGGTGCCGGTTGCGCCGGGCCTGCATCCAGTTGCCGATGTAGATTTCACTATGGTTCAGACCGGGATCCAGCCAGCGACCATAAATATTTGCTGTGTCGATGAAATTGCCGCCTGCTCCGGTGTACAGGTCCAGCTGGTCGAAAGCAAACGCCTGGGCGTTGACTTCGCTCAGGGAGTTGCCGCCAAAGCTGATCACGGAGGCGTTGAGCTCCGTGCCAGGCATGAGTCGATAATGCATGGGTGACCTCCTCGATACTTGAAAATCTGGTTCCATTATACCTTCCTGCTTGCCTGTGCTAAAATAGCTCCGTTACGAAATCCCGTGGATGCTGGATCTTATGGCCCGGCATCCAGGTGCTGGCTTGATGCAGCTGAACGGACAAGAAATGGACAAAAAACTACTGGTTTACGATCTGGAACACATGCCTTATGGGGATGCACTGGCCATCCAGCGGCAAGTCCTCGACAGGCGCCAGCAGAACGCGATCGATGATACCCTCCTGCTGGTAGAGCACCCTGCTGTGCTCACGTTGGGGACCCGTGGCAATTACGCCAACATCTATTTGCCGAAAGAAACACTCGCTGAACAGGGTGTCACCATTTTTGAAGTTGAACGAGGCGGAGATGTCACGTACCATGGCCCAGGCCAGATTGTCGGCTATCCGATCCTTGCACTGCAGGACTTTCCTGGCAGCATCCGCGGCTACATCACAGCCATCGCCACGGCCCTGATCGAACTGCTCCAAGATGAGTTTGGCATTGTGGCTGAACAGCGCTTCGACAAATATTCAGGTGTCTGGGTCGGCGAGAACAAGATCGTGGCCATGGGTGTCGCAGTCAAACGCGGGGTTACCCTGCACGGCTTTGCCTTCAACGTCAACACCAACCTGGCCCATTTCGACTGGATCAACCCTTGTGGCCTCTCCAAAGGTGTCACATCCGTGGAGCGGGAAACCGGACAGCCGGCAGATTTTGCCCGGGTCAGGGATCTGGTGGTCCAGTATTTGTCACGCCATTTCGAACGCCAGCCTGAGATCAGGCCTCTCAGCGAACTGACTGATCAGCTGGCCCAGCCCACGGAGGTAATGCCATGACTTCATCAACCCAGCCTGCCGGACGGCCGCGCAAACCGGACTGGTTCAAAGTCCAGGCCAATACCGGGGAAGCAAACGAGGCGGTCATCCGCCTGATCCGTTCGCTCAACCTGCACACGGTCTGTGAAGAAGCTAATTGCCCCAATGCCGGTGAGTGTTTCAGTAACCAGACCGCAACGTTCATGCTCCTGGGCAGCCAGTGCACACGCAATTGCACGTTCTGCGCGGTCGGCAAGGGATTCCCCGAGGCACCGGATCCGGACGAACCCTCCCGCCTGGCCGAAGCCATTGCCCAGCTGAAACTCCGGCATGTCGTGCTGACCACCGTCACGCGGGATGACCTGCCCGACGGCGGTGCGGCCCATTTCGTCGCAGTCATGACGGCGATCCGCAAACAGATCACAGAAAACACCCCGGCGATCGAGGTCCTGATTTCGGATTTGCAGGGGAATTGGGATGCCCTGCAGCAGATCATCGATGCCCGTCCCCAGGTGATCAACCACAATGTCGAAACCGTTCCGCGCCTGTATCCGGAGGTCCGGCCGGAGGCCGATTTTGCCCGCTCCGTCGAGCTCTTGCAGCGAGTCAACAGGCAAAATCCAGATATCCTGACCAAGTCCGGCATCATGGT
>DIGA01000063.1 GCA_002419365.1 Mageeibacillus sp. UBA5734 | reverse complement strand
TCCCGTTCACCAGCGGCCTGAATCAATACGATTTCCAGACGATCGATGAATTGGCGCGGCAAATTGCGGCGGTGGTCCAACAGACCGAGGTCCAGGGCATCATCGAGTGTTGCTCGGGTCAGCCGGTTCGCCTGAAGGACAAAGTTGAGGCATTTATCGCTGAAAACGGGTACACGATCGAGCTGGCCTATGGTGCCTTCCCAGACCGGCCCTATGATTCACCGGCCATCTGGGGCGACCCGACCAAGATCAGGCAGGTTATGGCAGCTGTTTCTCAAGAAGGGCAGCACTGATTGCGGCAAATGCCGTACTTATCTGACCTGCATCTCCAGCTCAATCTGTAGCACCTTCACCCTATCCGGCACAGCGATTTCATACTGCGGATCGGTGGTTTCGAACCAGTCGATGCCGTCTTTACGCTCGCCGTTGGCGGGCAGGATATTCAGCACCTGCCCATCTAGAATAACGTTCAGCCCCGCGACTGCCACTTGCGAACCTTCGATCGGATCGAAGCGGACGGCCTGGGTTCCTTGCGGAATCAGCAGATGATAGGTGGCCTTCCTGCCGTCCAGGCTCGGCGCGATGTAGATCACAGTGCTCTCCGAGAGACCCTGTCCGAAATTGATATAGAACTTGGCTGGCATCCGGGCCCGGTCAGAGATCGTCCGCTGAGCAGCGGCTTTTTCCATTGCTGAGCGGCGTACTTTCGGGCTGTTCAGCTGCTCGCGGTGGTACTGGAGATTGATCGTATTACCCTGGATCCGGTGGGGCAGCCAGATGAAATAGTCGTTGCTCCAATTGTTGGCGTAATACAGGTCGTAGTGGAAACGCTCTTTCCAGCAGCTGTAGGTGAAGCTGAGCTGGTCGCGCTGGCTGTTGTGGGTGAATTCGTCCCACCAACGGTTCATCACGCGGATGACAGCCGGATCATGGTGGCGGCGGTAGATGAAGCTGCCGACGATCAGGCCCAGGTCAGGGGGCATGCCTTCGCGCTGGTAGCGCTCAATCTGCTTTTGCATGACAGACAGGGCATCGCGCTGGCTCTCGCGGCAGGCCTGGTATTCCTGGTAGACACAGTCGCGCTCACCGTGTTTGACACAGAGCATCGGGCTGGTCCGGGCATAGGTCCGGATGTAGTCCTGGACATCGCCGGTCAGCAGGAGATTGCCATCGATGTAGAGGCTGGCCTCATAGTCCTGCAGGTAAAGATGGGGCAGAATCTTCGGCCGGCGCGAGAGGCGGGCAGGGGAGAGCTTGGCGTCCTGGATCAGCCGGACGGTCCAGAAATCGGAATGAAGATTCGGATCGTCGGTGAAACAGATGTAATCGCAGTTTTTGCTGCGCATGACAGGCTCCTGAAGCTGGTCATAACCGCCAAAAATAGCGGTGTAGACCACCAGGGGCTTTCTTTCAGGCTGCTTGCGGCCAAACATGCTTGTGCGCTGGCCGACTCAGTTGATGTCGCAATAAGGCACGGTGTCGAGCAAGTTGCGGATCTTTTCGGTCGGGTCGACGAGCTTGGACAGGGAGGCGTCGTGATTGATCGCGTCGATCAGCAGGGCGGTGAACTTCGCCATGTTGACGTCCTGGAACCAGGGCGCAGCGAGGAGCTCAGGCCGGCGGTAGATCAGGTTGGTGGCGAAGACCTTGGTGATCAGGCCCTGCTCATAGGCCTGGTTGAAGTGCTCGAGGCCATCGGTGAAAAGACCGAAAGTCGTGGCGCAGAAGATGCGGTTGGCTTTTCTCGATTTCAGTTCGCGGGCGATGTCGAGCATCGAGTCGCCGGAGGAGATCATATCGTCGACGACGATGATGTCCATGCCTTCGACCGTGTCGCCGAGGAATTCATGGGCGATGATCGGGTTGCGGCCATTGACGACCTGGGTGTAATCGCGGCGCTTGTAGAAGGTTCCGAGCGGCACGCCGAGCATCGAGGCATAGTACATGGCGCGCGAGATGCCGCCTTCGTCCGGGCTGACCACCATCATGGTGTCGCCGCAGATGCGCAGGTCGGGGGTGGTGTTGACCAGTGACTTGATGATCTGGTAGGCCGAGGGGATGCTCTCGAATCCGCTGGTCGGGATGGCATTGGCGACGCGGTCGTCATGGGCGTCAAAGGTGATGATGTTCTCGACGCCGAGGCTGTAGAGCTCCTCGAGCATGTAGGCGCAGTCGAGTGATTCGCGCGAATTGCGCTTGTGCTGGCGGCTCTCGTAAAGGAAGGGCATGATCACGTTGATGCGGCGAGCCTTGCCACTGATCGCCAGGATGGTGCGCTTGAGGTCCTGGTAATGGTCGTCCGGGCTCATGTGGTTGATCAGGCCATGCATTTTGTAGGTGCAGGAGAAGTTCATCACGTCGACCAGGATGAACAAGTCATGGCCACGGACCGTGTTGCCGATGACCGCTTTGCCTTCGCCGGAGGAGAAACGCAGGGTGCTGACCGGGATGCGGTAGTCATGGCGGATGAAACCGGGATTGGTCGCCCCCAGGTCTGGGAGCTGTTCGAGGTATTCGGTGCGCCGACGGCCGAGGTAGTAATTGACACTGTCGGCAAAAACAGCGCTGCCGGTGAGGGGGATGATGCCGACCGGACCGACCGGGGCCATCATGTTGTTGCCGTACTGGTTGTAGATATTGTAGCTAAAATCGTCCGTATCGCGGGGCTGCAGCATCAGGTGTCCTGCCTTTCAATCTTGGGGGTGTTTCTGCGTTTATAGAATTCCAGCAGCTTGGAAATTTTCTCGGTCGGGCTCATCAGGCGCGAGAGGGAGGCGTCGTGATTGATCGCATCGATCAGGAGCGAAATGAACCGCGAGATGTTGACGTCGACAAACCAGGGGGCATTGCGCAGTTCTTCACTGCGGTAGATCAGGTTGGTGGCAAAGACCTTGTCGATCAGGCCCTGGGCATGGGCCTGGTTCATCGCCTCGAGGCCGTCGGTGAACTGGGCAAAGGCCGAGGCACAGAAAATCCGCCTGGCGCCACGGCTTTTGAGGTCGCGGGCGGTGCGGATCATCGAGTTGCCAGTGACGATCATGTCATCGATCAGGAGGATGTCGCGACCGGCGACGTCTTCACCCAGGAAGCGCAGGCCGACGGTCTGGTAGCCGCCCTCGACTGGCTTGGAGTAGTCGGTCTGGCGATAGAAAATGCCGAGCGGCACCTCGAGCATCGAGGCATAGTAGATCGAACGGCTGATGGTGTTTTCGTCAGGGGAGACGACCATGAAATGCTCGCCGTCGAGGCGCAGGTCGGGCACACGGTGGAGCATGGCCTCGATCAGCTGGTAGGCGGTGGAGAGATTTTCAAAGCCATGGCCGGGGACGGCGTTGTCGACACGGCTGTCATGGGCTTCAAAGGTCAGGAGATTGGTGATGCCCATCGAGAAGAGCTGCTTGAGAATATGGGCGCAGTCGAGTGATTCGCGGCTGCTGCGGCGGTCCTGGCGGCCTTCGTAAAGGTAGGGCATGATGACGTTGATCCGGCGGGCTTTGCCGCTGGCGGCGAGGATGATGCGGACCAGGTCCTGGAAATGCTCATCCGGAGTCATTTCGTTGGCCTTGTGGCGCCAGGGGTAGGTTGCAGCGTAGTTCATCACGTCGGTGATGATGAAAAGGTCATGGCCGCGGACCGACTGCTGGATCAGGGCTTTGCCCTCGCCGGAGCTGAAACGTGGGGTGGCGACGGGGATGCGGTAGTCGGACCGCATGAAGCCGGGGTTCTGGGCCAGCTCGGGATGGCGGCCGACATAGATGGTGCGACGGTTGCGCAGGAAATAATTGACGGAATCTGCCAGTTCGGGGTCAACATGGTGCATGATCAGGCCGATCGGGCCAATTGGATGCATCGGGTTGTCGCCATACTGGTGATAGATATAGTAATTACGGTCGTCAGCCGGTTTCGGCACGGTCATCAAGACGCCTCCAGCACGTTTACATCATTGGACGCAATCATTATAATCGATTTTACTTGCCGCGGGAACTCGCACCCCGTTGTGCAGGTCGGAAAATTACTGCTATGAAAGAGGCCGAAAGACTGGCCTTTTACCGATTGGAGTCAGGATGTCACTCAATTTTCGTAAAACTCGCTTCGTTGGGGTCGCGGCCAACCTCGGGCAATGTCCAATGGATGGCCTGCCGGAGGTCGTCCTGTCCGGGCGCTCCAATGTTGGCAAATCGTCCCTGATCAATACAATCGCCGGCCAGAAACAGCTCGCACGCGTCAGCTCGACGCCGGGCAAAACCAAGCTGGTCATCTATTTCAATGTTGAAGACAAGCTCTACCTGACCGACCTGCCCGGCTATGGCTTCACCAAGACTGGCCACCACAAAAAAACGGACTTCTCCTCGCTGGTCGATACCTATCTGACCGGTGATCGACCGATCGCCCTGGTGCTGCATTTGCTCGACATCCGCCACGAGCCGTCCGGACTCGATGTTCAGATGATCGCCTGGCTCGAGGCCAATGACATACCCTACCGGGTCATCCTGACCAAATGCGACAAGCTGTCACGCCAGCAAATCAGCCAGCAAGTCCAAGCCATGACGAAATGGCTGGATCTGGAAGAAGACGTCAACCTGATCGCCTTCTCGTCTCTGAACCGGACCGGTCTGGGTGAGCTGCGCGGGCTGGTCGCCTCTGTCGTCGGCGAAACGGCGGCAAGCGTGGACTGAGCGGGGTTATTTACTGGTGAAAACGAGCTTTTTACCCAGGATGTAGTTCAGGACGATCACCACGACCTGCAGGCCGTATTTGCTGTACACTGGATCGAAGGACACGATCTCGACCAGGAAAATCAGTCCGAAATAGTCGACCAGACCGGTGAAACCACGGGCGAAGACGAACCGGATGAATTCACGGATCGAATCAAATCCCTGCCGGGTTTTGGTTTTGAAGACGAAGTGCTTGTTGGTGAAATAGGCGAACAGTTTCGCAAGGATCAGGGCGGCAAGATTGGCGAGCTGGTACTTTACGTTCAGCACAAAAAGCAGGTTGAAAACACCGACATTGACGACGGTTGTCAACAGACCGAAAACCAGATAGCTCAAAAGCTCCTGTTTGTGCCTGAGATAGAACGACTGGATCCATTGCAGCACCGTCTGTTTCGATTCAGGATTCATCGCAGCATTCATCCTCGTCACCTTTTTTTGCGGCCGGTTTATCCAGCTGAACTTCAGTATCTATCACTTGGCGTATGTTGTACGGCGTTTCAATTTTCAGACCATAGTAGATCTTGGTCATCATGTCGGCGATCAGACCGATCATCAGGAACAGGAAGCCCAGGCCGATGAAAAAGAGCGACATGTAGGGCTGCATGCTGTTGGACAGATCCATCCCCTGGATGGCGAGCAAGACCGTCCAGAGACCAAAGCCAAATCCCAGTCCGAGTGAGACCAGGCCGAATCCACCCAGCAGATGGAGTGGCCGGACGGCATACTTGTTCCAGAACCAGACCGAAATCATGTCCAGGAATCCCTTGATTGTCCGTTTCCAGTTGTATTTGGTCACGCCGCGCAGGCGCGGCCGGTGATTGACTTCCAGTTCACCGACCCTATAGCCTTTGATTTTCAAAATCGCTGGAATGAAACGGTGCATTTCGCCGTAGAGGGTGACAGTAGAAAAGCATTCTTTTTTGTAGAGTTTCAACGTGCAGCCACTGTCATGGATGTTGTCTTTGACTAGAATGCTGCGCAGCAGGTTGGCACCGCGCGAGACGAATTTTTTTGCCAGACTGTCGTGCCGCTTTTTGCGCCAGCCGGACACAACATCCAGGTCATGGGCTTCCAGATAGTCCACCAGCTTGAGGATATCGGCCGGATCATTTTGCAGATCACCGTCAAGCGTGGCGATGTAGGGGTGCCGGGCGGCTTTGATGCCAGCATCCATGGCCGATGTCTGGCCATAGTTTCGCCGCAGCTGGATGTATTTCAGGGGCTTCAGAGTGCGCGCTATTTGGGCTGTCTGGTCTGTGCTGCCATCGTCGACAAAGATGATCTCGAATTCGCATTGGCCGCTCAGCGCCTTGACGATTTCCTGGTGCAGCGGAACCACATTGTCCTGCTCATTGTACAGGGGCACGATCACGGAAAGTGCTTTCATGGATGAACCTCGTTGCTGGGACCGACCCATTGATAAACAGTCAGAATGGTTTCGCCGGCGACCTTTTTTTCGTAGAAGCGGACATAGGCAGGATCCCGGTCCAGGATGTCCGGGTCTTTTTGCCGCTTGTAATTGTTGAAAACATAGAGCGGCTGTTGTGGGGCTGCTGCAGCCGAGTTGGCTACGGAATCGAATGGGATCAGGCTCAGCCGGGCTCGATCCTGTGGCTCGAGGATGCGGAAACTCTCAGAGACACTTGCTGCACTGATTTCTGCGATCAGGATCTGTTCGCTGGGATCAGAGGCGACAATGGCTTCCAGAGCGGCCCGGTTGGCCAGCCCCCAGTAGTCCAGATCGTATTGGCTGCGCCAGTCGCTGCTGGCCAGGGTATTGAAGTAGACATTCTGCAGCGGATGGGCCCGGAACATCCAGATAGCTGTCGATCCGAGGCTTAGCGTGACAATCCCAGCAAGGATAACGTTCCAGATGAGCTTTTTCCCATTGAACATTTGGCTGAGTGTCTGGAGCCCTGTCAGGGCGATGATCAGAAATGCCGGGTAGATGAAGTAGAGCTGGCGCCAGCCATCATACAGGACGGAATTGAAGATCACGACACTGACCAGGGGACCCCAGAACAGCGCCTGGAAAAAGGTGTCTGCGAGGGCCTCAGATTGTTGCCAGAACCGCAGTTTCTGCTGGATGAGCACACGGCGGAGCCAATCGGCCAAGCCGGCCAGGAACAGTCCCAGATACAGTAAGGGTGTCGTGAGCGCGATCCAGACCAGGGAGAAATACCAGGGCAAATCGGTCGACAGATAAAATCGGCCCATCAGCAGGACTTCCTTGGACCAGCGCTCAAACCGAGACAGGCTCTGGAAAGCTGCAGCGAAATTCTCGAGGGGATTGCTCCAGAGCATCGGCCAGAACAGGATGGTCAAGACCAGGCTGACTGCCAGATAAGCAGCGATGCGGCCCAATCGTCTGGACCATGGTTCAGGTGCGATGTAGATCCTTTTCTGCGGCAGGAGGAGAAAAAAGATCGTTGCCGGGATCAGGACGATGCCCATGACGCGGGTGGCAATCGCCACTGCCGTAGCCAGACCATGCACCAGCGTACGTCCCAGGGTGGGCTTTTCGAACAACGAGCTGGCTGTGGACATGGCGATCAGATAAGTCACCATAAAGACCAGATCCTTGGCATTGTAGAAGGCATCGGCAAACAGGCGCGGCGACAAGAACAGCATTACGGCACCGAGCAGCCCCCAGCGCCAGTCCTTCAACCGGCGCGTGACCAGCTGGTAAAAGGCGATCAGCCCGGCAAAGAAGACAAGAAAGGTTAATAGATGCTTGAAAATGAAGATTTGTTTGGAATCCTGCAAGCCGAGCAATCTTTCCAGGCCATACGCGACCAGATCGAACAGGACGCCATGATCCCGGTCCGAATAATCAGCCATGGCAGGGATAGTGTCTGGGAAAGTGACCTTCAGGCCGACTGTTTCGGAGATGTATTTGGCTGTGACCACGGCACGGAAATGGCACGCTTCTTCATCGGTTGACAGGCCGTAATCCTGGTAACTCAATAGCCCTGTCAGCAACAGGATGGCAAAAACAATGATGATACTGAATGTTTTAATTTTCGCACGCATGGAGTCATTGTAGCGAATTTGGCTGGAGCTGAATAGTGGGCTGATGAGCCGTTCCTGCTGGTCGCCTCTGTTGTCGGCGAAACGGCGGCGAACGTTGACTGAACGGGGTTATTTTTGGGTGAAAATGAGCTTTTGGCTCAGGTTGTAGTTCATGGAGTGGGCATACATCATGACCTGGAAACTCAAGAGAACAGATCAACGGCGAAAATGACATGTTCGGTTGATCAGGTTCGAAAACAAGTGAGCACAAGTGGTCAGGCTGGATGTCGGGGATCGTTTGAAGATTTGATATCCACATATAATGCCATGAAATTGAAAGCATTTGAACAATCTGCTAAAATGAAACTATTAACAAATGAATACCCTGATCTAGAAAAACTCGATCGTGACATTCAATTCGTCCGTGATTTGCAGATAATGTGCAAAAAAAAGGAGATGGGCAGAATGGCACTGTTTACAAAGAAAATATTTTATTCCAATGGAACCATTCGTTATGAAGGCGATATGAAGGATGGAGCTGAAAATGGCTTTGGAACCTCCTATTACTTTAATAACGGCGGGGTAGAATATAAGGGTAACTGGGTGAATGGTTCCCGCAACGGACAAGGTACTTATTATTATCAGCACGAGAAAAAAAACGGACCCAAAATGTATGAAGGTAGCTTTAAAGAAGGAAAGTTTCATGGCGATGGAACCAATTACTGGTTTAATGGCTTGAAAAAATATGAAGGCAGCTTCGCTAACGGCTTCTATCACGGCAAGGGGGTTTTTTTTGATAAGCTTTTCGATAAGACATACACCGGCGAATGGATTGAAGGCAAACCTGTTAATCTGAGCCGTACAACAATAGTAGCATGGGGTTGGAATGCCAATAGGCAAACGGAGGTGCCGAATAGATTTACATCTTTGAAAGCAATCAAACCAGAGGATGAATCAGCATCACTTGGTTTTTACTCTAGT
>DIGA01000124.1 GCA_002419365.1 Mageeibacillus sp. UBA5734 | reverse complement strand
GAGAGTTCGTAAGTCATATCATCGAAGGAGGCAGCGGTTTGCTTGCCACCCGAGCTCAATGGGTATTTGGCAACCAGGTCTTCGGCGTACTCGGCCAAGGTCTGGTCAACCAGTACCTGGTCTGCGAGCATGATCTTGATCACTGGCAAATTATTGTTGCTTTTGACCGACCAATTGATGGTGTACTGACCTTTCTGGCCAGCCAAAGTGACTGGGATCGGGGCGACTCCGTAGTCGAATTGGTTTTGCAGGCTGATCGCCCATTGATAGCCTTCGATCGGGATGACACCCTCGGGCAAGGTCAGGAAAGTCGTCGAGTAGTTGAATGGCATGCCGGGGTCATAGTCAGCCCAGACCTGTTCAAAACCCAGGATGGATCTGAAGTTCTCCGTATTGCGCAGAGCAGGATCGAACCACTCCGGCAGTCTGGCATCTTCCGCATAGGCCAGGTACAGGACTGCATCCGTGATCGCTTCCCGGGTAGCCCGGTCTGGTTCTGTGGTGGCAGGCTGGATCTTGTCATCTGCCAGCATCCCCTGATCTGCCAGGAGATTCTCCAGGCGGCTGGCCTGGGCAGTCACCGGCAAGGCATGGTAGCCGAGGCCCGGCAAAACTGAAATCACCGCCACCAGGCAGATCAGGGCCACGATCGGCACATGGGCCCTGGCTTTCCTGACAATCAGGAGCACGGCCGCGACGAGTGCGATCAACCAGATCAGGGCAAAGGAATATTCGGTCATTTTCAGGCCAGCCTGGCGCAGGCGTGCGACCAGTGCCCAGGCTTCAAAGACCAGGATCACCAGCGCGGCAATCGGATAGACACGCCGGTAGAAGCGAGCCAGGCCCGTTTCATACGCAGTCACCATGATGTGGAGCCAGATGCCACCGATGGTGTAGGCTGTGGCGATGCTGGCCAGCTGGGAGAACTGGGGCCAGTTTCCGGTGATCACCACGCGTCCAGCCCAGATCAGCAAGACAGCCGTCAGAGCCAGGGCAATCGGAATCACAATGTATCCGAACAGGATTTCGATGAAACGCGGCTGCTTCTGGGCTGTTTCACGTCGTTCATCAACCACGCCTTTACGGAAATCCGGGAAATACCCCACAAACAGGGTAAAAGCCAGGACCCCGGACAAGGTGGCAATGTGCATGAAGACTTTTTCGCTCAGGTCACGGTAAATCAGGGCTTTGATCGCGCCCGCCACACCAGATGTGCCGCCCATGATGACCAGCCCATAGATCAGGGCAATGAAAAAGGCCTTGTGGGTCATGAAAAAGGCGCGGGCAAAGTCGGACTGGCCGGGTGGATAGGCAGATAGGACGATGAACGCAAACAGGCTGACCAGAATGGCCACGCCGACTCGGGACAAAGCCAGCCCAGTGACAAGGTCTGACGGCAGATACAGCGCCAGAAAGGTCACAGCTAAGGCTACAGCACCGAGCAAGTTGGCGAAAAGAAACGCCTGGCGCTGGTTGAACCGGCTCTGGACGCCTGTGATGGCGGCCATGCTCAGGACACCGGACAACGCCAGGGCCCACTGCAAGCTGGTGATGATCTCCTGATACGCATCCTGGATCGGATAGTCGAGCTGGATCCGGACCATGGTCACGGCAGCAAATGCCAGCGCACTGGCGATCGTCGCCGGGAACGTCTGGAAAGCCCGGGCTGCGCCTTTGAAAATCTGGACAATCGACCGGGTAAAAGTATTCATGCCGGTTCCCCCCTGTCTTGTAAAAAAGCTGAAGCGTCCGGCAACTCTGCCGGGGCTACAGCTCTATTATAGGGGATGTTGCACGGTAAAAGACAAGGCTTGGGGGTTACGCGTTCATGACGATTCAGTCTGGTTTTCCTCGAGGTCAAAATCCCATTGCCCGAGCGGATTGGTGAAGGTTCTGGCCCGGACACCATAGACATAGGCGATATGTCCCTCGTGCAGGACTTCTATGGGATCGCCATCGGCGGCCATGCGGCCTTCGTGCATCAGGCAGACACGGCTGCAGATCCGTGCAGCAGCCCGCAGGTCATGCAACACCAGGATCACCAGTTTGCCGGCATCGGCCATCTGGCGGGCCAGGTGCAACAGCTGGCTGGCATGGCGAATGTCCTGGCTGGCAGTCATTTCATCGAGCAGCACGATCGGCGTATCCTGGGCCAGGAGCCGTGCGATCATCACCCGCTGACGTTCGCCACCTGACAAGGTCGTGACAAATTGATCCGCTTCAGCCTCACACTCCGCCTGGATCATGCAAGCCTGGGCCACAGCCTGATCTTCATCCGTCCAGGCCGCGAGACTGGACGCGTAAGGGTGGCGGCCCATCAGGACGATTTCTTTGGCCTTGAAATCAAAGGGCACTACCGTATCCTGCGGCAAAAAAGACAGCTGACGGGCCAGCTGGCGCGGCTTGAAATGGTGCAGGGGCTTGCCCTGGATCCGGACTTCTCCAGCCGTTGGTTTGACCAGGCCGGCCAGCACACGGAGGAAAGTCGATTTACCGACGCCATTGGGTCCGCAAATACCGATGATTTCGCCCGGCCGGGCAGAAAAGCTGATTTGGTCCAGGATCATGCGCGGCTGAGGCAGTCGAACCTCGAAGGTGATCCCCTGGCACTCCAGGATCGGCTCTGGCATGCGGTCCACCTCCTTAAGCGTGCGTCCGCAGCGAGCGGATCAAAAGGATCATGAAATACGGCGCTCCAACCAGTGCAGTGGTGACACCGACCGACAGTTCGATCCCGCGCGGCATCGCTACCAGCCTTGTCGCCAGATCACACAACAGGAGGAAAATCGCCCCGCCAAAGGCAGAGGCCATTAGCAGGCGGCGATGGGAAGGACCGACGATCAGGCGCATGATGTGCGGCACGATCAGGCCGACAAAGCCGATCGGTCCCGTGACTGAGACTATGATCGCCGTCAGAAGCGAGGCGAGCAAGACGGTCAGGATGCGTGTTCTTCTGGCAGCGACACCCAGCGTCCGGGCGGTCTCGTCGCCGAGCAGCAGGATATCCAGGTCACGGCCGCGCAGGAACAGCAAGGTTCCAGCCAGAAGAACCGGAACAGCCATCAGCTGGACATGCTCCCAGCGCCGGTTGGAAAGGCCGCCCAGGGTCCAGAAAATGTAGCTGGACACCTGATATTCACTGGCCAGGACCAGCAGCAGGGATGTCAGGGCTGAGAAAAAGGCCGCCACGGCCATGCCGGCCAGGATCAGGACCGTCGTCTGGCCCGAACTGCCAGAAAACGATGACAAGCCAAGGATGATCAGGACGGCAGCCAGTGCACCGGCAAAAGCGAAGGCCGGCAGAGCCAGGAAGGTATAGGTGCCAAAGGCAATGGCGATGAGTGCCCCCAGGCTCGCACCAGCAGAGACGCCCAGGATGCCTGGTTCGGCCAGGGGATTGCGGAACAGGCCCTGCATCGCAGTGCCGGCCAGCGCCAGCCCGGCTCCGGCGAAAATCGCGGCAAAGACACGCGGCAGGCGGATCAGGACGATCAGGATCTGGCTGGTCTGGTCCGCCGGCTGTCCCACCGCCAGGCCAAGTGCCTGGGCCATGCTCTTCACGATGGTCAGGGGCGGGACATAGACCGTGCCCAATGCGACTGAAAGGATGGTAGTCGCCAGCAAAGCAACCAGCCCGGCCACCGCGAGGTGGCCGAGCTTCCAGTTTTTCAGGGATTTGCGGGGCGACAGCTTACTGGACAAGGTCCGGATACGCTGCCTGGGCCAGCAACTCCACAGCCACAGCCATGTAGTGCGAGGTCGAACTGCGGTACTTGTCCGGAATGGCCAGGATCTTGCCATTCTGGACCGCAGGCAGGGTCTGCAGAATCGGATCCAGCATCATGGCAGATTTCAGCATCTCGCCGCTATCCTCCACCGCTTTGAAATTTTCGTCGAAGGTCGAGGAAGGGATGACCAGCAATTGCGGCTGCCATTCACCGACGACCTTCTCTTTGGCAACCGGGCTATAGTTTGCCACATTGCAGACATTGACGGTGCCAGCTGCCTCGGCAATGGCGTGGAACGGAGATCCAACTCCGTAGGCAGCGAGCATATTGGCGCTGTTACCGGTCGGATCATAATAGTCTTCATAGAACATGACCGTGACCCGTTCATCGGCAGGAACGGAGGCGACCTTGCTGGCGACGGTTTCCAGAGTCTGGTTCATTTCAGCGACCATGGCCTGGCCACGTTCGACTTCACCAGTAGCCTGGGCCAGGGTCAGGATCGCATCGGCAATCATGGTGAAATTGGTGGGTGATTCCATTTGGACGACGGGGATGCCTGCTTCAGTCAGAGTCTTGCTCAGGGAACCATCCGGATTGGAGAAGGTATCGATGATGACGAGGTCGGGATTGAGGGCCACAATGGATTCCGGAGATGAAATATCGACTCGGTTCTTGACTGCAGCAGCCTTGTCAGCGGTCATGGACAGGACCGGGTCATCACCCCAGGCAGACAGGGCCGTGATCCGGCTGGCATCGACCAGGTCAAGGAGCATTTCGCCCGCCCAGACAGTGGTTGCAATGATCGACTGGGGCGCGGCTGCCAATGTAACTTTGGTGCCTGTGGCATCGACCAGTTCAACCGGGAAGCCGGTGGTCGCTTCTGTTGTGGTCGTTGCAGCCGCAGTGGTTTCGGCTGCGGTTGCAGATGTGGTGGCAGATGTCGCTGCGGTTGACTGGCATGCAGTCAGCGGCAAAAGTAGCAGAGCTGACAAAGCCAGGACGAGGATCAAGAGGGCTTTTTGCTTGAGCATGTGTCTGGTTCTCCTCCATGTATCTGAACCCAGGGCTAGATTTCCATGCCCGGTTCGATTTAAGTCTAGCGGGACTTGGATACCGGAGCAAGGAAAGCTCTGGTCAACTTTTTGCACTTTCTTGCGTTTCACTGCATCACTTTATCACGCTAAACTATTGCTCTCACGACGCGTTTCTTCTACAATGCAAGGGATTGAAATGTTGATTTTAACCCATTTTTTCACATGACAGGAGGAGAAACGTGAACAAACGCATTTTCTTGACTTTGATTTCCCTTATCCTGGTCCTGGCCGTGCTCACCACCGGCTGTGCCAAGGCTGCCAGCGGTGACCAGTCGCTGAAAAAGGTCCAGGATGCCAAAACCCTGGTGCTGGGTCTGGACGACGCCTTCCCGCCCATGGGCTATCGGAATGAATCCAATGAAATTGTCGGTTTTGATGTCGATGTCGCCAAGGAAGTCGCCAAACGCATGGGTGTTGAACTCAAGCTCCAGCCAATCGACTGGTCCCAGAAATTCAACGAACTCAACGCCGGCACCATTGACTGCATCTGGAATGGCTACACCATCACCGATGAACGCCTCAAGGAAACCAATGTGACCGAGGCCTACATGAAGAACCGCCAGATCGTCATCGTACTGGCTGATTCACCCGTCCAGTCCCTGGCCGACCTTGCTGGCAAAAAACTGGCTTTGCAGGCTGAGTCCAGTGCAGCTGAAGCGCTCGCATCCAAGCCCGATTTCAAGTCCTCCCTGGGTGAAGTCATCGAGCTCAAGGACAATGTCACCGCTCTGCTCGATCTCAAAGCCAGCGGCAGTGATGCCCTGCTCGTCGATGAAATTGTCGCCGGCTACTACATCGCCCGCGAAGGCAAGCAATACCGCATCCTCGATGAAGCCCTCGCCGAAGAAGAATACGGCGTCGGTTTCCGCAAAGCCGACCAGGCCCTGCGCGACGAAGTCCAGAAACAGCTCGAAGCCATGGCCAAAGATGGTACCCTGGCCAAGATTTCGACGGAATGGTTCAGCAAAGACATCACCACCATCGGCAAGTAATCGTCGCTGGTTTTCAAGCCGCAGCCTGAGAATCACAGTCACAAGTCACACACACGGGCGGACAGGCTTTTCAACTGTCCGCCCACTTTTTCTTCCAGCCTCATCCACGCCTGTTCCCGGTTTTCACGAAGGAGATGCTCGCATGGTCACATTCCAGATTCTCCCCTACCTGCTCGAAGGCACCTGGCGTGCCCTGCAGATTTTTGTCCTGACCCTTGTCTTCTCCATTCCACTCGGCATTGTGGTCGCCCGGTTGCGCCAGTCCACCGTGCGGATCATCCAGCTGCCCGTCCGGTTCTATCTCCTGATAATGCGCGGTACGCCTCTGATCCTGCAGCTGATCTTTTTCATGTATTTCCCGCCTTTTGTCCTCGGCATCCCGATCGGACGCTTTTCTGCCGTCATCCTGGCTTTCAGCCTCAATTACGCCGCCTATTTTGCAGAAATTTTCCGGGGCGGGCTCGAATCGATCCCGCGCGGCCAATTCGAGGCTGGCCATGTCCTGGGCTTCACCAGCGGCCAGACCTTCACCCGCATCGTCCTGCCCCAGGTCATCAAGCGCATCCTCCCGCCCTCGGCCAGTGAGGCCATGACTCTGGTCAAGGACACCGCCCTGGCCCAGATCATCGGTGTGGCCGAACTGTTCCGTGCCGCCCAGAATTCGACCTCCCGCCTGGTTTCGATTGAGCCGATCATCGCTGCCGGTGCGATCTACCTGATCCTGAACAGCCTCGTCGCCCTGGTTTTCTCCCGTTTTGAGAAGAAGCTGAGCTACTATCGCCACTGATGCGGCATCTGACAAAGGAGATCCGGCCATGCCTTCCGATATAGTCCTCTCTGTAGAAAATCTCGCCAAAAAATTCGGTACTCTCGAGGTCCTCAAATCGATCCACCTCACCGTACACCGCGGCGAAGTCGTTGTCATCATCGGTCCTTCGGGATCTGGCAAATCGACCCTCTTGCGCCTGATCAACCAGCTCGAGCAGGCGGACAGCGGCAACATCACGGTCGGTGGCCAGGTCCTGTGCAAAAACGATCCTCACGGTCGTTCCATCTACGCAGCCAAACCGGACCTGAAAACGATCCAGCTCAAGATCGGCCTGGTGTTCCAGAGTTTCAATCTCTTTCCCCATTTCACGATCGAGCGCAACATCACCGAGGCACCCGTCCACGTCCTCGGCCAGCAGGTAACTGAAGCCAAAGCCAAAGCTGCAGCCTTGCTCCAGAAACTCGGACTGGCCGAAAAAGCCCAGAACTATCCCTTCCAGCTCTCCGGTGGCCAGCAGCAGCGCGCTGCCATCGCCCGGGCCCTCGCCCTCGAGCCGGAGGTCCTCTTCTTTGACGAACCGACCTCAGCCCTCGATCCGGAACTGACCGGCGAAGTCCTCAAGGTCATCCGCCAGCTTGCCGCCGAGCACATGACCATGGTCGTGGTCACCCACGAAATGGCCTTTGCCCGCGAACTTGCTGACCGGATCATTTTCATGGACCAGGGCGTGATCATCGAGGAAGGCACGCCCGAGCAGGTCTTCAACTCCACCCACGAACGGACCCGCCAGTTCCTCAGGCACTACAGTGAGTGAGTGCGGGAACCAGCGGTTCCCAGAGGATGCAATCAGCCCACAGCAAAACGGCCCCGGGACACCACACCCGAGGCCGTTTCGTTTGGAGGAGAAAGTATGAAAGAAGGAGGTTCGTCGCTCTTGCTCTTGCTCTGAATTCAGTTTAGCAATTAAGTTTTAAGAATATAAATCGCAAATGTGAATAACTGTGAACATTAATCATTTGTTTCGTCACATTTGATGATTTCACCGTTCAGCTAGCCGAGCGAACCTCCAGGATGGGCTCTGGATTCGGACAGGATCAGCTGAGAACCTGGATGGCAGAACCATCCTCGAGGGCTGATTGGCTTTTCGGTTGCTCGATCAGGAAACCGCCCTCAGGCGTCACAATCTTGACGAACAAGCCACTGCGCGAAGCAGAAAAATCGGCTGCGTCTGCACCTATGATGGCAGCACGCTGGTCGGCATAACGGTCGAAAATGGCGACGGCCTCCTCTGCCGTAATGGCAGCCGGCAGTGCCAGTTCGAGGCGCTGGTTGGCAACTCCGTGGATGACAACGGTTTTGTCAACATCCGTGATGGCCGGGCTGATCTGGGGGATCGCAGCCATCAGCTGGGCCCGGACATCGTTGCGTTTCATGATCGGCGGTGCAGAGAGTGCGACGATGATGGCCAGAGCCAGGACAGCCGCCCCGGTCAACAGCAGGCGCATCTTGACCGTCAGGCGCAAGTCCGGGATCTTGATGTCGCTTTTGGGCACATAGGTGGGCTGGGCTGGTTTGGTTTCGACTTTCGCCTTCTGCTTCTTCGTCGTTTCCACCTGGGTGGCGCGAGCTGCAAACTGGGCGTTGTTCAGCTGCGGATTGAGATTGGGCCCTTCGTATTTGGGCTGGGGCAGATTGGGAAAGGTCACACCGGTCGAATCAGCGGCTATGGAATAGGCGACTTCGCTGTCGAACACGGCGTCACAAAACAGGCAGTGGCCCTGCGTATTCTTGTCATCCAGCTGCAGCAGCGAGCCACAATTGGGGCATCTTCCTTCTTTGAGCGTCATGGCGTACCTCTTTCGCTAGTCATGGTATCACGGCAGCGGATGATTCAAAACCGCGCCGGCCTTGGGATCTATGGACATTATGCTATTATAGGGTCAAAGAGACTGGACCGCAAGGAGCGCAGAACACCCGTGACACACGAGCCAACCAGGCTGCACGATGATGCCTATTTCATGCAGGCAGCCCTGAAAGAAGCGCACAAGGCGGAGCTGATCGGCGAGGTGCCGATTGGAGCAGTCATCGTGCACGAGGGCCGGATCATCGCCCGCGGTCATAACAGGCGCGAGACCTTGCAGGATGTCACCTTGCACGCGGAGCTGGTCGCGATCCGCCAGGCGTGCCGGCGCCTGAAGTCCTGGCGGCTCGATGGCTGCGATCTCTATGTCACGCTCGAACCGTGTGTCATGTGTGCTGGAGCTATTGTCCAGGCCCGCATCCGCACCGTTTATTATGGCGCCACCGATCCGAAGGCCGGAGCCGTCGGTTCGATCATCAATATTTTCGATTTGAAGCACAACCATCGTGTCGCCTGGCAAGGCCTGCTCCTGCAGGAGTCCTGCAGCCAGATCCTCAAGGACTTTTTTGCCCATCGCCGTGCAGCTGACAAAGCGGCCGGCAGCCGGGCCACACGGCGCGCGACCGCCCAGGCCGAGCAGGCCAGACGGCAAAGGCTACCCGCCGACCCGACGAATCCTGACAACCGGGGCTAATCTTTCAGCTTCTCGCAACAGATAAAAATCGGAGCACAATTGGTGGCATTGGCCATCTCGATTTTTTGCACGGCAAACTGCCGGACCGGAATCGTCCTGATGTAGTCCAGAACGGCCTGGTACTCTTCAAAGCCGCTGTCCCCTCCATAATAGAGGCAGATCAGAACCGCGCCACCCGTACGAAGAAGAGCCAGTGCCTGGTCCAAGGCGGGCAAAGTCGTCTCAGCCCGGGTCCCGATGGCATGATCACCGCGTGGCAGATAGCCCAGGTTGAACAGGACACAGCGTACGCCCGGTTTTACACGTTCCAGCATCTGGTCGTGGCTGGCGACATGGAGCTGGCAGCGCTCGAGCAATCCCGCTTTTTGCAGGCGGTCTGTCGTCCGTGCGATGGCTTCTGCCTGGATATCAAACCCGATCACATGGCCGTCCGGCCCGGCCAGGCCGGCCAGAAATTCCGTGTCGCCACCATTGCCACAGGTGGCATCGATCACTGTGTCGCCTGGCAGGATCAGAAGGCGGGCATACTGATGTGACAGCGCCAGCGCATTGAGCACCAGTGGCCGGTCGCAGCGTGTCGCATTCGATTCCGATTGCGGTATCATCATGTTTCCTTCTCCTGGGCTGGGCAGGCAAAAATCTGGCGGCTTGGCACATGGACGATGAGGCGCTCGGCCACAAAAAGCCCGGTGCCAGCCATGATCGCCTGAGCATAATAATCCAGCTGGCGGCCATAGCGTTCACAGAGCTGCTGCTGGATCTGGCCCGGCTGGCCTGAGATGCGGTCTGTTTTATAATCAACCAGGATGGCCTGGCCGTTTTCCTGGAACCAGCAGTCGATGATGCCCTGGACCAGTGCCCGGTCGTCAGGTGCAAAGGCCGTTTCATCCGGCCAGACAGAACGCGCAGGCACAGCCAGGGTGAATGGCATTTCACGGTACAGCTGGTGGCGGTCTTTCTCAGCAGTCGCCATCCGGCCAGCCAGGTCCGATCTAACAAAGGCCAGGATCGCGTCCAGCCAGCCAGTCAGGGCAGCCGTCTCGTCAGGCGACACAACCTGGTCTTGCTCCAGATGCCGCAGCTGTCGCTCCAGTTCGGTACGGCTTGCTTCGCTCCGGGCCCGTGGCAGGTCCAGATAACGCAGGAACAGATGCAGCGCTGTACCCAGCCGTGCTCCCTGGACAGGCACCTGGCTGATCTCAGTCAGGACTGACAGGTCATGCAGGTCCAGATTGATCCCCAGCGCAGGATTTTGTCCCGGCAGTACGATTGTCTGCTCCTCCCCGAAAAGGGATTCATCCTGTTCGCGGCGTTTGAGTTCACTGACTGATAATTTGACCGGGCTTATTGCAGCACTGTAAAACGGGTAATCCAGGCTGATCCGGTGGATGGCCTTCTGGATTTCAGCCTCAGGGACAGGTTCCGCTGCCAGAAAGGTACGCACAGCGTGCGGAAGATCCATGATACCGGCTGGACTTGCATCATAAACCGACTCTCGTTCATGGAGCGCCTCCTGGCCGGAGGAATCATGCTCAGGGACCAGATAATCCTGCACATCCAAGAACCGCACAGCCCAGACCCCTTGGGTCGGCTCGGGAAGCCCGGGAGTGATGGGTGTTCCGATCTCAGTTTCAGTCTCAGGTTCGCTCTCCGGCTGCCCCGCTGCTTTGCCAGCAAGGCAGCTCCAGTCGATGTCCGGGTGACGGGCCAGGGCCATGAGCAGCCAGTCCAGGTAGCTACGTCCGGACAAGACGAGGTGGGCAGGCAGGATCGGTTCAGGCCAGGCCAGGGCCTGGTCGAAACGTGCCAGCAAGGCTTTCTGGCTGCCTTTGGGCAGCATGGCGACAAGGATCAGGCGGTCGCGGGCCCGGGTCATGGCGACATACAGCAGGCGGAGCTCTTCGGCCAGCGTCTGGGCCTTGTGTTCAGCCAGCATGGCCAGTTTCAGATGCGTGGTCCGGCGCAGATGGGCACTGGGATCGACCCAGTCAAATCCGACGCCCAGGCTTTCACTGACCATCAGGATGTCCTGCTGGTCTTTTGGCGTGATGTTCCCTGATAGTCCAACCACAAACACGAGCGGGAATTCCAGGCCTTTGCTGCTATGGATGGTCATGACCCGGACCGCATTCTGTTCCGATTCGGCCAGATCATAGGGTGCCTGGCCAAGGCCTCTTTGTTCAAGGCTTTCCATATGGCGGACCAGGTCGAACAGTCCACGGCCGCGGTTCGTTTCAAATTGATGCACCCAACCGACAAAAGCCCGGACCTCCCGCAATCGCTCGGCCCCATTTTCATGGGCAGCCACCTGATGGAAAAACCCGGTTGTCTCCAGCAGCCACTCGAGCCATTCGCCAGTTTTGCGGAATTTTTCCCGGTCGCGCCATCGTTCCAGCTCCTGGAGAAAAACGATCAGTCGCGTTTTGAGGACAGGATCAGGTCCATGCGCTGAATACCAGTCGACCGCCTCATGGAAAAACCGGCAGGGAGCCTGTGCCTGCTGGACCGACACCCGGATGGCCAGCAGTTCGCGCGGTGTGAAAGCAGAGCCTAGCAGGCCAGATTTGAGGACGGCTGCCAGCGGGATGTCCTGGCGCGGATTATCCATGGTCATCAGCAGAGCCTTGAGCAGGCGCAAGTCCGGGTGATCAAACAGGGCTCGGCCGGTGTCCTCGATGACAGCAATGGCGCGATCGCGCAGGGCCGCAGCATGGAGCCGGACGATCGCCCGCGTGCGCGCCAGGATGACGATGTCGCGCGGTTCCACAGCCTGCTCCGCCATCAGCTGGACGATCCGCTGGCTGACCACCCGCGCCTCACGTTCGTACAGGCCAAGCTCGGCTGCATCCAGTCCATCGGGCTCGAGATCTGCAGCACCTTCGGCTGTTGATCCGTTCAAGGGAGTACCGTCACGCTGTAAAGAAACATCTTCTCCCAACCCGGAAGGCCCTGCCTCGAGGACCTCCCCCTGCTGCACCAGGCAGAGTTCGACCGGTACCGTTCCAAGATCATCACGGTGTGGTACGAGTCCATGACCATCCGAATAATCTATCTCTCCTGCCTCGGGCGACATCAGCTGGGCAAAGACTTCATTAACTGCGCCAAGCACGCCAGGGACACTGCGGAAGTTCCGGTTGAGTGTGATGAGACTGCCCGTGCCAGCCTGACGGTACCGGTCAAAGCGGCTGATGAAAATGCCAGGGCGGGCATGGCGGAAGCGGTAGATGCTCTGCTTGACGTCACCGACCATGAACACATTGTCCCGGGCGATGGCCTGCAGGATGGCCTCCTGGATGCTGCTTGTATCCTGGTATTCATCAATGTAGATCTCCTGGCAGCGCTGGTGGTAATAATCAGCAGCCTCTGGCTGGCGCAGGATGCCCAGGGCCAGATGCTCAAAATCTCCAAAATCGACCAGCCGCTGCTCGCGCTTGCGTTCAAGGTAGCGTTCATCGAGCTCCAGGACCAGATCAAACAACTGTCCAATGGCGGGCAACATGGAACGGATCTCCTGCTCAATCTGATTGGTGGTGCGATTGAACAGGCAGATGGTGTCAAACAGGAAGTGCTGGCGATAGGTGTCCGTCCGGCACTGTCCGGTCAGGCAGTGGATCGATTCTGCCAGATTCTGGCGCAGGAGCTCGAGAATCCTCGCCTTGCCGGGATCCTTGCCCCCCGCGCGGGGCAGGTCGAGGTCATCCAGTTCCCGGGCCAGTACGACCAGTTCATCCCAGTCCGGCTGATCGTGTGCAAGTTTGGCCGCAATCTGCAAAAGACCCGCATCGATCCGCCGGAACTGGTCATGATAGGCCTGGTTGCGCACCGGATCCTTGATCAGGGACACGCCGCTGGCAAGGAGCTCGCGCAATTCCGGCAAAGACTGGACTGCCTGGCCCAGCAGCACACGCACCTGTGCCATCAGGACTGCAGCATGGCGGCTGGCAGAAAAATCGCGGGAAGCCTCTGCCAGGTCCTGTTGATACCTCGCCATCTCAGACCGGTAATCCGGCAGGCTGCGCACATACTGGTAGAGTCGGATCACCTGCTGGCGCAGTGGTTCGTCACTACGGCTGTTGCTGTAGCTGTCGACGAGATGATAGAACGCCTCCTGCCAGGCAGGCGCTTCACCTTCTGGCGCCAAATCGATGGTTTCATACCGATGGTTCAGGACATCGTCGAGGGTTTCCCTGAGCAGCAAGTCTGCCACCTGCGGATCCGGGACTGAAAAGCCCGGTTCGACCTGGAGCTGGCCCGCGCCATCGACGGCGAGATGGCTGAAATTGCGGATCACCGTCAGACAGAACGCATGGATCGTTGAAATGGCAGCGCTGGACAGCAGCGTCTGCTGGCGGCCCAGATAGCGCCGTTTCTGGAGATCCGTCTGGGAAGCCCGGGCCTGCTCGAGCTTGGCAGCGATCTTTTCTTTCATCTGGCGCGCAGCAGCTTCCGTAAAGGTCATGACCAGCACAGACTGGATGTCCAGCTCACCCCGGACAATCCGCTGCACAATCCGTTCCGTCATGACGGCAGTCTTGCCCGAACCGGCAGCAGCCGATACCAGCAAATCGGACACAGGGGCCTGGACAACTGCTTGTTGGTCTTCAGTCAGCTGCATGTCCACCTCCAGCATCGTCCGGGTACTGCTTAGCCAGGCGAGCCATGAAATCCTCTTTGCTGCTCAGTCTGGCCTGATCGTTCGTCTTGGCGCGTCCCAGCGGTGCAAATCGCTGGCAAGGATCCTTTTTCTGGTCAAAACCGCAGACACTCTGGAAAGCACACCAGACACAGGGCAGGTCTGATTTGGGGAGCTGGCTCGGCTGGGCCGAAAACTCACCCCGGACCATACCGGTTGCCCAGTGCCGGATCTTTTCCTGCACATGGGCCTGGAGACGGATGAGCTGGTCTGCCGGCAGATCCAGGCTTTGCAGCGCGAAACGCCGGTCCAGTTCACGGATGACATCACCAGGGTCCAGCTGTTCTTCAGGTGACTGGCGCACAATCGGCTGGTCAAACCGGAAGTAGCAGGCATCAGCTGCCAGCTGCTCTGGATGGCTCTGCTGGAAAGCAGCCAGATAAGCAGGCAATTGCAGGTGCAGGCCGTGATACAGGGCATCGTACTCGATCTTCTGGTTGCCAGATTTGTAATCGATGATGCGAAACTGGCGCTGCCCGTCGCTCTCCTGCCAGTCGACTCGGTCGACTTTGCCATTGAGCTGGATGGAACGGCCATTTGGGAGATCCAGGCTGAGAGCATTGCCGCGGCCAGGCTCGAACACCCACTCAAACAAAGCCGGAGTGAAACGCTCACTGAGCAGCTGGCGCAGCAGGGCAGCAAGTGACGTGCGAGCGACACCCTCGAGGCGACGCCCCACCGAAGCCCGAAGCCCGGGCGCAAAAAACAGGCCCACGCGTTTATCCCCGCGCAATTCCGCCATGATCTGGCGCAGGGCGCCATCAAGGCCGCCCGCAAGCCATGCCTCGATCCGTTCTTTTCTGGCCGGCTCATCAGGCAGGCTTTTCAACTCTTGTTGCAGCACATTCAGGCTTCTTTCCGCCAGGGCATGCAGGAAGATCCCACTGTCGGTCGCCTGTGGTTCGTAAATATCCCGTTCACGCAACATCATTCCATGCGCCGCCAGATGGGAAAAAGGACAGGCGGCGTATTTTTCCAACTGGGAGACACTCAGTTGCAAGGTGGACCCAAAGCGTGCCTCAACCAGCTGTGGTTCGATCTGGAGCTGGCGTGCATCCGGCTGACCCAGGCGAGCCAATGCCAGGTCCAGGGGGTATCCCAGTTGATGCAAAGCCCATACCAGAGGCCGATAGGGTGCCAGGGTATGGGGCCATGTGGCCAGCGACTGGTGCATCAGGAGGATCAAGGTATTTTGCGCCATCTCAGGTGAATATAGGCGGACATCCGCCGCGTCCATCTGATCAGACAGCAGAAGCGGTGTCAGACCGCTCCACTCGCGCAGGCGCTGGATATAAGGCGAAGGGTCCTGGGTCGGGGCCATGATGACCAGATGGTCCGTTGGCAAGGTCAACAGTCCGAATATCAGGGCTGCATCAGCAAAAACCTGGTCGCGGGCATGACTGGGCAGAACTTGTCCCAGCAGATTGGACAGATTCTGCCGGTCACTGTCCTTGAGCAGACCTTCCGGGGGAGTCCCCGGGGGGAAAACACTGGCACGGGCATTGTACAGAAACAAGATCCGGCCACTGCGCTGTCGTGCATGGGCCAGATTGCCAATCGCAACCTGGTCGAGCGCCGTCGGCAGGACGCCACTGTCGGCATTGTCCAGCCCCGCTGCAATCAGGTCCCGGAACGTTTTCAGATCCATGGGCGCCTGGCCGGCAAACCGGACCAGCTGGGCCAGGACATCGACCAGGGCATTCCAGGATTTGGCGATGGCCAGGGCACCTTCGCTGTCATTTTCCTGGTGCAGGCGCAAGACCAGCTGGGACGTGCGTTGTTTCAGGTCTGTCGCCTCGAGATAGCCAGTCAGGGCCGATACCCGTTCCAGGCCTGACTGGGCCATTCGCATCTGGTCTGTCAAATCGCGAACCGGCAGCAAGATCGTCTGGCGGAAAATATCCACAACCGGAGGTTCCTCGGTCTGAGGCTCGAGCAATCGCTCGAGATGGAACAGGCCCCGGGCCAGGACATGGTTTTCAAATTCATCCACTTGCCTCTGGTCTTCCATCAAAAGCCCGGCCCGCAAGGCACGCATGACCGGGAGACGGCCAAAGCCCTGGCTGGACAGGTCGAGCACGGCCAGGATGGTGCGCATCAGGGCCGTTCCGGCCAGCGACCGGACCTGGTCGAGGAACAATGGGATTTTGCCGGCAGTGAACGCAGCCTTGAGGCGTGGCAGATCCTGGGCCGGATCGCAGACCGCGACAACCAGGTCGCGGTAGCGGTAGCCTTCTTCCCTGACCAGACGGCGGATTTCTCCGGCCAGCCAGGTCGCCTGGTCATCAGGCTGGGCGGCGAGGACCACTCTGAGAAAAGCTTTTCCTGTCGAACCGGGCGCTGCATGGGGATCAACCGTTTCTGCCGACTGCCCTGTCTGGCTGGCCAGAGGATTTGAGCTGGCGGAACCGGCTGGTGCTGTCCAATCGGCAGGCGCCCCCAGGTAATGGGCCAGGCTGGCGACGTCAGATACCCAATCCGGTTCGATCCGGACCGCGCGTCCAGTCCGGTAGCGCTGCTGCAGCTGGTACGCGGTGCGCCGTCCGGGCAGGAACAGATCCGGACCCTGCTCGACCGCCCACTCATCGGCAGGAATACAATCACTGAGCACCGTGATGGTGACCTGTTCGCAAAGCCGGACCAGCTGGTCCAGGACTGCCGCTTCCTGCGGTGTGAAATTTCGCAGTTCACCAAAACCGGCGACCCAGACCGACGTACGGCCCAGCCAGCCTAACCGGATCCGGGCTGGTCCCTGTGCCTGGGAGAGCAGCTCCTGGAGATGGTCCAGCTCGGTTTCCGGATCATGGAACCCCATGTCTTGCACAGCCTGGCCATAGCGGTCCAAAAGCAAGGCCAGATCACTGACTTTCCCCTGCAGGGACGTGTCCCCGATTTGTTCGACCAGGGCAGAAAGCGCATCAGCGTCAATCTGGTATCGGCGCAGATCCCCCAGGACTGCCATGATCTGGCGGATGAAGCCCGGCTTGTCAGCCAGCCGGGCATAGGAACGCAGTTCGCTGCGGGCTTCAGTCAGCAAACGGTACAGGAGCATGGCCTGGCCGGTCTTGTCCAGCAGTGGGCCGGCCATCTGGCCAGCCTCACCCTTCAATCGGGCTGACAGACGCCGGAAACTCAAAACCTCCGCCATGAGCAGACTGGTGGATCCAGACTGCCGGAGGTAGGCTTGCTCGAAATCCAGCTTGGCTTGCTCCGGCACCAGGATGATCGCCCGCTTATCCGGCCATTGCCCCGTGTAGTCGAAAACCTCGCGCAGGCACTGTGTCCTCAGCGCACTCGACTGGATGCCGTAGAGGAGGCGGATGGTCATGAATCAGGCTGAATCTGGCTGTCGCGCTGCAAGCAGTCGCTGAGCACCTGATGCACGTGCGGCAGGCTGCGCTTCGGCGCCACCGGGCGGCCATCGTGCAGGAAAGCATGATGGGACTCTCCCCGGCACAGCAGCTGGCCATCCCGCATGACCTGGTAGGCAATGGTCAGGCGGACTCCGTTGTAAGCTGCGACCCAGGCCCGGACAGCGATTGCATCATCGTAGCGGGCACTTTGCAGGTAGTCACACTGGATGCCAATCACAGGACTCATGGTCCCACTCTGTTCCAGTTCGCGGTAGGGCAATCCGACCGCTCTCAGGTAGTCGGTCCGGGCCACCTCAAACCAGCGGATGTAATTGGAGTGGTGGACAATACCCATCGCATCCGTCTCATAGTAGCGGACCTTGAGCGTCACGGTGTGACCGGGCAACCGGGAGTCAACTTGTTTTTCCATTGCTGTGCCTCTTTTGTGTGACTGGAATTCTACAATTTTACCAATATCTGTGGTATCCTGCAAACGAAGGAACCTTGATAACAGGGCCTTTTACCGGAGGTTTACACGTTGAACACAGACCATTCGCCATCAGACAAACAGGCTGGAATGCCTGCTCATCCCGCTCCTGCAGCAGCGATTTCCGAGTCTGAGGAGAGCCGTTATCCGATCCGCCGTGGTGTGATCGGCAACCTGGGCTTTTACGGCGGACTTTTCATCACCCGCCTGATCGTCCGTTTGCGGGCCAGAGGCACCGAGAACATCCCCACCCAGATCCCGTATGTCATTGCAGCCAACCACCAGACCTACGTCGACGGGATGCTGATCAGCGCCTTCCTGCCCAAAGCCCACTTCAAAAAGCTGGCCAGCCTGACGGCCAAGGATCTCGAGGACCAGCATGGCTTGTTCGGCAAACTGATCGTCAGAGTCGGCCGCGGCATTGCCGTTGACCGCTTTGGCAACCCCATCCGCGGCCTGATCATCGCAAAGAAAAAAGTCGAGGAGGGCAATATCCTGCTCGTCCACCCGGAAGGCACGCGCTCGCCCACCGGCGAGCTCGGTGAAATGAAAGACGGTGCCGCCTACATCGCACTCAAAAGCAAAGTCCCCCTGCTGCCGGTCTTCATTGAGGGTGGCTACGAGGTTTTCAGCCGCCACATGAAATGGCCCAACCCGATCGACCGCAAAACCGGCAAGCGCCGGGAAGTGACCGTCGTCTTTGGCAAACCACTCGATCCCAGGGAATTCAAAAACGCCAAGGAAATGACCCAGGCACTGGTTTCATGGATGGAGACCCAAGCACAGTCCTACCGCCGTATGCGCGGGCTGGCAGCAACCTGAGCCATAGAACCCGAGACTAGAAAAATGCAAACCGGATCGCAGCAGGCTGTACGTTAAACGTGATGTCCGTTGCCTCGAACAACTCCCCATCGATATTGCCCAGCAGGACCTGGCCTGGCCTGGCCCAGATCTGGCCCGAACGGATCTTCTGGCTGTGAACCGCAGGGTCGCCCAAGTGGCGGCCCTGTTTGTATTTCGGGATCAGGCCCAGAATGCGTGGCAAAGACAGAGGATCAACCTGGACCCATTCGATCTTGCCGTCCTCTACGCTAGCCCTGGGGGCTGGATTGAATCCACCGCCGTAGTAGCGTCCGTTGCACAGAGCGGCCAGGATGTAGCGGACATTTTGCCTCGGACCACCGTCCAGGGCACAACTGAAAGAAAAAGTCCGGTGTCCCAAAAGGCCGATGACAATGGCGAGCGGGTAGCTCAGCCGCCCCAAGCAGCGCAGCCGGCGGTTGATGGCTATCATCAGGCTCTGGACCCGGGTATCAAAGCCGAATGATGTGATATTGAGGCACATCCGGCCATTGACCTCCAGAAGGTCGATCGGGCGGATCTCGGGCCGGGCAATCCGGCCAAGCAGCTGGTCGAGGTCGAGACTGGAGAGAAAGGCACGGGCAAAATCATTCCCGGTGCCAAGGGGTATTATAGCCAGGGCGGCATCTGTCCCCAGCAAGGCCTGGGCGATTTCATGGGCGGTCCCGTCACCCCCACAGGCTACTACGATAGCCTGTGCACCGTGGCGCAGGGCAAACGCTGCAGCCAGTTCTGCGCCGTGGCCGGCCCGTTCCGTCCGCCGGATCTCGCACGCATGCGGGCTGCCAGCATAGGAAACAGCAGCCGCCAGCTTGTCTTCCAGGCCAGACCGTTTCGGCTGGCCTGCTGCCGGATTGATCAGGAAAAGGTAGTGATAACCGGACACCACACCGTCACTCGGCCGGACTGGCTGCCAGAATATAGTGGACAGCGTCATTGACGGTGCGGATCTTGTCCAGGTCGGAGTCGGATATCTTGAGATCGAATGCTTCCTCGAGGTCGATGACGATTTCATACATGGCCAGGGAGTCCAGGTTGAGGTCGCGGATCAATTCTGTCTCACCGGCAATCTGGTCCATGGGGACCCCAGCGATGGTCGCGACAGTTTCTGCAACTTGTGAAAAAACCAGTTCCCGGCGAGTGGCAGTCATGGCTCATCCTCCGTACCATCTGACAGAACATAGCGCTCATACTGTTCCTTGACGATGAGATCGATCTGGCGCAATGTTTTGAGCAGGATCTCGCGCCCATCCAGATCCAGCGGGCTGACGAGACGGTCTACCAGCAGTTTGTGAAACTTGTTATGCATGCGGAAAGCCAGCTTGCCCTTGCGAGTCAGGCCGACCCGGACGACACGCCGGTCATTGGGATCACGGTGCCGTTCCACATAGCCCTTGCGGACCAGGCGGTCAATCGCCACCGTCAAGGTTCCGGTTGTCACACCCAGTGTCGCTGCTGTCTCGCTCATGGTGCGCCGTTCATAGGGTCCGATGCTTTCCAGTGCATGCATTTCGGCCACTGAAATATCGCTGAAATTACCCCGGCGCAGGGCCTTTTCTTCTGTAACCAGGATCTTGTCAAAAATATCCAGCAGCAGGTCATTGATAGTCTGGTCAAATTCGTTCATCACATGTTGGCCTGGCGCCTGGCACCTCCTGCTTCATTAGGTTTCCATTTTACCGCTTGTTGATTTCCCGCTGCAAGGGGTGGAACAGCGCTGGCCGGACCCGGGCCTTGATCTGGATTCCGGCTTCGGTGTACTCAATCGATTCGATCTTGCCCTGCTGTTCAATCCGGCTGATCCAGCCCGCCTTGTCGTAGGGCAAGACCAGGTCCACCGGGATGAACTGCTCGGCTGCCAGCCGGGCGATCGCTGTGATAAGGTCCGGAAGACCTTCACCCGTCCGGGCACTGACCATCTGGGTCTCTTCCTTGCCGGTGAGCCCATGCAGGCCCGACCGTTCAAAGGGTCCGAGCAGGTCGATCTTGTTCAGGACGGTCAGGCGCGGCTTGCCACCCGCACCCAACTCATTCAGAAGCTGGTCTACCACATCGCGCTGGATCTCTGCCTGCGGATCCGAAGCATCCAGGACATGGACGATCGCATCAGCCTGGGTCACTTCTTCCAGTGTCGAACGAAAGGCATCTACCAGCTGATGCGGAAGTTTCCGGATGAATCCTACCGTATCAATCAGGATGACTGGCTGCTGGTCCGGCAACACCAGGCGCCGGGCAGCAGGATCCAGGGTGGCAAAAACCTGGTCCAGGGTGAGCAGGTCAGACTGGCACAAGGCATTGATCAAGGTCGACTTGCCAGCATTGGTATAACCGACAACCGCCAGGGTCAGGATGTCCTGGCTCTGGCGCTGCTTGCGGGTCTGGTCGCGCCGGGTGGCAACCTCGGCCAGTGCCCGTTTCAGGGTACTGATGCGCCGGTTGATGTGGCGCCGGTCTGATTCGAGCTGGGATTCGCCTGGGCCACGTGTCCCGATGCCACCTCCAAGTCGTGACAGGGCCTGGCCCAGCCCGATCAGGCGGCTGAGGCGATATTGCTGCTGGGCGAGTTCGACCTGGAGCTGGCCTTCCCTGGATTTGGCGCGCTGGGCAAAAATATCCAGGATCAAAAAAGTCCGGTCGATCACTTTCAGTCCGGTCAGATTCTCGATATTGCGGATCTGTGATCCGGACAGCTCATCATCACAGATCAGTGTTGTTGCTCCCAGTGCTTCGGCTGAGCGGGTGATTTCCTCCAGCTTGCCTTTACCCAGGAACGTTGCCGGATCTGGCGCCTGGCGATGCTGCAAGGCCCGCCCTGCAACCATCGCGCCGGCAGCTTCGGCCAGTTCTGCCAGTTCATCGAGAGATCGCTCGGCAAAATCCAGCGCCGCTTCCCCTGATTCAGCTGTAAGTCCGGCGATGATCGCCTTCTCCTGGTCCGTCTCTGGCATGCAGTCCCCTCCTCTATGTTGCACTTCGCAACACCATGTATAATTAACGCTTGAATTGTGATAATTAACCTCACAACCCAGTCTGAAATGCATGAATATCCTGATATAAATGAATCATATCAATTCAATTGAACTGGCTTGCCTTGATCATTGCCAACCCCAGAAAAAAGGTGGAGAAGCTTATGAAAGAGACACCCCATTCCGCACGATCCAGACGGTCTGATTCCCGGCCTGCTTATCTTTCCAATATTTTCATTGGTCTGCTCCTACGTTTGTTCCGGGAAAATCGCAGTTTGACCCAGGAAAGGGTCGCCGAGCTGGCTGGTTGCCACGCCTCGTACCTGAGCATCATCGAAAACGGCAAGGCACAACTCAGTATACGGACTTTTGTCGAGCTCTGCCAAGCCTTGCAGCTGACACCTGCCGATTTATTCATCCTGGCCAGTATGCTGGAAGAGAGCTATCTCAATTCCGACCTGATCCAATCCGGCAAAAACAACCCGGAAAACCCGCTGACTGCCCAGCGCTGGCTTCAGGCAACCATCCGCGAAGGACGTTTGGGCCAACTCGATAAAAAAGGTTGACACCCGTGTATCGTGCTATAATAGGGCCGATCAAACACGAAAGAGTCAAGCCATGCTACCTATTGTTGTCATCGGAGCCGGTCCGGCCGGTCTGCTCGCAGCCGGTCGTGCTGCCGAATGCGGGGCCGCCGTCCGTCTCCTGGAGAAAAATCATCAGCCCGGGCGCAAGCTCCTGATTACGGGGTCTGGTCGCTGCAACATCACCAGTGCCGTTGACCGGGACACCTTCATCGGGCAATTTTTCGGCCAGGGCCGGTTCCTCTACCCTGCGTTGCAGACGATGTACCGGGAGGAACTGCTCGACTTGCTGGCCAAGTCTGGCGTCCGCTGCCAGGTCGACCACCAGTGCAAATATTTTCCCACCACCAACCAGGCCGGAGATGTCCTCGCTGCCCTGCTCCGCTACGGCCAGAAGCAAGGCATGCATCTGGTGACTGACAGCGCGGTCTTGTCCATCGAGAAGAAACCAGATTATTTCGAAATCATGACCAGCCAGGGAACCATCCTGGCCGCGGCTGTCATACTGACGACAGGCGGCATGACCTACCCTGTAACCGGCTCAACTGGTGATGGGTATCGCCTGGCTGCTCACCTCGGGCATGCGATCATTCCGCCCCGGCCAGCCCTTGCACCTCTCATCATCGAGCAGCCCTACATCCGGGAACTGGCTGGTCTGTCATTGCCGGATGTCGAAGTCCGTCTGGTCCAGCCCGGCCAAAAGACAGTCACCCGGCGCGGGGATTTGCTGCTCACACACAAAGGTGTGTCTGGTCCTGTCATCCTGCGACTGTCGCGCGAGCTCAGAGGCTCAGCCAGTCTGCACATCAACCTCCAGCCATCCATGACCAGGCCAGAACTTGCTTCTGCCATCCTGGAACAGTTCGAACATGGCGGACGCCAGCACATCAAGAACTGCCTCGATGGCTTCCTGCCTCACCGGCTGGTCATACCACTGCTGGCTGCTGCAGGTGTCGAGGCAGACCGCATGGCGTCCCAAGCCGGCCGGCGCTGCGCCGAGCAGATCGCCCTGGCGATTTCTGACTGGACACTGACAGTCACAGGCACCCAGGGAATCCACATCGCCATGGTCACTGCCGGTGGCATCGCCCTGCGCGAAATAAATCCCTCCACACTGGAGTCCAGACTTGTTCCCGGGCTCTATTTTGCAGGAGAGATTCTTGACCTCGATGGCGATACCGGTGGATTCAACTTGCAGGCAGCCTGCTCGACCGGATATCTGGCGGGTCAATCAGCCGCGGCGGCTCTGCTCGGCAACCCGGGCAACCAGCGTTAGAGCAGTGGTCTGCTCCTCCGGGGTCAGCAGTTCGGCCATGACATCCGCCAGAACCTGGCGCTGAGCCGGAAAAACCCGCGGGAACGCCATCACGATGGCGTGAATGATCGCCGCTGTCTCACCCGGTTGGTTGATCCGGAGCAAAAAGGCAATGATGTTCTGGCAGATATCACTGGCTGTTTTTGCCACAACGGCCTCGCCGCTCATCCGGACCATGCCGAGCAGTTTGCTGCCATAGCGCGAATCATCGCGGCAAGCCGAAAGGTAGACCACTGCGGAGTCAAGCAATTCATCAATCAGCAGGCGAGACCGGTCCGGACCAGCCTGTTCGAGCACCTCCTGCCAGATCTTGCGCTCAAAAAACTGGCCAATGTCCCTGGTTGCAGCCTGGGTAGCCCAGCGCGACCGGCTGTTTTGACCGTGAAAGATCAACGTCGTCCACAACTCGACCAGACGGTCGCCTTTCTGGCCAGTCTTTTTGTCGATGACTGGAAAGCGGACCGCTTCGAAGGCGCTTTTGACTGTTTCATAATGCTGGTCTGATAGTGAAGCGGGGGCCTTGCCCACCAAAGCTTCAATGTCTGCAGTACGGTCGACCATGGTGCCACAGTTGACACAAAAGACATGCTTTTTGGCTGCATCGGCCTGAAAGGGCTGGCCACAGGCGGGGCAAATGATCCGGATTTCTTCCATATGGGCTCCTTTGGTTGCAAGAAGGACTTGATCTGGCCTTGATTATAGCAGAGGACCCTCAGGAGGGTTCTCTGCCACATGTTTTTCAGCATCTGTTTGTCTGGAGGCAGTGATCTCAGCTCCAGTCTGTTTTGTGTGCAATGTCTTCAACGAAAGAATATGCACTGTAACCGCACTACCGATTACAGCAAGGATGATCCTGACAAATAATGGATCGACAAGAACCATCGATGCGATCAGTGAAGCCCACAGAATCACAACCGCACCCATTTTGGTCTGGAGTGGTACGGCTTTATGCACCAGGTAATGGTAGATGTACTTGCCCAGGAGGCGATGGTTAATGAGCCACTCATAGAGACGCCGGGAACTTCTGAGGTAAAAAAAGGCTGCCAGGAGTAAAAACGGAGTGGTGGGCAAAATAGGAACCAGGATCCCGATGGAACCCAACAAAACTGATGCACTGCCCAAGGCCAGGAACAGAATGCGCTTCAGACGGCTATTGGAGGTTTTTTCTTGCTTTGTCATGAAGTACAGGATAAAGCAGATCTTCTGCCCTGTCGAGGCAAATGGTTACCAATCTGCTTCAAGCTGTCTCAAGGCACTTCATGGTGCCTTGAAACAAGCACCCTCAAGCCATCATGCGGGGAATAACATCAGGGCATAAGTCGTCTGGTAGTCATCCCGTTCTTCTTCTGGTGCAATGGTAAGCTGGACCGTGTATTTCCCCAGTGTGCCAAAAACCGTATAGGCTTGATCAACGGTTGATTCAGCCGTGATTTGGCCGTCAGCCATGATGTCTTTATAAAACTCAACCAATTTTTCCGGGTCATCTTTGGAATGGGCTATGATCGTGAAGCCCTTGTCCATGCTCACGACACTTTCGACATAACTGCCGGGGTAGACCGGCAGAACGTCTGACGGATAATCTGCCGGCAAGTCGACACTTTTGTCATCGGTACTGATGTCCATGTCTACGGATTCGCCGGACGCGTCTTCCTTTTCTGCCTCGGTCTCTACCGCTTCCTTGGCTGTTTCTGTCGGGGCAGGTTCGGCTGCAGCTGTTGTTTGCTGAGCTGCAGGTGCGGTTTCCTGTGTTTTACCTGAACCACAGGAAGCCATCGTCAGCAGCAGTGATCCAATCAGGACAATGAGCAAGAGTTTTGCCATGCGATTTTTCATGATCAATTCCTCCCTAAATGGTTTGATGGTCCAATAAGATCCGCTGGCCATCTTGATAATGGCGGATGGCAAAGACAAGAAACGGGGACAGACTGAAGAGAATAGAAAGAACCAGAAACAGGACACTGTTCGCGGGCTGGCAGGATTTGTACAACTTGAAATGGGCAATATACCAGATGATGGTGAACGGCAGGCCAGCCAGCAACGTCAGGAGCAGTGGAATGAGAAATGCAAGGTGGGTGCTGTTGTCCGGGTAACCGCCATCCAGGACCATCATCATGACTGTCAGAGTCGGGGTCAATGCCATCAAGAACAGACTCAATCCCAGAAGCCAGTACCTGAGTTTTCCATCTGTCCCCTTATGACGTTGGTCATGGGCATCCGCCACGGCACCCGTGATGTAAGCCTGGCCGATGAAAGGCACCCAGGCGAGGCCAGCCATCTGGATCTGGCGATGCCGGGCAATGGTCATCAGCCCGATGCTGTTCAAGATATACGTCAGAAGTCCAATCGCTCCAACAATCAGGAGATAGGCGGCCAGGAAGATCAGCCAGTTCATGTTTGCTTCCTCCGGTGCGTGTGCGCTGCTGATGGTTTGCTGCCTTAATTATAAGCGATCTTTGAGATGAAATGTCACACCTATCATGCAAGGATCCATAAATTGAAAAAGTCCCGCGACCTCACAGTCGCAGGACTTCTGTCTTGGTGGGTAGTAGAGGACTCGAACCTCCGACCCCTTGCATGTCAAGCAAGTACTCTAACCAGCTGAGCTAACCACCCAAGCGCCTGATTATAATATTACACAGGCAGGTTGATGTCAACAGGTATTTTTTCTCGAGACCGGGTGGATCAAATGTATGTTTCAACTTTCCGGAGTGGATTCCAGTACAGCTACGCCGCCAGGCAGGATGTTGATGGTTTCCCGGCTGCTGGCGAGTGTGCGCTCCCTCAGGAGAACGCCATCCTTGTCATAGCCGGTCAGAAGCAGGCCTTTTGCATCCAGGGATCCTGTGATCCGGATAGATTTGGGGGTGGTTGCCAGATTGGCGAGCAGGATTTTTCTGCCGTAAGGGCTGGTAAAAGCGTAGGCCTTGACATCACTGTCCGGGCTGCTTGCCTCAAGCAGGCGGCTATCCTGGGGCAATGCCAGCAGTCGGGCTGCGATGGCGTCTTGCGGGCGGTAGTCTTTGTCCCATGGCTCACGGAGGTCGAGATTGACCAATCCGGCACTGTTACCAAGCTCCTCCAACTGCAATTGGACCAGGTCCGCCAAGGTCGGCTGCAGCCCTTCAAAGCCATGCAAACTGGCTACGCTGATGATTTCATGCCAGCCCTGGCTAGTTTGGGCCGGATTGCGCGGCATCTGGTCAAAATAGGCTGCCACTGCAGGCTGGATGCCATTCTGGTTCGTTCCCTGGTACAGTCCAATGACCTGGGAGCTGTGATAATCAGCTGAGGAACGCCAGACGCCATCAGAATAGGACATGCCATCAATCAGGATGAGCTTGTTTTTAAGCAGATTGTAGTAGGGAGATTGACGAAACACCTCAATCATCCAGTCGACCCAACCGGTCCGCATGGCATCTGTCTGCAGCTGGGATTGTGTATCGGAAAACTCGATATACATGCGTTCAATGGATTCGATCCAGGGCAGAATTTCCCCCTGGTTCATCCTCAGATGGCCATAGGGGGAAGTGATTGGCCCAGACAAATATTCAACCAGCCCCAGCAATTCCGTCTCTCCCATGCCGGGCTGGATCACGAACCATGGACTGCTACCAGCCTCGCGAGCCAGTTCCAGCGCAGGCGCGAGCGACTGGGAGCCATCGTATGTCCATTCATCATCCTGGTAGACGGGGGCTTCGTTACCGGCGGATTTGGCCCACTGGAACGATGGCTGGTGGGCTGAACCGAGTGGCAAGTAGGCCAGGCGCAGAACCGGGGGCTGGATGGACCTGATGCTTTCATTCAGGGAAGCATCCAGGCCATTGAGACTCAGGCCAGGCTGGCCCCAATAGACTTTGTCCAGCCATAATTCGCCCACTCCTGAGAAACTGACGTTGAACCGGACCGAATCTGCATTCATGATCACACTTTTCGGAACAACGAACGTATGGGTGTATTTTTTCCAGGTCGATCCAACATGATTGATCGTGGTGCCGATCGGCTGGAAGTCGCCTGACAACCAGATCCGTACTGTTGCATCCTGGATCTGTTCCTGGCGCATCCACAATTCGATTGTGTAGATATCGCTCCCTTGGCGTCGCATCAGCGCGTTTGGATCGATGGTCTGAGAGAGGATAACGGAATCCGTTTCAGTTGCCGTGTCAGGCGCGGCCAAGTGCATCGAAGCCAGTCCGCTTTCATCAGGCACGGACAGCAAGGTCCGCTCGGATGTCTTGGCACCGAAAATCTCCCAGCTGTCCGGCGTCCGGATCTCCTGGCTGGTTAATTCCAGAAAAAGCAGGTCGCCCGCTGTAAAAGTACCTGCAACCAAGGGCTGGCTGAGCGTGATTTCGATCACCAGGGGGGCAATGCCAATCTGGCCAGAAGCGTCCGAACTGACGATCTGGCGGTTACCAAGGACATCGAGGCGGCGGCTGTCCAGTCCAGGATCAATGTCGGATTCGGACCAGGTCTGGCCGCCATCGCTGGAATAGTAGAACCGGTTGTCGCGGCCGAGAACGATCACTTGGTTGCGAGAGAGCAAATGCAGATCCGCAGTCGCAACAGCCGGACTGGTTTTGGCTGGATTAAACTGCAGGCCATTCTCACTGAAGGCAATCTGGCCGTTTTCCCCGCCCAGGGCAAACACGCCATCAGCATACGCAAGGGCTCGCCAGAATTGGCCACCTACAGCAGGATGATCGACCGTCCGCCAAAAAGTGCCATTTGACGAACGCAAGATGGAGCCATCTTCAGCAAGGGCCAGGAACAGGCCGTTGCCATAAGCTAGATCGATCAGGTTCGACTGGGTCGGCGACAAAGCTGGGGCGAGAGTCTGTGCCGTTCCGGCCAGAATGGTTCCGCCTTCTCCGACCGCAACCACCAGTCCTTCTTCACTGGCAGCAACGGCACGCAAAGGGGATGGGCCAGCGTCAATCCAAGGTTGCCATACTTGCCCATCCTGGGAGTAGATCAGCTCACCGCTGCTGCTTGCGACCAGAAACCCCTTGTTGACCACAGTCACATCCGTCAGGTCCGCACGAGTGCCAGCATCCACCACATCTGGCTGAGTTTGGGATAACCCGCGCAAGACCAGTCCTGACTGACCAACGGCAATGGACACCTCTCCATTGTCGGCAAATCCAAGGATTTCCCGGCCCGGCGGCAGGTCAGCGGGCAGTTGGAGCAACTGGAAAGGCCCGATGCGATTGCTGTGATAGGACAAAACGGTTGCTGTTTTTTTTAAAGACAGGCCATCGGCGTTATTGGACAAGACTCGAGCCGAAGCACCTGCAAAAAAACCATCGCCATAAAAGGTTGGGTCCAGCAGGGGATCCACAACCGTGATCGTTTGTTCGTCGCCTTCGTAGACTGTCAGGATTTTCCTGTAGGCAACGGGCTCGAACGAGGCATCCTTCAGGATGTTGTCAGAAGACGCATGCTCCAAATTGATCCCAGTGCCCAGAATATCCGTCTGCCGGCCAGACTCATCGATGGAGACCCAGATGATGTCTTCGGGGCCTGCCAGCCAGACTGCCACTAGAGAAAGGATGGCAGCCACCGCAGCGGTGATGAGCACAGACAAGGCCAGGACGACAAACGTCCGTTTCTTGATGCGGTAACCGATCTGGCGGCGAAGAAAACGCAGCATGATTAACCTCGCTCGTGCTGATGGCGATGATAGGAGATCACTCCTATGCTGATGACAGCACAAGCGACTTCAAACCAGACCACAGCCTGGCTGAGGCTTTCCTGGCCGCTGAGCAGCGCCGGGACAACACTGCCCAGGAAATTGAACACCACATGCATCAGGACAGGCACCCAGAACGAACGTGTCACAGCATACATCGCCCCCAGAGCCAAAGCCGGTATAAAGACATAGAGGACCTGGACGGCCTGCATGTGGAATAACGCAAACAGGACTGCCTGGGTAACGACAGCCAGCCATTCCGGCATGGCCCGGCGCAACTCACCCTGGATAATGCCGCGGAAAAGGAGTTCTTCACTGAGAGGCGCAAGGAACGTGATGCCGGCGATCAACCAACCATAGCCAAGTGCAGGTGAAAAAGCCTCGGCCTGTTCCAGATAGTCCGTCATCAGGCGTTCTACAGCCGGAACAGAATCGCCCAGAATCATCAGCCCCGAGAAAAGCAGGTTCGTCACGCCTAACAGGCCGATCGAAAAAACCAGGGCTGGCAGAAGGTATTTTTTGTCCGGTTTTTTCAGCCAGATGGCATCCCGCTGGTTCAGGCGCCGGAAAAAGAGGATCAGGCTGTACAACGGAATCAGGATCAGCCCGTAGAGAACAGAAATCCGGGGATAGTCCTTCAAGATGAGATCCTGGATGTCCAGCACTTCCGGAACAGCTGCAGGATCCTGCCAGCCCAAAAGCGAGCTCAGCCATGGGTAGGATTGGGCATAGAGATTGGCGACGATATCGATCACCAGCAGGTGGACCAGTATCATGCTCAGCGGAACAATCATAGTCCTGAGCCGAAACTCGCGTTTCATCTTGGGCGCCCCCTGATTATATCCAGGATACTCAGGCGTTGCCATGTGTCAGGACGACCTCGTATTTGTGGATCAGGCGGCTCGGGCCATAAGAGAGCTTGGCTTTCCTCAGGCCTGGGATCCCCAGGTCTTCTTCCCGGTTGACCCACTCGATATCCGGCAAGATTTCATCGAGCGTGAATTTGTTGATCGCTGCATACAGGCCGGTGTATTCGGCCTTGGCTTTCTCGACATGAATGACACCAGTCCGGTTGTAAGGTTCGGAAGCAATGGAAAACGCCACCAGCTTGCCGTTGATCCGGATCGCACCGCCTCTGAGACGGAGCTCGTCGTAATGATCGAGCAGCATCTTGACCGGGCGATAATCACTTTTGGTGATGTCGTTGCTGTCGATGCCTTTCTCCTCACACCAGTCCTGGACCAGTTGGAGCGCTTCAGGTGCGTCAGCTTGTGTCAGTGGGGCAAATTGATAATCCGGATAGGTGCGCAGAAAACGGTTCACATGATTGCGCTTGGCATGGAGATCTTTGCCAGAGAGCTGGCGCAGACTCTGGGCATCATAGAGGTAGTCCGAAAACGTACGGTCATAAGCGGTCCGGATCTGGTAGCCCTGCAGATTCTCAAACATAGGGACATAACAATCGTCGATGTAGAGGATCCGGACTGGCCAGCCGAGGCGGCTGAATTCTGGCGCCACAGAGTCGACAATCGTCTGCAGGCGTTTCTGGTCGAGCGGGCCCAGCGGCATGGACATGTGCGGTGTCGTGAACACGCCACCATTGCTGATGAAAAACAGACAACCTGCCAGCTCGACCACCCGGTAGTCAAATCCCTCATGCCAGGACCAGCGCGCATCAAAACTGGCATCGGCCAGTTCAGTCAGGGACTGTTGGCGATGCGCAAGGTAACGGGTGCGGTCAGCAAGGGAAAACAGAGGGTATTGGTCGTCAAACATGATGTCTGGCCTTTCTCAGCCGCCAGCCTCTTCAAAGCGCCGGTAGAAAAAGTCAAAGGCGTCGGCCAGCTCGGTCTTGTTCTTGATCGATTTGAAATACTGCTCACCCGTCACGTGGTGCTCAGCGCGCATGATGACAATTTCCGGATCCTGGTGGTTGCCATCATCCGGTTCGTAATTGTACATGACGACATAGTCACGGCCATTCATCGAGAAGGAATCGATAAAGGCCATGTAATACTCATGGCCATTATCGACATCCACGATGACTGCAAGGACATCATCCTTGGCGACCCGGCTGCGGCTGATCACACCGCGCGAGTCAGGCCGCAAGGAATCAGTTGTCCGATTCGTCGTCCTCGTTTTCATAGTCCTCTTCCTCGCAGAGACGTTCGTATTCGGCATAAACACGATCGTATTCGTCATCTGTCAGGCTGACCAGCCCTTCAGTGCCATCTTCGAGTTCGACGACGCGGGTGATGACCATCTCGGGTTCCTGTTCATCCGTGGTGATCAGGACACAATAGTGATCATCCTCAAAGGCAAAGTCGTCAGCCAGGATAAAGGTGTATTCCTGACCTGTCTCGCCGTCCACCATGGTGATGATGCCATTGCCGTGCTCATGATCATGATCATGGTCGTGGCCGCAGCCGTCACCACAATCCGAATCACAGCCTGCGCAGCCATGACCATCCAACATCAATTCTTCTAACAACATGTGAGTTCCTCCTTGGGGGGATTAAAGTCTTGTTCATAAGATCACAGGACTTGTTGATTATATCACACTCAAATCAGGCTTTGCGTCGGCTCTCCAGGTATTCCTGCAGGATAATTTCCGCCGCCACCTGGTCCACGACAGCCTTTCGTTTCTGGCCACGAATGCCCGTCTCACGCAGCACCCGGCTGGCCAGCACGGTCGTATAACGTTCATCGCGGTACAGAACAGGACGACCGGTCCGGGTAGCGAGTTCCTCTCCCATGGCTCTGGCTTTGGTTTCAGATTCGCTGGCCTTGCCATCCGTGCGGCGCGGCAGGCCCATGATCACCGTGGTGATCTGGAGATCCTCGATCAGGGCTGACAGCCGGTCCAGCGCCCAACTCCAATCACGGCCATTCCAGTTGATGGTTTCGAGGCCACGGGCCGTGATGCCGAGCAGATCGCTGACAGCAGTCCCGATCCTGGCATCGCCATAGTCAATGGCCATGTATCGCTCTGGTTTCGTGCTTGTCATAGTCTATCCTTTCTTATGCCCTGCTGTCCGTAGCCTGGGTGACCAGCCAGGCCAGTTCAAACCACCTTGAGAACGAAATCGCGACAGGCGTAGGCACAGTATCCGCACAAAACACAGCGGTCTGGATCAACCTTGACTTTGCCATCAGCTTCAGACAGGGACAGCGCCTTTGCGGCGCAATGGTCGATGCAAGCGCCACACCCGGTACACCAGTCGGATACAACCAGGCGGCGCGAACGGCTGCGTGTGGCAGCGAGGTCGCCTGGATCGACTGCCAGGCCGGAGAACAGGGCGATATTCATGTCAATTTCAGCTTCACTCTGCATGCCGACTGCGTAGGCAGCCATCTGGTCCTGCGCCAGGGCAAAGGCCAGGGCGGTGTCAAACTCGTGGAGGAAATGGCCGCCACCCAGCATTTTCATGCCATACAGGCCCAAGCCGGCATCTGCTGCTGCGCGGGTTGCCAGGACCATCTCCTCGGCCGTGCCATCAATCAGGCCCAGGCCTCGCCAATTCAGCAGGGGGTGGATGACATCCGCCTCGCGGTACAAGCCAATGTCCAAATCGCGCCAGAGCGCATCAGCATGGCCTTGTCTGGCCTGGGTCAAGGCCTGGACTGGTTCGACGGCATGGGTGGAGATGCCGATGGCCCGGATCAGGCCTTTCTCTTTCTGTTCGTGGAAATAGGCAAACGCCTCGCGATGTCCATCCAAGGTCAGGGTGGACTCCTGCTCGTGGAGCAGGAATAGATCGATCACATCGAGATCCATGGCCAGACGCGCCTGGTCAAAACTGCGCCGGGCCGTTTCCCGATCGTAGGCATAGCATTTACTGGCGACGATTGGGGGCGTTGCGACGGTGCGCAAGGCAGCGCGAATGTGGGGGTACGTCTCATAGAGTTCGGCTGTGTCGACAAAATTGACACCCCGGGCAAAGGCATGGGCGAGGAGCTCCCCGCCACGTTCCGGGGTCAGGTTGGCCTGGGCTGGTCCCAAGGTCAGAGAACCATAGCAGAGCCGGGAAACCTCGATCCCGGTCTGGCCTAAAAGGCGTCTGGGCAAGCTCATTCGAGCGTTTTGATGTACTCGCTCAGGATCACCTCGAGCATCTCATCCCGCTCCATGCGGCGGATCACGGCCCGGGCACCATTGTGGTTGGTGATGTAAGTCGGATCACCAGACATGAAATAGCCCACCAGCTGGTTGACCGGGTTGTACCCTTTCTGACGCAGGGCCTGGAGTACCTGGGACATGATCTCACGCACCTCAAGTGAATGGTCAGCCCCAAATTCAAAACGGGTCGTTTCACCTTTTTCCACGTGGCAAGCACCTCATCTTTCTGTCGCAACCTGCAGGCCATGCACCGGTCATCCATCCGATGAATGGCCAATGACCGAGCCTGGGAAGTCTCTTTATCTTAACATGATCAGGCAGGGTTTGCATCCGTACCGTAGAGAAATTGCCCGTCTGCACGGACAGGCCGGACCTTGACAAACTGGCCCGGCTTGAGGCCTTGCGCAGGCTCGATCCGCACCGGGACATAGGCAGCGGTATAGCCTTCAGCCTGTCCCTGATCTGTCACTGTCTCAACCAGCACCGATTGGAGCTGGCCCAGCTGGCGCTGGTGGAAAGCAGCGGCCATGTGTTCCGCCAATTCCTGCAAGGTGCGGCTGCGTCCGGCACTGGCAGCAGCCGGTATCTGGCCGGACATATTGGCTGCCAGTGTCCCCTGGCGCGGCGAATAGCGGAACACATGCATGCGGGCAAACCCAATCTCCTGGCAAAACTGGAGTGTCTCTGCAAATTCCGCATCCGTTTCACCGGGAAAGCCAACGATCACATCCGTTGTCAGGCTGGCATCCGGGAAAGCCTCCCGCAAGGCCTGTGCAACGGAGCGGAACTGGCTGGTGGTGTAGCGGCGGTTCATCCGCTTCAGCACAGTATCGGAGCCGCTTTGTAAGGAGAGGTGGAAATGGGGGCACAGTTTGGGATTGGCCCTGGCTAGCTCGATGAATGCAGGTGTGATTGAAAGAGGTTCCAGCGAACCGAGCCGGATGCGCTCGATCCCGGGAATCTGTGCCAGCTGGGCTGCGAGTGCCACCACGGCATGACTGCCCTCCCCCCGGTCTAAACCATACGAACAGACATGGATGCCCGTCAGGACAATTTCCCGGTAACCAGCCTCGGCCAAAGCCTCGGCCTCGGCCAGGATTGCACGTTCCTCCCGGCTGCGGATCCGGCCTCGAGCCAGCGGGATCGCACAATACGAGCAAAACGAATTGCAGCCATCCTCGATCTTGATGTGTGCCCGGCATTCGGACTGCTGGTCGACAATACCGAGCTCCTCAAACAAGTCTTCGTTCGGGATTTCATCAGTCACTGGTGGTTTTTCAGCGGCCTGTTGCGTCAGATTCGATCCAGACAGCCCAAGGTAATCTAGAACCAGCTCCAGGGCCCGGGATTTGCCGTGTGTTCCAATGACGATGTCAGCATAATTCCTGGCATCGCTCAGCTCGGCATGGCAGCCCATCGCCACGACCACGGCATCCGGAGCCTGACGTTTGGCCCGGCGCAGCATCTGGCGCGATTTACGGTCAGCCTCGCCCGTGACCGTGCAAGTGTTGATGACATAGACATCTGCCATTTCGTCAAAATCGACACGTTCAAAACCTGCCACAGCAAAGCGCAAGGCTATTGCATCGGTTTCGTAATGGTTGGTTTTGCATCCCAGTGTATGGAAGGCAGCTTTCATGATATAGGATCTCCTCTGGATCGAACCGCCGGGTCCTGTACGTTGATTGACTGGAATCAATTGACAGGTCAGGCCGGTTGAAGCACAATACATTCATGCGTACATTGACGATTCATCTCAAGTCCATCAACGAAGTCAAGGAATTCGTCCGGATCGTGAACGACTTCTCCTATGATGTCGATCTCATCTCAGGCCGTTATATTGTCGATGCGAAATCGATCATGGGGATATTCAGCCTGGACTTGGCCCGGCCGATCGCCCTCGAGATTCACAGCGACACGGCCGAGGATCTGGTCGCACGACTCGAACCGTTCACCCTGACCTGACCGATCCGTCGTCTGACAGCTGTTCCAGGCTTGGACAGGCGTCTGTGGCGGGTTTTGGCTTAGCACCTTACTGGCCAGTCTCATGATAAGACAATCAGGCCATTTTTTACGTTGCCATGGCTATGGTTTCCCATACGGTTCCCGGCGGGATGAAAAAAGAGGGCTGCAGGCCCTCTTTTCTATTGCGATGGGAAGATCTGGACCAGTCCGGGTGTGACTTATGCGCCGCGTCCGGTCATCAGGTAGAGGACCACCGTCAGGACAGCAAAGACAAGGGCGAGGATCGAGGTCAGGCGTTTGAGCAGGGCATCGATGGTACGGCCCTTGCTTTTGCCAAAAAAGGTATCCGCACCGCCGCTGATTGCGCCCAGGCCCTTGGAGTTACCTTCCTGGAAAATAACCAGCATGACGAGGGCAATGCTGACAAGGATATCGATCACAGCGATGACAATAGCGAATGTGTTCATGGTCTACCTCCGGATGTTGGGGCTGCACCTGCCTTGCGAGCGAAAAATGTCTCTTTCAAGGCACACAGTAACCGGTATTTTATCACACGACGGCAAGACAGGCAAGAGACCCTTACTTACGGAAAGTGGTCCTGATAAACTTGGTCGTTTCAGCCACAACAAACGGGATCAATGACAAGGGCAGGATGATCCCCCAGTCTTTGAAGCCGAGTGGTATTGTGTGGAAGATCGGGTCCAGGAACGGGACATAGACAACCACCAGCAAGAGGACCAAGGAAAGGACAATCGCCTTGTTCAGGCTGGCATTGCCGAAAAGCCCCAGTTTCAGCACGGGCTGGTGTTCGGAACGGGCACTGTAGGACCGGAACAGTTCGGCCAGGATCAGGGTGATGAAGGCATAGGTCCGGGCGCCATCAGCCGGCTGTCCATTGGTGTAGCCATAAAGGGACAGTCCGATGTTGAAAGCCGCAAACACAGCGGCAAAGATCGCGATGCTCTGGGTCGTGATTGTGAAAATCATGTCCTTGTTGAGGATCGGTTCATTTTGGCTGCGCGGAGGCTGCTCCATGACATCGGGTTCACCCTTTTCCTGGCCCAGGGCCAGAGCTGGGAAGCTGTCCGTGATCAGGTTGAGCCAGAGCAGCTGGATTGGCAGGAGCGGGACATTGAGCGGACCCAGGATCAGGGTGCTCAGGAAGATGACCAGGATCTCGCCCACATTGCAGGACAAGAGGAAGCCGACAAATTTGCGGATGTTGCTGTAGATGATACGGCCTTCCTTGACTGCCTGCACGATGGTGGCGAAGTTGTCGTCAGTCAGGATCATGTCGGCGGTGCCTTTGGCCACGTCTGTGCCAGTGATGCCCATCGCGACACCGATGTCGGCACTTTTCAAAGCCATGGCATCGTTGACTCCGTCACCGGTCATCGAAGCGATGTGCTGGTTGGCCCGCAGGGCTGAAACAATGCGGACCTTGTGTTCTGGAGAAACCCGGGCATAGACCGAGGTTTTCTCGACTTCCTGGCGCAGGGTCGCATCGTCCATCTCATCGATCTGGTGGCCGGCCAGGACATGGTCCTCAGGTTTTCTCAGCCCGAGATCATTGGCAATGGCAACAGCTGTGTCTTTGTAGTCGCCGGTGATCATGACTGCCCGGATACCGGCATTCTGGCACAGGGCGATGGCGTCGCGGGCTTCCGGACGGGCCGGGTCGATCATGCCCATCAGGCCGACAAAGGTCATGCCGGATTCGGCACCCGTCTGGTCTTCTCCTTCATGGACCCGGTAGGCAAACGCGAGGACGCGCAGAGCAGACTGGGCCATTTCGCTGTTGGCATCCAGAATCTCCTGGCGCATCAGCTCGCTCATCGGCCCGGTCCCATCGACCGTCAAGACTGAGTTGCAACGGTCCAGGATGATGTCAGGCGCACCTTTCGTCAGGGAGACCAGACTCTGGCCGGCATACCCTTTGTGAAAGGTCGACATCATCTTGCGTTCCGAATCAAACGGCAGATCGCCGGTCTTGGGATATTTCTGGTTCAGGCTGGCCCGGTCCAATCCCGCTTTGGCTCCAGCAACGATCAGGGCACCTTCGGTCGGATCGCCCAGGATACCCATTGCACCGTCATCCTTTTTAACCAGGGCGGCATCATTGCACATCAGGCCGATTTCGAGCAAACGTTCCATCTCGCCAGAAAGCGGCACTTTTTCCCCACTGGCCGGATTCTGCAGCTCACCGACTGGATTGTAGCCGGTACCCGTGACAGCAATCAGCTGGTCGGCTGCATACAAGCGGGTGACGGTCATTTCGTTCTGAGTCAGTGTGCCAGTCTTGTCCGAGCAAATCACATCGACGCAGCCGAGCGTTTCGACCGCCAGCAGTTTCTTGACGATCGCGTTATGATCGGCCATCCGCTTCATGCCCAGTGCCAGGACGATGGTGACAACAGCCGGCAAGCCTTCCGGAATCGCAGCCACGGCGAGGCTGACCGCGGTCATGAACATATCGAGCATGTCACCGCCCATCAGGATGCCCTGCAGGAAGACAATGGCACTGACCGAGAGGCAGATGATGCCTAGCCATTTGCCCAGCTGGTCGAGGTTTTTCTGCAGCGGGGTTTTTTCCTCGCTGATTTCCTGCAGTTTGTCAGCGATTTTGCCAATCTCCGTGCCAGAACCAGTGCCGACGACCAGGCCGCGGCCTTTGCCATAGGTAATGGCTGTGCTCATGAAAACCATGTTGTCCCGGTCGCCGAGAGATGTTTTTTCCGGCAGTACAATCGCCGCATTTTTTTCGACTGGAACAGATTCACCGGTCAAGGATGCTTCTTCAGCCTTGAGCGACTGGCTCTCCAGCAGGCGCAAATCAGCCGGGACGATATCGCCAGCTTCGAGCAGCACCAGATCACCTGGGACCAGCTCAGCAGCCGCGATCAATTTCTGCTCGCCGTCCCGCAGGACGCGAGCCTGGGGCGAGGTCATCTTTTTCAAAGCTTCGATTGCCTTCTCGGCTCGTCCTTCCTGGACCACACCGAGAATGGCGTTGATCAGGACGATAGCGATGATGACACCAGCATCGATGTATTCACCAAGGAAAGCCGAAACGAGGCTGGCTGCGATCAGGATCAGGACCATGACATCCTTGAACTGCGCCAGCAGTTTTTGCAGCATTGTCTGCTTTTTCTTTTCTTTCAGGGCATTGGGGCCATACTTCTCCAGCAAAGCTGCCGCCTGTTGCGAGTCAAGTCCCTGTTCGGCGTTGCTTTCCAGTCGAGCGATCAGATCCGCCAGCTGTTCCTGGTAAGGTTCCTGGTTCATGTTGTTCTCCTCACAATTGATACAATCAAACAAAAAAGACCACCCGATCATGCCTGGCATGTTCGAATAGTCTCGCACTTCTTGGTCAAGCCAGACAATCCCTTGCCTTGCTGTTGACTTGACCTCCGCTGAAGCAAACCAGCGGCTGCTACTCCCTAAGCAAAGCGACTATATCATATTTATGAGATTAAACCAAGAACTTTGATTCGGCAATCCCGAAAAAAGCCGTGCAGTTCCATTATTCCCTTAAATGCTACAATGATGGATAAGGTCCCTGTTTGAAAAAGGGGGTGTCCTTGCATGTATCCCACGACGTCACCACAACCAGAGCAGCCAGTCGTGGACTGGCTGCTCGAAGCTGACAATCCATCGGTCCGATATTTCGCCTTGCGTGATCTGATCGGACGGGACCCGGCCAGCCCGGAGATCGATCAAGCCAGGCAGGCCATCATGCAGGCAGGCCCGGTTCCGGCCATCCTCGGCAAGCAGAATCTGGACGGTTCCTGGGACCTGGCGGAAAAATTCTACACCAGCAAATACCTGGGCACAGTCTGGACCTTGCTGATTCTGGCCGAACTGGCAGCCGATCCAGCCGACAAACGGGTCCAGCGGGCATGTGAATTCATCCTCAGCCATTCGCAGGATCCGGACAGTGGCGGATTCTCCTACCAGATGAGTGCCCGGACCGGTGAAGGCTTGCCCAGTGGTGTCATCCCCTGTCTGACAGGCAACATGGTCTATAGCTTAATCCGCCTGGGCCATCTCGAAGATCCCCGGGTTCAAAAAGCCCTCGTTTGGATCACCACCCGCCAGCGCACCGATGATGGAGAAACCAGTCCACCATCCGATCCCTACTACAAGCGATACACCAACTGTTTTGGTCGCCATAGTTGCCACATGGGCGTGGCCAAGGCACTGAAAGCACTGGCCGCTGTGCCAGAAACAAACCGCACGCCAGAGATCGCAGCCAAGATCGATGAACTGGCCGACTATTTTCTCACACACCACTTGTACCGGAAAAGTCACGATCTCAGTCAGATGGCCAAGCCTGGCTGGCTACGCCTGGGATTTCCGCTGATGTACAATACGGACATCCTCGAGCTGCTGGAGGTGTTTGCCCAGCTAAATCGCTCCGATCCGCGTCTCGACGATGCCCTCGCCATCCTGGCCAGCAAACGGCAACCGGACGGCCGCTGGCTTTTGGAAAACACGTTCAACGGCAAGATGCAGATCCGGATCGAGCAAAAAGGCAAACCATCCAAATGGATTACTGTGAAAGCGTTAAAGGTGCTAAGGGCGTTTACTCCCCGCTTAGTTTAGCTGCAGGTGCGCCCGGCCGGTGTGCTTTCAGAGGTCCAGCCGCTGATAAAAGGCCACATAAAATCAAAAACCGCCCTGGCAACATGCCTTGGCGGTTTTTGTGGTGCCCAGAGCCGGAATCGAACCAGCGACACGGGGATTTTCAGTCCCCTGCTCTACCGACTGAGCTATCTGGGCATAGTACAACCGGTCCTTTCGGACCGGTTGTTTGGCGACGCAGAAGGGGCTCGAACCCTCGACCTCCAGCGTGACAGGCTGGCATTCTAACCGACTGAACTACTGCGCCGTGTATGAAAATGGTGGGAACTACAGGGCTCGAACCTGTGACCCTCTGCTTGTAAGGCAGATGCTCTCCCAGCTGAGCTAAGCTCCCGAGCGGTGCACTGCTTCGAGCGCAAGACAGAGGATACCAGATCACACTACCCTTGTCAACAAGAAATTTCAGGTGAGACCGAACAATCTCCTGGCATTGGCGGTTGTCCGGGCAGCCACTTCTGCGATGTCACAACCCCAGATTTCGGCAACTTTGGCGCCAATCAGGGGGATGTACTCAGGCGAATTGCGATGGCCACGATGTGGTACGGGGGTCAAATAGGGGCTGTCGGTCTCGAGGACGAGACGTTCACGCGGGCAGGATGCGATCACCTCCAGCGCTTTGCGGGCGTTTTTAAACGTGATCGGACCGTCGAAACCCAGATAGAAGCCTTTTTGCAGGAGGATGGCGGCGGTTTCGACACTGCCGGAATAGCAATGGAACACGCCGGGGATCTCGCGAAACGATCGCTGGGCGGCAACCTCAGCGATAACCGCCAGGCAGTCGGCCGTCGCTTCGCGGTCATGGACGATTACTGGCAGATCCAGTTCCTGGGCCATTTCGAGCTGGGTGCGGAAAACGTCACGCTGGACATCGCGCGGCGAGAAATCATAGTGATAGTCCAGACCGATCTCTCCAATGGCCACGACGAGGGCGCCCCTGTACTGGACGGCTAGCTCGCGCAACTGCTGGAGAGCTTCTGGCGTCAGGGACTTGGCATCATGCGGATGGACACCGACCGAAACCACCAGCCCCTGGCCAGGGTGGCCCAGAGCCAGGTCGATCGCAGCCTGGGAGTCTTCCAAATCCGTGCCGGGCAGCAGAATTGTATGGATACCTGCGGCGTGACTGCGCGCCAGGACCTCTGTAAGGTCCTGGGCGTAGGGTTTGCTGTGCAGATGGGCGTGCGAGTCGACCCATTCAAGGAATTGGTGAATGTCGCCCGAGGGCTGTTGAANNGCCCATGGGCTGTTGAAAACTGCCCATCGTCAGCCGACTTCGGAACCGGACGGGACGGGTGCATCCACGGTGAGGACTTTGTAGCCGGTTTCGGTTGTGGCACAGAGGATCATGCCATGGGACATGGCGCCGCGGATCTTTCTCGGCTTGAGGTTGGTGACGACAATGACCTGCTTGCCGACCATGTCTTCCGGGGCATAGGACTGGGCGATGCCAGAAACGATCTGGCGAACCTCACTACCCATGTCGATTTGGGAGCAAAGCAACTTGTCCGATCCGGCAACTTTCTCACACGATTTCACCGTACCGACCTTGAGGTTGACCTTGAGGAAATCGTCAAATTCGATCAGGGCAACACCTTCCGGCACTGCCTCTGGCGCAGGAGTCTGGTCTTTCTGGGCAGAAGCACCGGCAGACGATGCAGGCTGGGCGGCAGGCTTGGTTGCAGACTCGTCCTTTGACGTGGGTGCGGCGCTGGTCGCAGCGGCAGCAGCTTCTGCCTGGGCCTGGAGCATGGCATCGAGGGCTGCGATTTCCTTGGCGATGTCGATGCGCGGGAAGATCGGGTCGGTCTTGGGCAGGGCTGCTGCAGCCTGGTACAGGCCATAGGTCCGGGCGGATTCCCAGGCCGTCTGTTCACCAGGCGGGATAGCAAGGGCAGACCAGATCTTGGCCGGAGTGTGGGTCAGGAACGGCTGGACCAGGATCGAGACGACACGGATCGACTCTGCCAGATTGTACAGGACGGTTGCCAGGCGTGGAGCATCGCTCTCATTTTTGGCCAGGACCCAGGGAGCGGTTTCATCGATGTACTTGTTGCTGCGGCCGACGACTTTCCAGATTTCAGCCAGTGCGGTGCTGAACTGGAGCTGGTCCATCGCGGCTTCGACCTTGTCCGGAAGTTCTCGGACCAGGTCGACCAGCTCGCTGTCAGGGTGAGCGGCGAGGCGGTCTGCCGGCAGACCGGATGGGAAATATTTGCTGATCATCGCCGCGGTGCGGCTGACGAGGTTGCCCAGGTCATTGGCCAGGTCAGAGTTGATCCGGCTGATCAGGGCTTCATTCGAGAAAATCCCGTCGGAGCCAAAGGGCACTTCGCGCAGCAGGAAGTAGCGCACGGCATCGACGCCATACTTTTCACAGAGCACGACCGGGTCGATGACATTGCCCTTGGACTTGGACATTTTGCCATCCTTGAACAGCAGCCAGCCGTGGCCATAGACCTGCCTGGGCAGCGGAATATCCAGGGCCATCAGCATCGCAGGCCAGATGATCGTGTGGAAACGGACGATTTCCTTGCCGACCAGCTGGACATCGGCTGGCCAGTAGCGGGCCATATCGCCTGTCAGGGACGGGTAGCCGAGTGCGGTGATGTAGTTGGAGAGGGCGTCGATCCAGACGTAGACCACATGCTTGGGATCAAACGGCACCGGCACACCCCAGTCAAAGGTCGTCCGGGATACGCACAGGTCTTCGAGACCGGGGCGCAGGAAATTGTTGAGCATTTCATTGGCGCGGGCAACCGGCTGGATGAAATCCGGATGTTCTTCGAAGAGGCTGATCAGGGCATCCTGATACTTGGAGAGGCGGAAGAAATAGCTCTCTTCCTTCGCCTTCTCAACCGGGCGGTGGCAGTCCGGACATTTGTGATCGACCAGCTGGGTTTCAGTCCAGAAGGACTCGCACGGGGTGCAATACCAGCCTTCGTATTCGCTCTTGTAGATGTCACCTTTGTCATAGAGTTTCTGGAAAATGTCCTGGATGGCCTTGACATGGTCCTCGTCTGTGGTGCGGATGAAGCGGTCATAGGAAATATCGAGCAGCTGCCAGAGCTCCTTGATGCCATCCACAATGTGGTCGACATAGGCCTGTGGCGTGACACCCTTGTCCTCGGCTTTGCGCTGGATCTTCTGGCCGTGCTCATCCGTGCCAGTCAGGAACATGACATCAAAACCCTGCAGGCGTTTATAGCGGGCCATGGCATCCGCTGCCACGGTTGTGTATGAATGTCCGATGTGCAGCTTGTCACTCGGATAATAAATCGGGGTCGTGATGTAGAATGTCTTGTCCATGCGGGCCTCCTGTCGGGCTGATTAAGGTATTATAACGTCTTTGCCGGGCTTTGTGAATTTGAAACAACCGTCAAGCCAGGATTCATTTTCCGGTTCTGGCGTCGTCTCTTCTTTTCAAAAATCGCCCGGTTCATTCTCCTGGATCTGGATGGCGAGGGCATAGAGCTCATTCTTTTTTCCACCAGTCTGAGTTGCGGCCTCACGGGCAGCTTCCTTGACTGAGAACCCCTGGCTGAGCAGCTGTTTCAGCAGGGCTGCTGCTTCTGCTCTGGCATCGCCTGGATCGCCAGTCAGTCCCGAGCGGTCTGCCACCACAGTCGCATGTTCCGGCAAGCGCCGGGCCAGGGCCGTCAGACCTTCGAGAACGATGACAAATTCGCCGCGCGGTTCATTGGTTTCATAATAGTCAGCCAGGCCCTGGACCGTCCCGCGCAGAAACTCTTCATGCTTTTTGGTCAGTTCACGCCCGAGGGCAACCAGCCGGTCCCCAAATCCGAGGCCGATCAATTCCTGCAATGTCTTTTTCAGGCGGTGCGGCGCCTCATAGAGGACCATGGTCCGCAGCTCTTTCTGTAATTCCAGCAAACGAGCTTTGCGAGCCTTGCGGTCGGCGGGCAAAAAACCTTCAAAGGCGTAGCGTTCGGTTTCCAGTCCAGATCCAGCCAGCGCCGTGACGGCTGCCGAAGGCCCGGGAATCACCAGCACGGGCAGATCAGCTGCCACGCATTCGGCCACCAGACGACCACCAGGATCGCTGATACAGGGCATACCGGCATCTGAGACCAGGGCTATGGACTGCCCGGAACGTAATTTCTCGATCAGCTCGAGTCCTTTGCTGGCCTGGTTGTGCTCATGGTAGCTGGTCAGGGGCTGGTGCAGGCCGAGATAGGACAGCAATTGCCGAGTGCGGCGCGTGTCTTCGGCCGCAATCAGGTCGACCTGTGCCAGGACCTCAATGACCCGGCGCGACAGATCGCCCAGATTGCCAATCGGCGTCCCGACCAGGATCAGGGTGCCGCGGGGGAGTGTGCTGGCTGATTCAGGTACTGCTTTGTCCGTCATGGGTTTCTTCTCCATAGATCTGGCGCGTTTCCGGGCCGGGCTGGCCGGGTAATGCATTGACAACAAGGTCCGGCAAAAAACGGAAGGACCCCGGACGTCCATGCAGGCGTCCGGCGACGAGCACACTGGTTGGTGCCCGTCCAGGCAAAGGGACAATCGCACGCAGGGCGATGGGCTCGATCCGGTGCCGGCGCATGGCAGAGAGAATGTCCGGCAGATTGGCTGGCCGTTGGACCAAGGCCATCAGGCCAGCGGGCTTGAGCCAGCTGGCGGCTGATTTCATCAAATCATCAAGCGTCAGGTGCGTGGTCTCGACAGCGGTCCGCCACTCCTGCGCCAGCTGAGGGTCGTTTTGCAGCCGGGCAGGCGGCACATGGCGCCCGGGATCACGATAGGGCGGATTGCTCACGACAAGGTCGAGACTGGCGCGGGGGAGCAACGTCAAGTCCCGAACGTCGCCATGCAGTGCCGTGCAGCGGGATTGCAGCTGGTTGAGGGCGAAATTGCGTTCCAGCACTGAAAAAGGCCTCGGACTGATTTCGATCGCTGTCAACCTGACCCGGGGCAGGCGTCCTGCCAAAAGGACACTCACCGCGCCACTTCCAGCACCCAGGTCTGCTGCCTGGACGTGCTTCTTGTGCATCACCAAATCGGCGGCAAAAGAGGCCAGGAAGACGGAGTCTTCGCCGAACCGGAATCCACTGGTTTTCTGGATCAGCTTCAGGTCAGCGCGTTGCAGGTCCTCCAGAGTTTCGTCAGCCGCGTTCCAAAAATCATCCATCACTTAGCCACCCAGTGAAAACAAAAAGGGAAAGCACTAGGCCTTCCCTCATTTGCCGGGGAAATCCGGACCTGAATCAGCCAGCAGAAATGGCTGAAACGGGGCATGCGGATTCGCAGGCACCGCAGTCGATACAGGTATCTGCGTCGATCACGTACTGGCTGGCGCCAGCAGAAATCGCACCGGTCGGGCACTCGCCTTCGCAAGCGCCGCAAGAAATACACGCGTCAGAAATTTTATAAGCCATGGTTGAACACCTCCCGTTCGTTCAAGATTTTAGCACCCGGATGGTCTGAGGGCAAGCATCCAGGGGGGATTGGCTGGCACAACTGCTGCAGGAGGCTCAAGCGTCTGCAGCTGAACCACGCGGTTGTTGTGAGGTTGGGGCTTTGCCCTTGCTGCCACAACCGCCGCATTTTTTGTTTGGTTTACCACCAATGATCTCCACTTCGGTATTGGGCAAGGTGATCAGGTCTGCCTCGCCGCCACGGTCCAGGCGGATGGTGACGGTTTCCTTGAGCAGGTTGATGCCTTCGACCACACCAAGTCCTTCAGCGGTTTTGACCTGATGGCCTGGGCGGGGCATCCGGGCATGGGCATCTTCGTAGGCATCCTGTTCGTATTTCAGGCAGCACATCAGCCGGCCACAGGCACCGGAAATCTTGGCTGGATTCATGGACAGGCTCTGTTCCTTGGCCATTTTGATGGACACAGGCACAAAATCAGTCAGAAAGGAACAGCAGCACAAAACCCGGCCGCAAATGCCAAGACCACCGACCATGCGTGCCTCATCCCGCACACCGATCTGGCGCAGCTCGATCCGGGTCCGGAAAACAGCCGCAAGGTCCTTGACCAGTTCACGGAAATCAACCCTGCCATCCGCTGTGAAATAAAATACGATTTTGCGGTTGTCAAAGGTGTACTCCGCACTGACCAGACGCATGTCCAGTCCACGGGAGGCAATTTTATCAGCAGCAATCCGGAACGCCTCGCGTTCTTTCTGGCAATTGGCATCGTAATGATCCATGTCGTCAGCCGTTGCCTGGCGCAAAACAGGTTTCAGAGGCGCAGGCAGGCGATCCTCGGGCAATTCGAAGACCTGCTCGGCAACGATACCCAGTTCGACTCCCTGTGATGTTTCGACGATCACCGCATCGCCAGTCTTCAAAGGAAGACCAGCCGGATCGAAATGGTAGGCTTTTCCGGCGCCGTGAAAACGGACTCCGACTACTTTAGGCATGAATGAGCTCCTTTCTGAGCGTCAACAAAAGGTGGCAGGCCAGTCCTTCGAAACTGGCATTCAAGGCCAGTCCGCGCCGGGCGGCAGTGATCGCGGCCGCTGCACGCATCAAGCCTGGGACGGCAGCCTGGCGTTTGCTTGCGTCTGGAACCGCCAGCCGGTCAATCTGGTCGGGATTGGTCAAGTGTCTTGGCTCGCCGGTCATGTGCAGGACAATCTGGTCCCTGACCAGGCTGGCCAGAATGTCCAGCAGGACATCCGCCCGGGTCCGGTTGGCATCGAAAAAGCTAAAACCAGTCGTCAACATCCGGGAACGGCTGAAAGTCCCGATCTGATGGTAAAAATCGATGGTCTCCCGCCGCAAATCGGCAAACCAGGGACTGGTAAGCAAATGGATGGCTGCTCCCGGTACCCCATTGGCATAACGGGCATAGAAAGCAAGGCTTTCTGGATCAGGCATGGACTGGCCACTGTCCTGCCATTCACGCGCCAGGATCGCAATGACGTCCTCATCGTTGTAGCGCTGCAGGGGAAGGACCGTCAAACGTGACAGGACGGTCGGCAGCAATCGCTCCAGGCCTGACGCCATCAGGATAAACGTGACAAAATCCGGGGGTTCCTCGAGGGACTTCAGAAGGGTGTTTTGCCCTTGTTCATTCAGGAAATCCGCATCCACCAGATAGACTTTGCGCCGGCCAAACTGGGGGCGCAAGGCAATATCCGCCTGGATGGTCTGGCGCACGCGCTCGACCTTGATCACCTTGTCGGCAGGATCCAGAAGCAAAGTCCTATAATCCGGGTGGGCCTGATGACTGAAATGGCGACACGAATCGCATATCCCGCAGCCGCCATCCGGTGTCGGGTCCTGGCAAAGCAAGGCCTGGGCGAAAACCTGGGCAAAAGCGGATTTGCCAATGCCGAGTGGACCACTCAGGATATAAGCGTGCCCCGGTTCACCCTTCAGGATGGAACCGAGGCGCACTTTCAAATCTGGTTGTCCGACAAGGGAGGCAAAACCCATGTCACATTTTCTCGAAATGTTCGACGTTGAGGACAAAAACAGTGGCGCCACCAACCATCACTTCGACAGGGTAAGGGATATAGGACCCACCCATCGATGAAGGAGTGACGTTGGTATTGATCGCGGCCTGGCGACTGCTGGAGAACTTCCGGATGATGCCGAGCACCTCTTCCAGCTGGGCCTCCTCGACAACGATCATCAGGGTCGTGTTGCCGGAGCGCAGGAAGCCGCCCGATGAATTGAGCTTGGTTACGCGATAGCCTGCCCGGTTAAGCTCGGCCATCAGGCGCGGGCTGTCCTCGTCGTGGACGATTGAGAAAATGAGTTTCATAATGCCAGGTCCCCCTTTAAATGACTGATGATGCTGTTCTGGATCTCGGACACGCTGCGGTCTGCATCAATCCGGATCACACGGTCTGGTTCCTCGTGCAGGATCGCCTGGTACCCATCTCGTGTGCGGATCATGAAGGCGGTGTCCTCACCGTCCAGTCTGTCGGCCTTGCCGGGCCGGCCAGCCAGACGCTGCAGGGCAACTGGAATGCTGACATCAAGCAGGAACGTCTGGTCCGGGCGCAACCCGCCCGTCGCAATCGTCTGCAACTGCCGGATCATCTCGAGGTCGATGCCTCTGCCATAGCCTTGGTAAGCCGTGGTCGAGTCATAAAACCGGTCGCAGATCACAAAAGTCCCTGCTGCCAACGCCGGCTCAATCACCTCACGGATGAGCTGGGCCCTCGCTGCTGCAAAGAGCAGCAGCTCCGTCTCCATGCACATCGCCGTGTTGGCCTTGGCCAGGAGAATCGAGCGGATCGACTCCCCAATGGCTGTGCCGCCGGGTTCTCGCAAGGACAGGACCGAACGCCCCTGTTGCCGGAGCCAATCAGCAGCCAGATGCGCCTGGGTCGACTTGCCAGACCCATCGATCCCCTCGAAAGTGATCAAAAGACCGCTCGCAGTCGACTGTTGCCTGCCATTTCCAAGTTGCTTGTCGTCATTATACATCATCTGGGCTCCAGAGAAAATCTCAAACGACGACTCGGATGGAATCATGGTCGACGCCGGATAGGTTGATTCCATTGTCACGCAAGGCTAAAAGTAAATCAAGCCGCTGCCGGTCCATTCGTTCTCCGGGCAGCAAGAGCGGAATGCCTGGTGGATAAGGGGCAAGGGACTGCGCCATCACGGATCCTGCCGAATGAGCCAGCGGGATCGCCGCCGTGTCTACCGGTTCCAGCAGGACACTCCCTGGAGCCAGAACCCTCTCGGGGGGCTGGACCAGCAACTCCAGCCAGCGCTGCTCCAGCTGCAGCAAATCGAGGCCGCGGATGGGCTGGTCTGGGTGCGGGGATTCCAGCCAGGCACTCAGCACCTGTTGCAAGCGTTCAAAATCGTGTCCAGGCTGATCCAGCGACGGGATCAGGACCAGGCGGGTCAGGTCTGACAGCTCAATATCGATCCCCTGTAAACCGAGCTGATGAGCCAGCTGTGTCGCCGGAGCAGCCAGAGGCTCGCGCTGCCGGATGACAATCCGCAGAGGGTCCCGCATTTCGCCCCGGACAGGAGTGACTGCAGCTGGAGAAACCAGGTAATCCGGCCATAAAGTCGTGGCAAGTCGCTGGATGGACTCAAGCGTATTTTCGATTTGCACCTGCCCGTGCTGCTCCAGATAGTCCCGGGCAAAATCAAGGCTGGCAGCAATGGCAAAGGATGGGCTGGACGTCTGGAAAATTCTGAGTGCAGCAGTCATTCGCCCTGCAGTTCGCGGATCACGACTGAGCAAAGACACTGCCACATGGAGATAACCGCCCTGGGTCAGGGCGGGCAATGTCTTGTGTGCGCTCTGGACACAGGCATCGGCCCCGCTGGACAGAGCCGTCTGTGGCAGAAGGCCCGGCGCAGCTACAAAGTGTGCACCATGGGCTTCATCGACCAGGAGCAGCATGCCAGCCTGGTGGGCCACATGGCTGATGGCAGCCAGATCGGCACACCGGCCGTAATAATCAGGGCTGGTCAGGAAGACAGCGACACTATCCGGATGCAGCGCAATGGCATCTGCGACCATCCTTGCCGAGACCACTGGCAGAAAACCGAGTGGATCCGGTGAAACCGGCCGTGAAAACTCCAGCCAGACTGGCTGGATGTCCAGAAGCGCCAGTGCATGGCTGACAGCCAGATGGCAGGTCCGGGGCAGGATGAGTTTCCGGCCGCGCCCGACAAGGCCAGCCAGCAGCGCCAGGATCCCACCCGTGGAACCATTGGTCAGGAACCAGGTCCTGCCTGCGCCAAAACAGCGCGCAGCCAAATCCATGGCAACCAGCGCCGGGCCAGTTGGCTGGTGCAAATCATCAGTAGCGGCCAGCTCGGTTGTGTCCAGGCTGGCTAAACGTGTCCGGATGCTTTCGGGCCAGCTATGGCCTGAACGGTGTCCAGGCATATGGAAGGATATCCTTCCGGTGCCGGTATGCTGGAGAAGCGCCGCCAAGAGTGGCGTGCTGTCATCAGAAATCAAGTTTGATGTTGTGGATCGATGCAATCTCGAGCCAGATTTCCTTTTCGATCCGTTCATTGTCCCGGTGGATGTCTTCGAAGGTTTCTTCCGCCCTGGCTTTTTTCTCCCAGCGATGGCTGCGCTCAGTTGCCGCTGCCGCCTGACGGTCCCTGGTATCCGGGCGCTCTTTCAGCTCAGTACGGTCCCTTGTCTCCGGTCTCTCCCTGGTGTCTGAACGGTCTTTTGCCAGCTCTGGACGTTCTGTCCGATCAGGCCGGGCTTCCGGTTTCACTTCTGGACGATGGTCCGGGCGATTGCGGGATTCTTGCACAGGGCTGCGTTCGCGTACGGCCTCGACGGGGCCTTGCCGAGTCTGGGACGACGGTTGTCCGCCCTGGCGTTGCTCCTGTCGCTCTCTGGGTGGGCGGCGCTGTTGGCCAGATGCACCGGCCGCAGGGGCAGCGTTAGCCTGGCCGGGCTCGCGGTTGGGATTGGGCTGGCGGCGCGGCGGACGATTGCCATTGCGCTGGTTATCTCGGCGAGGTTCACGGCCGGTCTGCGTTTCCCGGTTATCGCGCGGTTGTTCCCGGCGTGCTTCACGGGGTTCGCGCGGCTCACGTGCTTCGCGGGGCTCGCGATTATCGGTCCGGGCCTGGCGTGGCTCCGGACGCTCCGTGCGCTGGACTGGACCGGTGGCTGCCTGGCCAGGATTGGACGCAGGTTTGCCTCCGGGTGTGTTCCGGGACGGATTAGCCGGGCCAAAATGCCGGAAATTGCGTTTGCGGTTGCCTGTTCCACCTGAGCCGGGGGCAGGATTATTCATGCGTTCGTATCCTCCAAGATAAAGAGCCAGTCGTTTTTAACAGTGTTCGTGCCTATTTTAGTCGTTTTCAAGAGAGCTTACAAGTAAACCGGACTGCTGGGGTGGGCTGGGCAAGTCCAGTATCCAGCTCGCGTAAAGGGACTTGGACAAACTCGCGCTCCTGCATTCTGGGGTGCGGCACAGTCAGGCGTGCAGACTGGGTCAGCAGATGTCCGTAGGTCAGCAGGTCGATGTCGAGCGTTCTGGGGCCCCAGCGCACCAGCCTTTCGCGGCCAAAACGAGCTTCGATCGACTGGCAGTGGGACAACAGGCTGAAAGGGTCCAGTGTTGTCTTGATCCGCACAACCATGTTCAGAAAATCCGGCTGGTCGAGCAGGCCGACCGGAGTGGTCTCATACACAGAGGAGATCGCAAGGAGTTCAATCTCCGGATGTCCCGCCAGAAGCATGACTGCCTGACGCAAGGTCTCCAGCCGATCTCCCAGGTTGGCACCCAATGACAGGTCAGCCTGAGTCGCGAGCCCGAAATCACCCCGGACGCGCGTGATCGTAATGCCTGCACTGGTAAAAGGTCCCGGCAAAGGCGCCTCCGGTTTACGGATGGTCACTGTCACAGCCATCAATGTCTCATGGTCCAGGAGCAGCTTTTCAGCAATGCAGCCGGCCAGACGTTCAACCAGGCCGAAGTGCTCTGTCTGGATAATCTGGCTGATCCGCTCATAGGCAGCCGCATAGCTGATCGTCTGTTCCAGCCGGTCCGTTCGTGTCGCCGAAACCGGCATGACTGATAAATCCACATCGACATGGACAGGCTGCGGCTGCACTTTCTCATGCTCCAGCACCCCTATGAGGGTCGTGAACGTCATGCCTTCGATAAAAATCCGGTCATAATTCGCACGGATATCTGTCATGGTATCTCCTCTGCTCACTGGCCAGAACGACGCAATATGGCATCACTGACTCGGACGGCCTCGGCAACCGGCGCAACGTCATGGACACGGACAAAATCAGCTCCGCAGGCTATCGCAGCGACCGATGCAGCTATCGTACCGTTGAGCCGTTCCTGCACAGGCTTGCCCAGGATGTCACCAATGAACCTTTTCCGCGAGGGACCGATGAGTACGGGTAAGCGTTTTGACGCATCCAGCTGGATCTGGCTCAGGGAATGAATCAGGTCCAATGATTCGTCTGTTGTCAGGCCAAATCCGATACCTGGATCCAGGATGATCCGAGTCCTGTCTATCCCGGCGGTCACGGCCCGGTCCACGCCAGTATCGAAGAACAGCCTGGTCGCAGCCAGAAGGTTTAGTCCAGAAAACCGGGCAGTGGTCTGCGCATCGAGATACGGCATGTTGGTGAAGGCTGCAGCAGCCGGATGACCTTGGCGATAGAGCACCGGATTATGCATCAGGATAAGGCCAGCCCCGTACCGGGCTACCACCTGTGCCATGTCCGGATCGCCCAGCAGACCTGTCACGTCGTTGATGATCGCTGCCCCGGCAGCCAGGGCCGCTTCAGCCACTTCAGCCTTGAACGTATCGACAGACAATGGCACCTGGCAGGTCTGGGCCAGCTGTTTGATGACTGGAATGACGCGTTTGATTTCATCAGGCGCCGCTACAGTCACAGAACCAGGCCGGGTGGATTCTCCACCGATATCGAGGATGTCCGCTCCGGATGCGATCAACTGCTCCGCCTGCAGCATGGCTGCTGGCAGGGAATCGAAGCGACCACCATCTGAAAAGGAGTCCGGCGTGACATTCAAGATCCCGACCACATAAGTCCGGGTCCCCAGCGGCAGTTTGTAGTGTCTGGCTTGGAAAAAAGGGCTTGATGCCATCATGTATGATGGATCAAAGCCAGAGCCTCTGCCCGGCTGCGTGCATCTTTCTTGCACAAGCCGCGCAAGGCAGAAGTGACCGTCATGGAGCCTGGCTTTTTGATTCCGCGCATGGTCATGCACAGATGTTCAGCTTCCACCACCACCGCGACGCCAAGGGGTGCAACTGCCTCGACAATCGTGTCAGCGATCTGGGACGTCAACCGTTCCTGCAACTGTGGCTTTTTGGACATCATGTCCACGATCCGGGCAATTTTAGACAAGCCCAGAATCCGGCCCTGATTGGGGATATAAACGACATGGGCCTTGCCAATGAAAGGCAGCAGATGGTGCTCACACATCGAATAAAAAGGAATATCACCGACCAGGATCATTTCATCATGGTCTTTTTCGTTGAAGACCTTGATCGAGTTCTCGATCGGTTCGTGCAGGCCGGCAAAAATTTCACTGTACATGCGGGCTACCCGTTGCGGGGTCTCCAGCAGGCCCTCGCGGTCCGGATCCTCTCCGATCGCCAGGAGGATTTCACGGACAGCGCGTTCGATCCGCGGCAGATCCATTGGTTGATTGTTCATGATTCACCTGTCTGTTCTTGGCCGGTCTTTTGCCGCAGCACCATCCGGCGATATTCCATCGGAGTCATGCCGATGTGCTTTCTGAACGCTGCATTGAAGCGCTGCGGACTCGAAAATCCAACTTGGTCAGCAACGCCGCTGACTTTGATATCCTTCTGCTCCAGCAGCTTGCAAGCATGCTCTACCCGGATCTGCATCAGGAAAGCCATCGGAGAGAGGCCTGTCTCATCGCGGAAAGCCCGGGTAAAATAACCCTGGCTCAGGAATACATAGCCAGCGACCTCGGCAACGGAGATATCCCGGTCGTGGTTTTCAATGATGAAATCCCTGGCGATCCGCACCAGTTCCCTCGCCTTGCCCGTACGGACACGAAGGCTTTCTTCCCATTCTTCCCGCAGGCCTCGGGCCAGGGTCACCAGAAGCTCCATAGCCAGCAGCTGCATCATGAGTTCCTGGCCATAGGACTCCAGGCGATTCTCCCGCAAAATCCGTTCCACCAGGCTGGCAATATCCTGGCGGCTCTTGCCCCGGATCAGGATAAATGGATCAGGTGCCTTGTCGTCTGTTGCCGGCTCATTGCCAGTGGCAAAACTAAGGAATTTTTCCAGGCTTCGCGGTTCGATATCGGTGGTACGGAACTGGAAGCCTGTCTGCGCCAGCTGACCATGGGGTGGCAATGGCAACGTATTGGGGTGGGCAAAGCCAAAATAGACGGCGACGATTTCGACGAAACCATCGATAGCCCGCAGCGAGTGGGTGACTCGCGGCCGGATGACCAGAGAGCTTCCCTTGTCGACGATAACCTTGCGGCCCTCGAGATCAAACTCAGCCCGGCCACTGCGCAGATAGACCAGTTCATGGTGATCATGCCGGCTGGGCGCTGAAAAAGAAGCGCCCTTTTCAAAGGAGCGTTCCAGACCTTTGAACACAACTGGAATCGCACCAGCCGCTTCAAGGATGCCTCTTTCGACTGCAGGTAGTAGATCTTCAAACATCGTGCATCACCTGCAATCCAATATAACAGATCAAACAGACTTTTCAAAATGCCTCCGTCACCAAAACCAGTCACATCTGGTGACATCCCGGCTGCCGGATCATTCTCCAGCGGAGGATTCATTGATGACTGCGATCTGGATATCTGTCCGGCTCTTGGCTTCAGCGAGCTGCTGGGCCTGCTGCAGGCTGACATCCAGGCAGAGCAACGCTGAGGATGGACTGGCCGCAGGCAGGAAACTGGAAGCAGCCTCCCCAGCGCCAATCACCTCGATGATTTCAATATTGCGAATGGTCTGGGTCATTTCGAGTCCGCCATGATCCTGACGCGGAACCAGAATGAGATCGATCCGATTGCCTGGACCGAGGTAAAATCCATTGGCCGCACCCGGTGCAAGTTCAACCGTCATCAACCGGCGTCCCGGTCCAGGATTAGGGAATCTGATCCCGGATGGCTGTTGAGACACTTTTGTGCTGATTAAAATTTCTCCTGCAGCCAGCGGTTCCATCGTCCACTGGCCAATGGCCAAAGTCAGCTCCTGGAAATAGTTGCCCATGAGCGTGGAAACAGGTAACTCCACCAAGGCCAGATCTGCAGCAGACAGCTGGCTTCCAGCCGGTACATCCTGGGCTACTCTGACCACTGGCTTCATCTCAACAACAGGTTGATCCCGCCCGGCCCAGTATGCCAGGCCCAGCAGGATCACAGTCAACAAAATGGATAACAGGGTTTGCTGATATTTGCGCATCGTTCCCTCCAGGGGTCGTGTTAGTCCGGTGTTTGCAGCAATTTCACCGATCGGGTGAGCAAGACCGGATCCCCTGCCTGCGGCACGAGCCGGATGGTACAGGAGACAGCCGGGATCTGGCCGGGCTGGCGATCCCCCAGCCAATGGTTATCAGAAACAGGAATGGGCAACCAGCTCACAGAGACGGACAAAACCTCCAGCCGGCCAGCCAGCAAAGAAGGAAGCGTTGTTTCGAGTCGTGTCCGGACCAGGGCTTCCACAGCTGCATCATCCAGGACCAGCTTGCCCTCGGCCAGCCTGTCCGGATCCAGGCACAGGCTGGCTGAAGGCAATGTCTCATCGAGCAGGGCTCCAGCCCGCAAAACAATCAGCTGGCTGTACGCGGTCCGAACCAGGCCAGACAGAAACGGCAGGAGCAGGAAAGCAGTCAGACTGGCCAGAATCAGCACGAGGCCTACTGAACCACGAACAGATCGTAGATGCACAGGGCTACACGAGTGCTTCGACCCCGGTCTATTCATGGCATCCCCGCTGCAGTGACCAGATGCCTGGACAAGATGCTGTTGTGGTAAACAAAAGTACGTGTCTCCTGAGTCATCTGCAATCCGGTCGTCAGGCTGCGAACAGCAAGGGATGCCTGCACATAAAGCGACATTTCAGTGCCGAGGGGAACCAAGCGATCCCCATGGATAGTGAGCTCCTGAAACCCAGCCTGCGAGAGGTGACTTTCCAGGAAGAGCTGGATATCATCTGTCATGCCGCCTGACTGATCCATCTGCATCAGTCCACGGTGGCAAATGGAATCAAAGGTCATCCGCTGGAAGATCGGCACCGTAAACAAGATTCCCTGCAGGCTGATACCAACCATCGCCACCAGGGACAAAGCAAGGACAATTGCCTGAGCAATCATGGACACCTCCTCGAACCTTATGAACGAGATCCTTTGTAGTTCAGTCAGACCGATGCAGATGACCGCCAGATCATCAGGTTATTGTTGTTGCAAACAAATCACCCGAAATGGATGTGAACCACGTGTTCATGTTGGTAATAGCCGTTTGGGCAAGTCCTTGGACCCCTGGAGCAACAATCAGCGCCGCAACCGTGACCGTGATGGCAATGCCGATGACTTCGTTCAGGCCAAATCCGGAACGTTTGCGCCAGCTTCTTTGGGTTGGCAGTTTGGTTGCACGATCGCGGTTGATGCGGCAGAGCAGGGTTTGGATGGGTTTGATTGTGCGGTTGTACATGGGATATCCTCCTGAAAAATCTATTGCCGGCGCATCGAATGGTGCGCTACGGTCCGTATAATTGGCCCAGGGATTGCACAGCCTGGGCAGCCAGCGGGAAAAGGTACAGGATTTCGAGCGGCACCAGTGCCAGCAGGGCGACGATCAGCAAGTCGTTGCGCAACTGTTTGCTGCGGGCTCGGACCAGACTGAGGTGGCGGTTGAAGAGCAGGCTTTCCATGCGCTGGAAAGTCTGGCCCATGACACCTGTCTGCATGCTGTTGCGCAATTGCGATGCCAGCAGGTTCATATCCGGTCCGGCAAAAGCGACTTGCAATTCATCCAAAGCCCGGTCCAAATCTTGTGTCAGTTCCAGGCGGGCAGAAAACCTCAGGAAATCTTCCCGGATCAGCGGCTGAGCGATGGCTTCGGGCAGCCCTTTGAGTACATCAAAGGCATTGACACCGGAAGTCAGCTGCAGGTCGAGAAACCGGTAGATCTTGTAGAGGCTCAGTTGGAAAGACTGTTGCCGTTGCCGGATGCGGTGCGTGACCCAGCCATTGACCAGGACGGCTGCCAGGCCACCGGAGAGGGTATACAGGTGGATCGGACCGCGGACGATGGTTGCCAGAAGTAACAGAAAGAGGATGGGACCGGTCATTGCCAGAAGATAGGTTGCGACCGACTTGCGCTCACGAAATCCTGCAGCCAGCAGGCGCTGGCTCAGAGATTCCACCCAGGGGGATGGTAGCCGGCTGAGCCAGCTGTAGTCGAGTTCGGGCTGCCTTTTGTAAAAGGCGCTGGCCAGGCGGCTGTCAAACCGGCAGGCCACAGCCGGAAGCAGGTTGTAGACAATGGCCCAAAGGATCAGGCCAAGCAAGATCCAAGGCATGTAAGGGCGGAGTGTCAAAAATATCTCCCTCATGGGGGACACCTTTCAAGACCGGATTTGCCGGTAAGCCCGGACCAGGACCAGGACTGCTGCGACATAGGCCAGGGCAGAAAGCACCAGCAACAGTGGGCCCGTGGTTTGGTGCAGAAACAGTTGCCTCGTCTCGGTGCTGGAAGCCAGGCGGATGCAAAATAGGATTGGCACAGCACCCGTGAGCAAGACTGCCAGGATAAGGTCGGAACGATTACCGATCCTGCGGTCATTTTGAGCCTCTTCCAGCTTGTTTTGCTGGATTTCCAGGAGTTCCAGCAGAGCTGGCAATCTGCCACGATGGCGAAAGTTGAACCGCAGGGCAATCACCAAGTCCTGGAAAGGCTCCAGGTCTGAATAAGCCTGAAACATCTCCAACGCCTGGTCCGGCGGCATACCGCCCCTGATCCGGGTTAAAAGGTCCTGGATGGCTCGGTTCAAAGATGGACTCAGTGAGCTGTCCAGACAGCGCTCAAATGCGTACATCAGATTCTCACGAACCTGGCACCAGCGATTCAGCAAGCTTGTCAATTGGAGAATTTCCAGTCTCTGTTGCCGGTTGCGGCCAAATTCGATCCATTTCATACTGCCCCTCCAGGTCTTGGCTGTTCGTCACAGTCCAGATCTCTTCCAGACGAAAATTTTTCAAATAGATGACTGTATCGACTCCTTTGGCCAGCATGGAGCGCAAGCTGGTTTCGCTTTCCCCAGTCGTAGCCGGACGGGCAAGGGACAATAAACGCTCGAGCGCGTCACGGCCACTTTCGGCATGAGTCGTGGCCAGGCAACGATGCCCGGAATAGGCAGCCTTGATAAACTCCAGTGCCTCGTCACCGACAATTTCTCCGATGCAATACGTATCCAGCGACATGGTCAGACCGTCGGCAACCAGGTCCCGCAAAGTCACAGGCAAGCCGCCCTCATTCCCCTTGCGAATCCGGTGGATCAGGCAATAGGGTTTTTCAGGGTAGATTTCGCTGTCACTTTCGGCGACCAGAACGCGCTCCAGAAGTGGCATGGCCTTGATCATGGCACGCAGCAAGGTTGTTTTGCCGGAAGCACCTTTGCCACAGATCAGAAAAGACTGGTCAGAGGCACTGATGTCCTTGAGCAGCGCTACGGTTTCAGGTGGGAACATGCCGATCCGTGCCAGTTGTTCAAGGTTGTACGCAATGTTGCGATGCTTGCGGATGCAGACCGTCGGGAACGTCGCGCTGCGGGGCGGGACGGTGACATTGATGCGCAGGCGGAATCGCTCGTCTGTGACCCGGCAATGGCTGTCATTGTCGTTGATCTGGCCACCCTGGCGGATGATCAGCAAGCGGCAGTAGGTGTCGTACGCACGTTCCGAATTGAACCGGACCGGGATGGGCATGCGCTGGCCATGGCGCTTGACGGTGAATTCGGCCGGACCTGTCCCATCGATATCTGTCACGTCCGGATCATCGACATATTCCTGCAAAGGACCATAGCCAAACAGGAAATCCATCGTCTGCTGGCGCAGTTCAGTGGCGTAGTAACCCGCTCGCAGGCTTTCCCGGTCGGCCGTTTTCTGGATCAGGTTCTCCAGAACAGCCCGGTCGATCTTGCCAGCAGCAACTTCGGCGACCAATGCGGGTTCAGATGCCAGGACACTGGCGGAGACTTGGGCAATCAGGTCGGTCAGGGCTGGTGGATTGAAATCCGGATGAGGGGCATCATTGAGCTGGATGGGTCTGGCGCGATAAGAACCGTACTGTTCGGCGAACAGGGCGTGTGAGGTGATGATTGGCATGAGCAGCTTCCTTTCTGGCAATCGCTCCCAGACGGGCGATGATGCCATCGTACTCCTTGGCATTGATGGGGCTGATATCTGTCGCGTAGGGCTTGGCTGTGCCTTTCTGGCGCTGGCGCGCCAATGTTGTGCGCACACTGCCAACCAGACGGTTCCGGCTCAGGACATCCAGTGTGCCCAGACTCAGATCCGAACGTTCGTCATAGGGGAAAGCAATGATATGGACTCGCATGGGATCGATCTGCTGGCGCAAGGCCAGAAAGTCAATCGACCGGTTCACAGACCGGAAAGCCGCAGCATGTCCGGTCAGCGGCACGAGGACTTGGTCCGCTGTCATCAGCCCAAGGCAAGTGAAGGCGTCATAGATGAACCGGTTGCACAACAAGAGGATCACAGGATAGCTCTGCCGGGCGATCTCCAATAACTTCAGGAGACTGTCCGCCGGAATGTGGTCGTATTCATCCAGATTGTCGCCAAAGACCAGCAGATCCACCGGCTCTGCCAAGGATGGCCAGGCCAGTTCACGCAGGCGGCGGCTGTTCAAAGTCCCACGCAAAGCCTCCTTGAGGACCAGATTGAGATTGTCAGTAGATCGCAGAGGAGCGGTCAGGCTGGGCCGGCTTTTCTTGCCCAGGAGAAGATCTGCCTGAGGATTCATCAGGTCACAATCAATCACCAGCACGCTCGAGTAATAGTGTTTCAACTGAACGGCTAATTCACAGCCAAACTCGGGGCCATCCCAGACACAGATCAACCGGGAGGGTTGTTCTGGTCCAGCTCCTTGTGTCTCTTGTCCCATCTGGATCAGTGTTGCTTCGGCTTCAGACAGGGAGTGAGGGCCAGTCTCGGGCTGTGGGTCCACAGGATCTTCGACTGTCGCAACAATCTGGCTGGCTGTCTGGATCCTTTCAGCGGCCTTGCCCAGCTCGCTGGCCAGTTCCCTGGCCGTACCGGTCCGGTCTAGCGGGCTGGTTTGCAGACAGCGGACGAGCACACTGGACAGAGGTGGTGGCAGAGTACGCAAAAGATCCGGTAATCTGGCCTTGATTTCATCGCCTGACTGGATACCGGTCAGCGCTGACATCATGGTCAGGCCAATGGCGTAGACATCAGACGCCATGACAGGGCGTCCCTGCAAGACCTCTGGAGCGGCAAAGGCAGGGGTGCAAGCGATGTTCTGGCCCGAGCAAGCCGGCAAGGCCGCTGCTTGTTGTTCACCAGCCGGATCCCGGGCCAAGTGCTGCATCGCACCAAAATCAATCAGGCGCGGCCTGAGATCGGGGCCGAGCAGGACATTGGCCGGCTTGATATCCAGATGCAGGAGACCTGGTTCGCACTGGACGTGGAGAAAATCGACCACCTGGGCTAATTCGGTGAAAAATTGGATCTTAGCCAACAACGGCCAGTCGTCCTGCTCAGCTGTTGACAGGCGGTCCAGGCTGGTTCCGGGCAAGAAATCAAACAGGAAGCAGTCCCGTGGCGGCTGTCCGTCCAGCTCGATCTCCTCGACACCACGCAAAGCCGGCAAGGCAGGATGCCTGATCTGGCTTAGCAGATAGACCGCCTCCGGACAGAGCACCTGGTCAACCGGTTTGATGACCATCTGGTTATGCGACAGCAATGGTTGCTGGTAATTTTTCAGAGGTTCCGGTTTTTTCATAGCGACCTGCCTTTGTCTCTGGTGCCAGGATTGACCGTATCGTCCTGGCCATTCATGCGCGATTGGGAACAGGTCCAGCATAAAAAAAACAGGCACCCGGGTGGGTGCCTGTCGTTCGTCAATTCACGCGGATTTTCGACAAGGGTTTGAGTCAAATGTCAGCATGGCAGGGGTTTGGCAGGGGTCCAGTTTCGACAAAGGAGGTTCAGGCAGACATCTCCTGCTTGAGGATAACTTCCGGCGGGGTCTTGTGCAGGACATTGTCGAGGGTGATGATGCAGCGGCTGACATCGCTCCTGGACGGGATTTCAAACATGACGTCCAGCATGATTTCTTCCAGAATGGCTCTGAGGCCGCGCGCGCCGGTGTTGCGTCCCAGTGCCTGGCGGGCGATCTCCGCGATGGCCTCCGGCTCAAACTCCAGCTCAACACCATCATAATTGAACAATTTCTTGTACTGCTTGATCAGGGCGTTGCGTGGTTCTTGCAGGATGCGGACCAGGGCGTCTTCGTTCAGGCCGGTCAAGGTGACCACTACCGGGATGCGGCCGACGAACTCGGGAATCAGGCCGAATTTCAGGAGATCCTGAGGCATCAGGCGGGTGAGGAGCTCGCCGACATCGTATTCCTGCTTGCTCTCGACTGTGGCACCGAAGCCCATTGACTTCTTGCCAACGCGCTGGGAAATGACCTTGTCCAGGCCGTCAAAGGCGCCACCGAGGATGAACAGGATATTGGTGGTGTCGATCTGGATAAACTCCTGGTGCGGGTGTTTGCGGCCACCCTGGGGTGGGACATTGGCCACCGTGCTTTCGAGGATCTTGAGCAGGGCCTGCTGCACGCCTTCACCGCTGACATCGCGCGTGATCGACGGATTGTCGGATTTCCGGGCGATCTTGTCGATTTCGTCGATGTAGATGATGCCGCGCTTGGCGCGTTCGATATCAAAATCGGCATTCTGGATCAGCTTGAGCAGGATGTTTTCGACGTCTTCACCGACATAGCCGGCCTCCGTCAGAGCGGTGGCATCGGCGATGGCAAACGGGACGTCGAGGATGCGGGCCAGCGTCTGGGCCAGGAAGGTTTTTCCCGTACCTGTCGGGCCAATCAGCAAAATGTTGCTTTTCGAAAGCTCGACGTCATCATCTGCTTTGCTGGCAGTTCCAGCATAGACGCGCTTGTAGTGATTATAGACTGCCACGGAGAGAGCTTTCTTCGCCTTGTCCTGGCCGATGACATACTGGTCGAGTGCTTCCTTGATCCGGGCGGGCGACATCAGCTCACCCATGGCAGGAGCTTTGGCCAGCTCTCCACCCAAGGCCTGGTCTTCTTCGCTGAGGATTTCTTCACAGAGGCTGACACATTCGTTGCAGATGAAAACGCCGGGGCCGGCAATCAGGCGGCTGACCTGTCCTTCGGATTTGCCGCAAAACGAGCATGCAACCGGAACATAGCTTTCCGAGTCACCCGCTCCTGACTGGCGTTTGCCGCGCGGGGGCTGAGTCCCTGACCCGCCGGTCGATCCGCCCTTGCCTTTGCCGTTATTGTCCATTCCTTAGGCCCTCTTTTCCATGATGTGGTCGATGATGCCGTACAGCTTGGCATCTTCGGCAGTCATCCAGTTATCCCGCTCGGTGTCAGCGGTGATTTTTTCCAGTGGCTGACCGGTCCGGTCCGCGAGGATGCGGTTGAGACGGTCTTTCATTTTCAGGATATGCTCGGCGGCGATGCGGATATCCGTCGCCTGGCCCTGGGCGCCACCAGAAGGCTGGTGGATCATGATCTCGGCATTAGGCAAGGCAAAGCGCTTGCCCGGGGCACCGGCAGCGAGCAGGAAGGCACCCATGCTGGCGGCCATACCCATGCAGATGGTCTGGACGTCGGCCTTGATGTACTGCATGGTGTCGTAAATCATCAGGCCGGAGGTGACTTCACCACCGGGGCTGTTGATGTAGAGCTGGATATCCTTATCCGGGTCTTCTGCTTCGAGGAACAAAAGCTGTGCGGTGACCAGGCTGGCGGTCACGGAGTTGACCTCATCGCTGAGGATGATGATGCGCTCCTTTAGCAGGCGGGAAAAGATATCATAGGATCGCTCACCGCGATTGGTCTGTTCAACAACGATTGGTACGAGGCTCATAACATTCACTCCTTTGATGCTTGATCTGGTTGGTTTGTCAGATAGACAGAAGGAAACTCTCTCGCGAAAGCTCCCTTCTGTATCATAGCTGATATTCTGTCTATTTGTCTAAAGGATACCGTAACCATGTTACGAAAGGGGCTGGTTTATCTGGAAAAACCTTATTCAGCGGCTTCTTCCGTCTCTTCGGCTTCCGGCGGCGGGGCAACCTGGACGGCTTTTTCCGTCAGCAGGGCAATGGTCTTGTTGCGGACCACACTCTCGGCAACAAAGCTGTTTTCGCCAGGGGCGATGCGGCTCTTGAGGTCTTCCTTGGTCATGCCATAGAGCTGGGCCATGCGGCCGATTTCTTCGTCGATTTCCTCTTCGCTGGCCTGGATATCTTCCTTGGCGGCGATGGCTTCGAGCACCAGGCTGGTGCGCACACGAGTCTCGGCACTGTCACGCAGCTGATCACGGAATGAATCGATCGTCTGGCCGATGTAGCCGAGGTACTGCTCGAGTTCAAAGCCCTGGTAGCGCATCTGCTGGCTCTGCTCATTGACCATCTGGTCGACTTCGCTGTCGATCATGGCAGCCGGCACGTCGATGGTGGCATTGGCGACAACAGCCTTGACGACGTTGTCTTCAAAAGCGCCCTTGGCCCGGCTGGCGGCATTTTCCTCGAGTTTGGTCCGGATGCTGGCCTTGTATTCCTCCAGGGTGTCAAATTCGCTGACGTCCTTGGCGAACTCATCGTCGAGCACCGGCATTTCACGGAACTTGACTTCATTGACTTTGACATTGAAAACAACGGCAGCGCCAGCGAGCTCGGCATGGCCGTAATCTTCCGGGAAGGTGATCGGCAGTTCGAATTCATCACCGGCGGTTTTGCCGATCAGGGCATCTTCGAAGCCGGGGATGAAGGTGTTGGAACCGATCTTGAGATCATAGGAGGCACCTGTGCCGCCTTCGAATGCGACGCCATCCTTGAGGCCTTCGTAATCGATGTTGGCAGTGTCACCGGTTTCGATGCCGCGGCCTTCGACGGGCACCAGGCGGGCATTGCGCTCCTGGGTGCGGGACAGGTCGCGTTCGACATCGGCATCCGTGACCGGGTATTCCGGCATGACAGCCTCGACGCCGATGTACTGGCCGAGTTCGACTTCCGGCTTGACCGTAACCTGGACCGTGAACTTCATGCCCTCATCGCGGCTGATCGACTGGATGTCGAGGTCAGGACGGGAAACCGGGGTGATGCCATGCTCGGCAATCGCTGCAAGATAGGCCGGGTTGGCGGCAAAATCGATGGCATCATCATAGAGGACGCCTTCGCCGTAATATTTGGTGACAATGTGCATAGGCGCCTTGCCTTTGCGGAAGCCCGGGACACTGAAGCGGCCGGCATTCTTCTTGAATGAGCGCTGCAGTGCATCGGCAAAAGATTCCGGTGAAACATCGATGGTCAGGACAACCACGTTGTTTTCTTTCTTTTCCATTACAGAAGCCATAATTGAGATCCTCCCAGAAGGCTTGGCGACTCAAAAGAGACGCTTGTTCGCCTAATTTACAAATGCTAAAAAATATTATCACAAGGTCTTATTATTGTAAAGAAATTGCCGTAAAATGAGGGTTGGCAAAATCTCTGCCTCTCTAATCGAGATCCAATTCCGGAAATACCAGGAGCGTTTGCACGAATGATCGAGTCGATTTCTATCTTCATGGCTGTGATCTATGGTCTGCTCGGTCTTCTGATCGGCAGTTTCCTCAACGTCTGCGTCTACCGGATTCCCCGCGGCGAATCCATCGCCCAGGGCCGCTCCCATTGCCCGTCCTGTGGCCATGTCCTCTCCCCGCTCGATCTCGTACCCGTCCTGAGCTACCTCGCCCTCGGCCGGCGCTGCCGCTATTGCCGGGCACCCATTTCACCGCGCTATGCAATCGTAGAGTCACTGACGGCGCTCTTATACGCCACAGCTGGATTTGCCATCACTTGGACAGGGCTGGCCACTGATTGGCCTGCTCTCTGGTTGTTCCTGGCTCCACTCGGCTATGTCAGCGTCTTTTCCATTTTCTGGACCCGGCACCTGATGCGCACGCCCTTTCTGCAGGTGCTGGTGAAACAGGCCGTACTGGCCGCCATCATCCAGCTTCTGCTACCGTTTATGCTCAACCGGGCATGGTAAAATGAGATCATTCCTGACTTTCGGAGGTATCCTTGATGAATTTCACGTATGTCCACACCAATTTGAATGTGCGCGACCTGGCTGCGTCGATTCGCTTTTATGAAGAAGCCCTCGGTCTTAAGGTTGAACGGCGCAAGCCGTCCAGCGATGGCAGTTTTGAACTGGCCTTCCTGGCCGATGGCCGTTCAGGGTGCCAGATCGAGCTGACCTGGCTCAAGGACCACCCGCAAGCCTATGACCTGGGCGAAAATGAGCATCACATTTGTTTCAGGACCGACGATTTTGACGCCGCCCACAGCAAACATGCGGCCATGGGCTGTATCTGTTATGAAAACACTGCCATGGGACTGTATTTCATCAGCGATCCAGATGGCTACTGGATCGAGATCGTTCCGGTCCGCTGAGTCTGGCAGGACGCGATGACAAACGATATTTTTTCCCGTACTGAATTATTGCTGGGTCCAGATGCGCTGGAGCGGCTGAGCCGCTGCAAAGTCGCCATTTTTGGTATTGGCGGAGTGGGTTCCTATGTGGCGGAAGCTCTGGCCCGGTCTGGAGTCGGGTCTTTTGTCCTGATCGACAGCGATGTGGTGGATGCATCCAACATCAACCGCCAGATCCTGGCCTTGCACAGCACGGTCGGCCGGCCCAAGGTCGAAGTCATGCGCGAGCGGATTCTCGACATCAATCCCATGGCCAAAGTCGAGACCTTGCAGCAGTTCCTGCTGCCGGACAACACCGTCCGGATCCTGCAGCCAGACTGGGACTATATCGTGGACGCGATTGACACGGTCAGTGCCAAGATCGAACTGGCTGTCCAGGCGACAAACCGCGGGATACCGATCATCAGCAGCATGGGCGCCGGCAACAAACTCGATCCAACCCGGTTTGAAGTGACCGACCTCTACCTGACCAGCGTCTGCCCCTTAAGCAAAGTCATGCGGCGCGAACTGAGAAAACGCGGTGTGGACCATCTGAAAGTGGTCTATTCCCCGGAAGAACCGCTGAGCCCTGCCGCCAGCGAATCTGCTCCGTCCGATCCGATGGCTGCCCAGAACCTGGAACCCGTCCTGGACGATACACTGCCGAGGGCACCCTATAAAAGGCGCATCCCCGGCAGCGTGGCATTTGTTCCATCAGTTGTCGGTCTGATTATCGCAGGCGAAGTGGTCAAGGATTTGATTCAGAAGGTCCGCTAGGTGCATCAGGCCCTTTGCCTTTGCGCTGCTTTGGTACCAATCCTTTCCGGTTCCGGCGGCGGCGCCAGACCAGGAAGACGATCCATGCGATCACGAGCAGGGGCGAAGCAGCGACCAGGGCGATCAGAAGCCACTGCAGGACGGTGACAAATCCATTGCTGATCCTGGTCAGGCCGGAACGCATCAGGTAGGCCATGTCTGACCAGCTCAGGGCACTCCAGGTGATTTCCTTTTTGATCTGCACGGGATCATCGACCTGGCGGATCTCGAGGTTGACTGTGGATTCAGCCAGCATGCTATCCCAGAGGCGGAGCATGCCTTTCATCGACTCGATCTCGACAGTCAACTGGTTGATGTAGCTCTGGACCTGCAGGACTTCTTCAATCGTTTCAGCCCGGTCGAGAAATTCCGTGTAACGCTCGAGGGATTTTTCCATGGTCCGGAGCCGGGTCTGGGTGTCATAATAGTTGGTCGTGATGTCATCGGTGCTGATCTGGGTCCGCAGGGCGGTTCCCAGTGTCCCGATGAAATCAATCAAGCCATCGAGCTCTTCGGGCTTGATCTTGATCGTCGCATACAGGACGAGCCAGTCTTCACTGCGCTGCTCATTGCGCATGGTTTCATATCCCTGGCGGGCCAGGGCATAGGCCAGGATCTGGTCATAAGCCGCTGTGACATCGACGACTTCGAGCCCGATCGAGGCATTGCGGACGATCTTGCGTTCGACGCCGGTGACTGCACCGGAACCGGGCTCACTGCCAAAGGAGCCGGATCCGTCTGGAGCCATGCCGCCTTTCGACTGCTCTGCTGCTGCCGCCGTGGTCTCCATGGTCTGGTAGTCGCGGTCATTACTCACGGCGCTGCCGCTGGCACATCCAGCCACGGTAGCCAGGACAAGGACAAGAGCCAGTACCAGAGTCAGTATGGATCGTTGCTTGAACATGACTTTCACCTCCAAATGATGTGTCTATTCAATGTTGACAGGCTTTGGACGTTTCCTGAGTCAGAATGTTCCCCATGTCCTGCCGTCTGCAGTTCCTGCTATCGTCAGGCTCTCACATAGGGATAGAACCGGACATCATCCGTCAGCATATGGAAGACGAGTGTGTCCCCGACCAGATGTTCCATCGCCTGCAGAAGCGTGATTTCACCCTTTTCATAGCGGCTAACGAGTTCGCGGTCCATCTCAAGCAAGGTCTGGTGCAGCTTGCGGTGATCCTCCAGGTCCGGGTATTGTACGGCCTCAAGAATCTGCTCTTCATTGGCGAAATGTTCCGCCAGCATGGTTATGACCTGGTGGAGATCGAGCTGGAAATCAGACGGGTCCGAGGTATCCCGGTAGTAAAGGTAATGCCGGATCATCAGGTTGGCACCACGGATCAGGGCCTGATGCTCATGGTCGATCTGGTCGTTGCCAGACTCCCATTTCGGCTGCCAGACGATCCGGAAATTGGTGCCTTCACCCCGCCAGAACGCTTCCCAGGAGAAACAGGCCCCCTGTTCCTCAGCCCGGGCCCGGCCAAGACAATATTCAGCTCGTGCCAGCCAGTCCGCAAAGGATTCCCCCATCCGATGGGTCGCGAGACCACAACTGATGCTCTGGATGCCCGGAACTGGGAACGCATGCTGTTCAACAGCAAATCTGAGCTGAGTGGCAAGCTGCAGCGCAGCATCAGGATCAGTGTCCTCGGCCCAGACGAGCAGGACTTCACCACCCCAGCGAAAAACCTGGTCTTTGCGCCGCACGGTCGCTTCGACCAGCCGGCAAAAGTCCTTCAGCACCTCATCGGCAGAAAGATGGCCAAACGTATCACTAATCGTCCGGAAGTGATCGAGGCCAAACAGCAGCATGGAAGGTCCGGCTTTGGCCCTGCCTGGGGCACCAGGCTGCCAGGCTGTGTGCTGTTCGATCGTGGACAGCAAAGCCGAACGATTCAGCAAACCGGTCAATGGGTCGCGCAGGCCAATGTCCCGCAGGATTTTCTCCTGTTCCTTCTGGGCCGAAATATCGGTAAAACTTTCCAGCAGGTAGTCTTTGCCGTCCAATTGCAGGTGCGAAACCCGTTTGAGGATCGGGATCTCGCCGCCCTGGCCCAGGAGGATGCGTTCACTGAAATCGACCGTCTGGCCAAGATCGAGAATCGGACAGGAGGACTGCTGGGCAGGACAGATGAAGGCATGGCAGATCCGTCCCACGACCTGTTCCTTGGCTTGGCCAATCATATCCAGCGCAACCTGGTTGGCATAGACGATGCTCCGGGTCTGACAGTCAATCAGGATGACACCACTGACCAGCTGGTCGAACAGAAGGCTCATTTGCTGGCTGGACTGGGAAAAATCGGACTGGAACTGTGGGTTCTGATCGGACATAGAGGGCCTCCGCAAGCGGGTTTGGTTCACTTCTATTTTACATCATCCGACCGATCCAAGAGCGTGCAAAAAGATCATCCGTTCAAAATGACACGAAAGTGCAACAAAAGTTACGGATTAAATATGCAACCGTTTGCGCGAGCTTGAAAAAGATCACCCGCGTGAACGCACAGCATGCATGCCTTCCCCGGCAGTGTTCGGCGAACCATCAGAGCATTTTCATCCAGTGATCACATTCGCGCGCTAAGATAAACCTGTGTAATCCATTCATGCGCCAAGGCCAGTTGATAAAATGCCTGTGCCGGCGCAATGCTGACTCAACAGGAGATGTCACTTATGATGAATCAAACAGTATCCAATCTGGCCCTGGCAACCCGTGGATCCCTCGACCGATTTGCTGAACGGCCCGATTTCATGTTCAGCACTGGCCTGGGCTGGGTTGGACTCATTTTTCACGCCCTCTTCAACCTGGCCATCATCGCAGCGCTCGTTGTCCTGGTTGTTCATCTCGTGCGTTCAGGCAAACGCAATAAGCTTCAGGCCCTTCCCACAACCGGAACCGGAACAGTCGGTCCCGGCCAAGCCGCCATGGTAGACCATACCGCCAGCGCGCTCAACATTCTCAACGAGCGCTATGCGAAAGGTGAAATCAGCGAAGAAGATTATCTCAAGATGAAAAAGAATCTGACAGAGTAAAATTGGCGGAATTACTCCGCCAGAATGATCCGATCAAGGCCTGGTTTGCTGAAAGGGAAGCCAGGTTTTGCTCTTAACTGACCGTCAGTTCCCCGCGCAGGTTTTGCTGCATCATCTGCTTGACCGTGTCAGGGTCGAGATCGAGGCTCAGGAGATAGTAGAGCTTGGTGACGGCGGCTTCGACGGTCATGTCGCCGCCGCTGACGGCACCAGCTGCTTTGAGCATGCTGCTGGTCTCGTATTGGCCAATCACGGCAGAGCCGCGCAGGCACTGGGTGCAGACGACGATCACCGTGCCGTTTGCGCGTGCTTTGTCGAGGAAATGCTGCAGGGACTCGCTTTCCGGGATGTTACCGGCACCAAATGCCTCCAGGACCAGACCACCGAGGCTGCCAGTCAGGATGTTTTCAAAAAAATCAAACTGGATGCCGGGGAAGATCTTCAGGACGGCAATTTTCTGCGGCCGGAAGGGGCTGATCCAGAGGCTGCCTCCCGTCTTGAGCAGCAGGTCCTGTTGGAAAACAATTTTCACGCCGGCTTCGGCCAGAGGTGGATAATTGGGCGAGTCGAAAGCAATCAGCTCATCGGAACTGACCTTGGTCGCCCGGTTGCCGCGGAAGAGCTGGTTGCCGAAAAACAGGCAGACTTCCGGAATCGGCTGGCTGGAGGCGGCGAGTAGAACTGCTGTGATGACGTTGTCGCGTGCATCGTTTCTGATTTCACAGAGCGGAATCTGCGAGCCAGTGACGATGACCGGTTTGTCGAGTCCGTCCAACATGAACGACAGGGCCGATGCGGTATAGGCCATGGTGTCGGTGCCGTGCAGGATGACAAACCCATCGTACTGGTCATAGCGGCTGGCAATGGCTTCGGCAAGCTTCGTCCATTCGTGGACGGCAATGTTCGAGGAGTCGAGCAACGGATCGAATTCGACCAGGTCGCAGACAGGCATGGCCGGGTCCCGAAGTTCGGGGATCCCGGCCAGGGCTTTTTCCAGATAACCGGCCTCGGGGGCATAGCCACGCTCGGTGCGGGTCATGCCGATGGTACCGCCGGTGTGGATCAGGCAGACTTTCTTGCGTTTCATGCTGTTCCTGTCGTTTCTCCTGAGTCGTGCAGGGGTCCGGCTCAGTGAGCTGACGTGCCCAGATAGGCATCCTGGACACTCTTGTCATTGAGCAGATCTTTGCCGCTGCCGCTGAGTTTGACTTCGCCCGTGACCAGAACGTAGCCTCGATCGGCAATTTTCAAGGCGGCGTTGGCGTTCTGTTCGATCAGGAGGACAGTTGTCCCCTGTTCATTGATCTTGCGGATGATCGAGAAAATATCGCGCACGATCAGCGGGGCCAGGCCGAGGGAGGGCTCGTCCATCATCAGGATCTGGGGTTTGGCCATCAGGGCCCGGCCAACGGCGAGCATCTGCTGTTCACCGCCGGAGAGGGTGCCCGCCATCTGCCAGTGCCGCTCCTTGAGGCGTGGAAACAGGTCGTACATGCGCTCGATATCCTCGGCGATGCCGGCTTTGTCGGTGCGCAAATAGGCCCCGATCTTGAGGTTTTCCAGGACAGACAGATTGGAAAAGACTTTGCGGCCTTCCGGAACAAGGACGATGCCGCGTTCGACGATTTTCTGCGAGTCAAGGCCACTGATGGTCTCGCCATTGTGGCGGATCGTGCCGCCAGAGGCACTGACCAGGCCGCTGATGCTTTTCAGCGTGGTCGACTTGCCAGCGCCGTTGGCTCCGATCAGGGTGACGATCTCGCCGGCTTCAACTTTGAAGGAGATATTCTTCAGCGCTTCGATGCCACCATAGTGGACGCTCAGGTTTTCAATTTCGAGAAGGCTCATTCGTCCACCCCCAGGTATGCTGCAATGACGGCTGGATCATTCTGGACATGTTCCGGCGTGCCGGCTGCGATCATTTTGCCGAAGTCGATGACATAGATGCGGTCGGATATGTCCATGACCAGGTTCATGTGGTGCTCGATCATCAGGATGGTCAGGTTGAAATCTTTTTTGATCTGGCGGATGAAAGCGGTCAAGGCCTCGGTCTCCTGCGGATTCATGCCGGCAGCCGGTTCGTCGAGCAGGAGCAGGTCTGGTGATGTGGCCAGGGCCCGGGCAATTTCGAGGCGGCGCTGCTTGCCGTATGGCAAGTTGTTGGCGATCTCGTCCTTAAGATCCAGCAGATTGACCATTTCAAGGAGTTTGAGGCTCTCCTCGCGCATCTGGTCTTCTTCCCTGTTATTCAAATGGAACGCTGCGGAGAAAAAGCCAGCCTTCATGTTCATGTGCTTGGCAATCAGGACATTTTCAAAGACCGTCATGTTCTTGAACAGGCGAATGTTCTGGAACGTGCGGGCGATGCCCTTTTTGGTGATCAAGTCAGGGGTGGGGCAGATCGTGGCCGTATAAGCACCTTTGTTCTGGCCAGCATAGAGCTTTTCCATCTTGCCCCGGGGATAATTCTCGGCAATGGGCTGGCCCTTGAACTGGACCTGGCCATTGGTTGGCGCATAGACACCAGTCACAACGTTGAAAGCAGTTGTTTTGCCTGCTCCGTTCGGGCCGATCAGGGCGACAATTTCACCCTGGTGGACCTGCAGTGAGAGATTATCAACCGCCACCACACCACCAAACTGCATGGTGATGTCTTTTAATTCAAGGACTGGAACTGGAGATTGTTCAGCCATTTTTCTTGCCCCCCTTGCCTGTCTTGGGTCCAGATGGCGCGGTTTTGGCAAGGCGCCGGGGCCAGGACAGCAAGTCTGCCCAGGCGAATTCGCGGTTGCCCATCAGGCCGCGACGGAAAAAGAGCACGACTGCCATCAGGAGGAGCGAGAAAATGACCATGCGGAAACCCGTGCGGAAAAGCGGGATGGTCACGCCACCAATCATCAGTGGGGTATCAAAGAAACGCAGCCACCATTCCTTGGCAGCGGTGACCAGGAAAGCCGACAGGACACTGCCGGTGACACTGCCCAGTCCGCCAATGACGACAATCAGCAAGATGTCATAAGTCAGGCTGATCTGGAACGTCCGGGCTTCGATCGAACGCATGAACATCGCCAGCAAACCGCCGGCGACAGCGGTGAAGAACGAGCTGATGATGAAAGAGATTTCCTTGTGCTTCAGGAGGTTGATGCCCATCGCCTCGGCCGCTACACCATCTTCGCGGATGGCCATGAAAGCACGGCCATAGGAGCTCCTGATGACCAGGACCATGAAGCCGATGCAAAGACCAGCGACGCTGAACGGAACCAGGAGGATGCCGATTCCGGCCGGCAGGAAATCAAGACCGAGGGCAAAACCGGGGATGTTCTTGAGGCCATAGGAACCATTGGTGATCCGGTCCATCTGTGGACTGGAAATGATGGCCCGGATGATTTCGGAAAAGCCCAGGGTGGCAATCGCCAGGTAGTCGCTTTTCAGGCGCAGGACCGGGATCCCGATCAGGGCAGCGAAAATCGCAGCCACGAGACCGCCGGCCAGGATACCCATGATGATCTGCAGGGAGGCTGGCAACACATCCAGGCCCACTTTCATCGCTTTCAGCCAGGGGGCCAGGCCACCGGTGTAGTAAACACTGTCAATCGTCTCAGTCGGAATGGAAAAGATCGCTGTGACATAGGCGCCAATGGCCATGAAGCCGGCCTGGCCCAGGGAAAAGAGTCCTGTGAAACCATTGAGCAGGTTCATGGAGACAGCAACAATGGCCAGAATCGCACTTTTCTGCAGGATCGAAACCGCCATGCCAAAGCTGTTGCGATTCATTTCGAGGATGATCAGCAGAATGGCCAGAACAATCAGAGCGGCTACAGATAGAACAGGATAGGGTCTTTTATTGTTTAATTTCATGACGCCCCCTCCTTAAACCTTATCCGTGACGGTTTCGCCAATCAGGCCCGTCGGACGGAAAATGAGGATCAGGATCAGGAGCATGAAAGTAAAGGCATCGCTATAGGTTGAATAGCCCAGGGCAGTCAGGAAGGTCTCGCTGATGCCGATGATGAAGCCACCAAGCACGGCACCAGGCACACTGCCAATCCCGCCCAGGACGGCGGCGACGAAGCATTTCAGGCCCGGCAAGGTGCCGGAAAAAGGGGTGACCGACATGCGGTCGGTGAAGTAGAGGATGGAACCGACAGCTGCCATCGATGAGCCGATGACAAAAGTCAGGCTGATGATCTGGTTGATTTTGATACCCATCAGCTTGGAGGTGTCGTAATCTTTCGACACAGCACGCATGGCCATGCCGAGTTTGGTGTGATTGATCAGGTACATCAGGATGAACACAAGGATCAAGGTGAGCACAGGTGTCAGGAAGGTAACCAGTGAAGCCGATACGGGTCCAATCTGGAAGACCTTTTTCAGAGGGGTGATGGTAGGGTAGCCTTTCGGCAGGGCTGAGAACAGATAGGTCGCCAGGTTCTGCAGCAGGTAGGAGACGCCGATCGAGGAAATCATGATCGACATGCGCGGGGCTGAGCGCAAGGGCTTGTAGGCCGCTTTCTCGATCAGGACACCGAGCACGACCGTCGCGACGATAACCACCGGGATGGCAATCGGCCAGGGCATGACCGCCATGGAGAAAATCATGAAATAACCCGCCATCATGAAAATGTCCGAGTGGGCGAAGTTAATCAGCAGCAGGATCCCGTATACCAGCGTGTAGCCGATCGCGATCAGGGCATAGGCCCCGCCGAGCGAAACACCGGTCAGGATGTGTTGGATAAAGGTCGTCAATGACATGAGTCCACCTCGGTTTCCGATGGTTGAGAGGGTGAGATGATTGAACGGTTTAACGATCTTGGAACATGAATACGAGCGGCAGGCACGTCACTGTGCCTGCCGCTCGCCGGGCAAGCGGAAAAATCAGCCGACTTTGACAGTCTTCAAGAATTCGAATTTGCCACCCTTGACCGTTTTGATGTAGGCCATGTCTTTCTTGGCATCGCCATTTTCATCAAAGGAGACTGAGCCAGTGACACCATTGTAGGTAACCTTGGTCAGAGCTTCGCGGATGGCTTCGGGGTCAGCTTTGCCAGCGACCTTGATCGCCTCGACAGCGGACATGTAAGCGTCATAACCGAGTGCTGAAACAGCTGCGACGCCTTCGCCACCATTCTTGGACAGGCTGTCCGGGTTGGCTTTGAGGTATTCTTTGAAGCCTTTGACGAAATCAGCAGCAACCGGGTTGGCAGTGTCGTTTTCATCAAAGAAGGTCGAGAGGACAATGCCTTCGGCATCGGCACCGGCATTGTCGATGATGCTGGTGTTTTCCCAAGTATCGCCGGCAGCAATGGTGGCGGTGATGCCGAGCTCACGGGCCTGTTTGATCAGGAGTGGAGCCGTGGCGATGGAGGACGGAGCGAAAATGAAGTCGGGATTGGCGGCCTTGACATTGGTCAGGATGGCCTTGAAGTCGGTCTGGTTGGTCTGGAACTGTTCCTGGGCGACGATGGTGCCGCCTTTTTCTTCATAGGCTTTCAGGAAGAAGTTGCCCAGGCCGGAGCTGTAGTCGTCGCCTAGCTGGGTGATGACGGCAGCATTCTTGGCACCGGACTCCAGGGCAAAATTGGCCATGACGGTGCCCTGGAAAGGATCGAGGAAGCAGACGCGGAAGTAGTAGTCATTGCCGAGGGTGACCTGCGGGTTGGTGCAGGATGCGCCGATGGCCGGGACTTTGTTTTCCTTGAAAATTTCGCCGGCAGCAATGGAGACACCGGAGCCATAGGAGCCGAGGACGACTGCCACTTTGCTGGACATCAGGCTCTGGGCAGCGGTGACGGCTTCGGTCTTGTCTGATTTGTTGTCGACTTCGACCAGTTCGATCTTGTAAGACACACCACCGAGGTCAACGGTCGGCACTTTGGTGTTGGCATAGCGCATGCCGAGGACTTCCTGGAAGCCACCGCCGCCGTTTTCACCGGTAACCGGTTCAAAAACGCCGATTTTGATGACCTTTTGATCGGAAGCGCCTGCTTTGCCAGTAGAGGCACAGCCAGCGACCAAGGCGAGCATCAGGGTCAGGACAAGCAGAAGAGCAAGTGATTTCTTCATGGGAGCTTTCCTTTCTTCGTTCCGGGTGCTGGTGAAAGCAACCCGGTATATTTGATAGACACTGTTTATTTTACATAATCTGGAGCGCATATCAATCTGCCAAAAAAGGGACGGTGTCCCTTTTTTGGCAGATTGACGCCTTTTTGATTGTTTTTGCATCAACTGGCAGTCTCATCATGCATTTTTTTCAAACTCGAAAGTCATTCATACCAATGCGGGGCGGATTTTTGCAAGAATATGCCGGGTCGTTTGCGGCCTGGCTTTGCGGGCTGAAAAAGACGGGTCCCGAAAGCCCCGTCAAACCGTTTCCAGGTTCAAGTCTGTCTTTTTTTCCCAGTCCCGATTATATTAAGATTAAAAACCACAGGAGGTGATGGCCATGCCCAAGTTTTGCCAGGAATGTGGGGGTGCCATTGAGCCATCTGCCCGCTTTTGCGCGGCATGTGGCGCCAATCAGACGCCAGACACTGTTTTTCCCGCTGAAATCGAGTTGGACCAGGGCAAGACCGATCAACCTTCCCACAACATCATCCGCGATAAGGATGGGGTCCTGCGCTGGGTCTATGAATTCAGCCTGTACCGGAATCCGACGATCCTCGTCCTGGTCTGGAAGATATTCTTCTTTATTTTCCTCGGCCTGTATCTTTTCCTGGTTCTGCTTGAGAGCGGCGACGGCATCGGCGAGGCTCTTGCCGGTCTGACACCCGTTTTCCTCGGACTCATCGGCGGCATGTTCGTCTTGTCGACGATCGCCTACTACCTCTATGCCGTGATGATGGGCGGCAAGTATTGCGTGCTGTTCGAAATGGATGAGAAGGGTGTCAAGCACACCCAGATGCCACGCCAATTCAAGAAAGCCCAGATCCTGGGCAATCTGCTGCTTCTGGCGGGTGCTGCAGCCGGAAATGTGGGCGCCGCAGGCCAAGGGCTGCTTGTTGGCAGCAAACAATCCACTTATTCGAAATTCAAGCAAGTCAGGTCGATCAAACCAGACCGAAAGCACCGAGTGATCAAGGTTAATTCAGCCGACCTGGTCCATAATCAGGTGTATGCCGAAGCGGCAGATTTTGACTTCGTTCTGAATTATATCGAAACACAGGTCGCTTTAGCCAAAAACAAATCCAAAGCCCGCTCTCGATAATCCATCCAGGAGGTCATTTCAAAGATGTTTTGTGAGAATTGTGGTACGAAACTGGCAGACAGTGCCCGATTTTGTCCAGAATGCGGCGCAGCCCAAGGTCAGGCAGCAGCCCAGGTCCAGGTTGCCGCTCAGCCGGCAGCCAGAAGCCAGTCCCGACACCGGCCAGCCCAGCCGGCTTCATCTTCTGCCGAGAATCTGATCGGTTTCTCGCCTAAAATCAATGATCCTGCTTTTGCGGCCTACAAGCGCAAATCGGTCACCTGGTCTTTCCTGTTCGCTTCCATCCTGGCTGTCATCGCCATCATTGCCTTCCCCATATATGGTAAGCAGAGCGGCGAGCTGGACTGGCCCCAGTCTCTGTATTATGGCATGGGCATCGGCGGTATGTTTGTTGTCATCGCGTTGCTCCAGACCATCAAGCGTGGTCTGGACCACACGTGGGATGGTGTTGTCGAATACAAGGACAGTTACCGGGAGATCGACCGCAACGACTCTAACCACACCAGCACCACACCGGTCTATGTCATCAAGGTGCGCAAGGCCTCCGGCGGTGTCAAGAAGCACAAATGGCGCGGGATCACCGGCCCCTACAGTTATTACAATGTCGGCGACCATGTCCGTCACCACAAGGGCTTTGAGTATTATGAAAAATACGACAAGTCCCGGGACAGCCAGATCCTGTGTGCGGCTTGCCTGTCCATGAACGACATCCACCTCCAATCATGCAAACGCTGTAAATGCCCGCTGCTGAAAGGTTAGGCAACGAGCCCTCTCCTACCCTGCTGGCTTACTAAAATCCGCCGTTTTCCAGTGATTTTTCCAGAGTCTGTACGGATGCAAACTGGCGGTCGAGCCAGCCGATGCGGTTGGTCACCCAGCTTTTGAGCTTCCTGACCAAGTCCTTGTAGTCTTCCTTGGCTTCTTCTGCATTGCTTTCCTCCTGCCAGATCTGGTAATTGAGAATTGCCGAGGGCAAAAGCTGCTCGCGCATCTGGAAAATCGTCCCGTTTTCGGCAACCAGCTCGATGAACCGCTCATGGTTTTCCCAGTACGACTGTTGGGCGGCTGCCAGGAAAGCCGGATCATGGATGAAATATTTGTGCCAGGCCCGTGTCTGGCTGTCCATGCGGGACAGGTCCCCCCAGAGGATCGAAGCCCAGCGATCGTACCCGGGATATTGTTGTTCCAGATCACCGGTGCTCTGGTCCATGTCCCAGACTGGCCCCATCTGATAGACACTGTCCAGAGATTCCTGGAAAAAGAAGGTGCTGTTCTTGAAGATCGAGGGATTGAACGCCAGCTCCTGGATCAGCCAGTACTTCACCAGGCTCTCCATGTCGATCAATTCGCTGTAGCGCGTGCGTTTACCCTCGAATACAGTGCTGAAATCCGCAGCACTCACCGCGTTTTCAAAAACCTGGAGTCGCGCCTGGAGCGCCTCGAGAGTGACTTCGTCCAGAGCGTCCAGATATTTGTGTGTGTGCAGCATGATTGGCTGGCCGTTGTTTGTTTTGAACCGGTAGTCCTCGTCAAAATTGGTGTCCAGTTCATAAATCAGGCCGGTTGGCAACACCAGATTGTCCGAATGGTTGATTTTTTCGCACAGCAGGTAATTTCCGGCATGCCGGTTGTTGATCACCAGCTCGACCCAGTTGCTTTGCATGTATGCAAGGCCCATGTCCCCCGACAAATCATAAAAAAGCTTGTTTTTCATCAAGGTCAGGTCGCTGGACTGGCCCAGCAAGAGCCAATGCTTGTTTTCCCCCAGGCCCAGCAGGTTCATTTTCGAATCCAGTTGAACATGAAAGGAGCGCTTGGCGTCCTGCCAGCTGGAATTGCCACGGCCTTTGATTTCAATGTCAAAAGGCCCCATGGAAAGATGGTCCGAGTCATCCGTGTCTTGCCACAGGTACAGGGTACCCTTTTGATATTCATCTTTGTCCGCATAGACAGCAGCCAGGTCGACATTCACATACAAGACCGGCAGGCCGGTATCGACTTCCAGCAATGGTTGCTCTTCCTCGGTTGGCTGCGTTGCTGGCACCGATGTCTCAATCGTGCTGGGTGACAGGCTGGAAATCGGAGTTGTTCCAGCCGGTTCCGTCGGGATTTGTTCTGTGGTGGCAAAGGATGGGCCTGGGTCTGGTTCAGGCAAAGTATCAACTGGAAGGCTCGAAGCAGGCGGAAAGCCACTGCAGCTGACCAGCAGTGCGGTTGCAATGGATAAAAGTGCAAGCCGGCAAATCCATTTCCAGGCCATGTTTCTACCCTATCATCCGCAGGCAGTCAGGCGCACGCGGACTCCCTGATTTTATTGTAGCACCCGAGGAAGCTTATGAAGCAACGAAGGCCCCAATTGTCAGCTATATCTCAATCGAGTTGCGGGAAAAACAAGAAGGGCAAAGAAAAATCCCCGAAACTTGACAGTCTCAGGGATCCTCATGTGGCGCGCCCGGCAGAGATCGAATCCACAACCTTCTGATCCGTAGTCATCTCCAGCCCATCTGGTATCATTTGACTTCTTTTGGAAACGACCTATTTCTAGCGCTCTTCAGGATTAGATGGTTAGTTATCATTTGGGTACTACAGGCATCGAAAAACATCTTTGGTACCCATCCAGTACCCATGATTTTCCCCTATCTGGAGATCATTGAGCCACCTGCCTTCCAGCCAGCAAGCTTTCGAGCTTTTCCGCTGCAGCCTCGTCAGGCCTCCGGAGGGCATGGGCATAGATGTTGGCTGTCGTGCTTGCTCTGGAGTGTCCTGCGCGTCTTGAGGCGGTAATCAGGTCAACCCCTTGGCTCAGGAGCAGCGAGATGTTTGTGTGGCGCATCGCATGTACATGCATGTCCGGGAAACCGTTCTTGACCATGAAGTCCTTGACCCAGTGGTAAACGGTCGAGGGGGCGATGAAGTCGCCATTGAAGCGTGTGAAGAGCCTGTTGCGATCTACCCAGTCTTTGCCAACCTTCAGGCGTTGCTCGGCCTGCCATGCCTTGTATGACTTCAGGAATTCTGCGAGGGATTGCGACATGGAAATGATGCGTTCGCCGCTTTCCGTCTTGGTGCTGTTCGTGACAAGGCCAATCTTACGGATGTACTGCATGTTCCGTTGAATTGTGATTGTCTTGGCATCGAAATCAATGTCTGACCATTCGAGGGCTGACAACTCACCCTTTCGTATACCTGTGTATAGGAAAATCAGGATAGCAGCAGCTCCTGCAGCAACGGTTGCAGCACCTAGTGCAGCTCCGACACCCTTGAGAACTCCACCCAATTTTTCAAACTTCCCGCCTGAACTCTCCGCATCAGCACCTGCTTTTTTTAATTCATCGCCGAGTTCATCTGCGCTGTCAGCTGACTGCTCCAGTTCTCGCTCCATGCCGTTGAGTTCGGCTTGGGCGTTATTGAGTTGAACAACCCAAGCTTGAGTTCGGCGGTCATTTTCTCCAAACGATGAGGATGCGTTCTCCAGTGCTTTACGCAGAGTTTCGATTTTGTCCTTCTGAGCATCAATTTGTTTGTTCAGAACCTCGTTCTTGGAGGTGAGGGACTGGACGCTGTTTTCGTTTTTTCCAAACTCAGACTCGACTAACTTCATCTCGGAGCCGAGGACCTTAAACGACTGATTGATGTCAGAAAGAGCTCTCTTGAATTCTTTTTCGCCTTCGACGCCAATTTTTAGACCAAAGTTATCCGCCATGTTCCCATCACCTCCTTAGATTCCTTTTGGTATGATTTCATCGATGTAATACTCACGGGCTGCCTTTGCGAGTCCGTTGAGCCGTATATGACCGAGGAGGAAATTGAAAAAGAACAGTGAGATATCGCTTAGGGATTCATTAGCTTAGAGGAGGTGATCTGATGCAGTTGGTTTTTGAAAATGATGCTACTATTGGGACTGGCATGTTTCCAGATTTCGTTCAGTTTCCCAAAACCGAGGGGCAGGTCTTCTTTATCAATAATGGGCTACTTTACGGTACGCCAAGTAACAGATTGCACGGGGATTTTGATAGTCCCATTTGGCAGGAGACTGTATATATCAGTCCTAAAGGAGATACAGGTCTAAGCAATCTGGAACTGAAAGCCCTTTCTGGTTTTGGTATAGTCGGCTGCTATAGAACGCCTACTGCTCAAAAGCTTCTTATCAATGAGTACATGTTTGAAATGGACAAGTATTTAGATTCTGGTAGCATAAAATGCTCTATGGACACACCGATTACCTCTTTTACATTGAGCCTCGAAAACCCACTTAATGAAAACCCAGAGTTTGAGGGAAATGTAGCGATATCTGAGGAATCCAGTCTCTTGTCTCCGGGCAGCAAGGTTGTATTTGAATTCATTATTGGCGATAGTGAGCCCTATCCAATGGGAACCTTTTATGTGGATAGAAGCAACTTTGAATTGCTGAATGAAGCCATTAGTGTAGATGGCCGCAATATCATCGGGAAGGCCCTTGGAGATCAGAGCTTTGATGAAGAAAATACTTTTTCTTACCAAATACTCCACCAGACACTGAATAATATTTTGACAAAAGCAAATATCAATGCCGATGAAATGTTAATCGAACACACAACGGCATATGCTGGTTATTCTTTTGATTTCAACATGAGTTTTTTAGATGGCATCATGGAGATCCTGAAAGCTCTTGAAAACTGGCAAATTAAAGAATTGGTAGATGGTTCGGTTGTAATAGGCTCTGAAACGTATGCTGGCTTTACTAGAAATTCAAGCTATGTTTTCGAGCGTGACAAGGACATCTTCTCCAGAAACATCACAGGTCTGATGTGCGCGGTCCTAGATAAGAAGTTATCAAGCGAGGTTGGCTTTCGGGGCATTTTCAAGAAGGTACTTATCTTCTCGCTTGTGGCCATTGGGCATATCGTCGACCAGAGTGTTATCGGAGAAGGCTCGGTCATCAGAACGGCGGTTATCTTTTTCTACCTATCAAATGAAGGTGTTTCCATCCTTGAGAATGCGGCGCATATCGGCTTGCCAGTCGGTCTCACAAAGGATAATGTAAAGGCATACTGCCGCGCTCACGATCTTGCTGGAGTCAAAGCACAAAGCAATGCTCGCATCACCCCGGATCAGGGCTTCTGCCAATGTTGCGGCAAACCGCTGCAACAGATTCCTGGCAGAAAGAAGCTGAAGTTCTGCTCTGCAAGCTGCCGTCAACAATGGTGGAATACCCACCCTGAACAGGTCACTCGGAAAGCACTATATTCCTTCACATGCGCTTGCTGTGGAAACCTATTCACAGTCTATGGTAATTCCAGTCGAAAATATTGCTGCCACAGCTGCTATATTGCTACTCGCTTTAAAGGCGGTGAGTCACATGACTGAGATACAGTTTCATGCTGAAAAGCGCTATCAGGTTGCTATTTCGATAGCTAAAGCACTCCTTGAAAAAGGGCTTCTGACGCAGGAAGAATACGCTGTAATCGATACTAATCTGCTCGAAAAATTCCAGCCAGCTTTGGGTACATTACTGTCCGAAATGCGTTGACTTAACTGCCTTTCTGAGTGATGTATATGGTTGGAAAGGAGTGATTTCACTTGAAAACAGTAGTCAAAATTGAGCCAGCAATACCGCAAATGCCGGTTCGTAAGAAAGTAGCTGCCTACGCCAGAGTTTCAATGGAAACCGAGCGATTGAACCATTCTTTATCAGCTCAGATAAGCCACTACAGCGAGCTTATACAGAAGCACTCGGACTGGCAATACGTAGGCGTTTATGCGGATGACGGCATCAGTGGTACCGGCACTAGCAAGCGCGATGAATTTAGGCGCATGGTTGAAGATTGCGAAGTCGGAAAAATTGACATAATCATCACGAAGTCAATTTCTCGCTTTGCCAGAAATACAGTTGACCTTCTGAACACCGTCCGCCACCTTAAGGACCTTGGAATCTCGGTCCGCTTCGAAAAGGAGCAGATAGATTCCCTTTCAGATGACGGTGAGTTAATGCTAACACTACTCGCTTCATTCGCGCAGGAAGAAAGCCGCAGCATTTCTGATAACGTCAAATGGGGTACGATCAAACGATTTCAGAAAGGCATCCCAAATGGCCAGATGCGGGTGTTCGGTTACGAGTGGATTGATGATCGGCTCACGATTATTCCTGAGGAGGCCGAAATCGTCCGCTTCATGTACCGGGAATACATGAAAGGCGCATCAAGGATTGAGATTGGCCGAATACTCAATGAGAAAGGCCTTTACACTCGCCAAGGCAAAGAATGGGTGGATTCCAATGTCAAGGTAGTGCTCACGAACATCACCTACACAGGGAACATGCTCTTTCAGAAGGAATATGTTGAGGACCCAATCACCAAGCGCCGCAAAAAGAATCGAGGCGAACTGCCACAGTTTTATGTTGAAGATACCCATGAAGCCATCATTCCGATGGATGAGTTTCAGAATGTACAAACTGAGTTCAAACGCAGACGCGACCTAGGACCCCTCGGTAATAAGTCCTTGAATCTGACGGCCTTTTCTACAAAAATCACCTGCGGCATTTGCGGCAAGCATTACCGCCGGAGCGGAAAACGAAATACCGCCGGTGAGGTTTACTACATCTGGACCTGCCTGACGAAAAGCCAGAAAGGCGCAAGTGCATGCGGATCAAAAAACATCCCGGAAAAGATGCTCCAGAAGGTTGCCGCCGAGGCTATGGGGCTTACGGAGTTTGATGATGTTGCCTTCAGCGAGCAGGTCGAGGAAATCTATATGGTTAGTGCTGACACGCTACAGTTTCGCTTTTACGATGGCCGTGAGGTCACTACAACATGGGAATCCACCGCGAGAACCGATTGTTGGACACTGGAGCGAAGGCGTCTCTGGGGAGATCTCCACAAACGCAAAGAAACCAACCCCAACAAGTACATTTATAACGAGTTCACCGGATTCATACGTTGCGGACAATGTGGCTCGAATTATCGCTGCCAGTCAAAAGTGATGAAGGATGGTACCCGAGCACGAACGTGGCATTGTACAGGACCAGCAGGCATTTGCGATAAGGTTTCTATTAGGGATGAAACCATGAAAGCTCTTGTCACAGATGTACTTGCACTCGACTCCTTTGACGAGGCAGTCATGGACAACCAGCTCGAATACACAGCAGTGCTTGGTAACAACGTGACCTTCCACTTTCGCGACGGGCATGAGGTGACAAAGAGCTTCAAGAAAAAACGGCAAGGCACAAAATGGACTGAAGAACGCCGTGAAAAGCAAACCCAAGCAATTAGAGCCAGCTGGACTGATGAGCGCCGGGCGGCAGCAAGTGAAAGGATGAGAGAAATAAGGAGTGAAAAGAAATGGCCAAAACCGTAACGACTATACCGGCGACAATCAGCCGGTTCACGTCTTTGCCAATTAACGAAAATAAAAAGCGCCGCACAGCTGGTTACGCTCGCGTCTCTACAGACAGTGAAGAGCAGTTTACTAGCTACGAGGCGCAGGTCGATTATTACACCAACTACATCAAGAGTCGTGACGATTGGGAGTTTGTCGAAGTCTATACCGACGAAGGCATCACAGGTACCAACACCAAACACCGCGAGGGTTTCAAGCGCATGCTAGCCGATGCTCTTGCCGGACGGATTGACCTGATCGTCACAAAGTCCGTCAGCCGCTTTGCAAGAAACACGGTAGACAGTCTTACAACAGTCCGTCAGCTAAAAGAAAAAGGGATTGAGATTTACTTCGAGAAAGAGAACATTTGGACCCTGGATAGTAAGGGCGAACTGCTGATAACCATCATGTCCTCACTGGCGCAAGAGGAAAGCCGTAGCATTTCAGAAAACGTCACCTGGGGCCAGAGGAAGCGCTTCGCAGATGGTAAGGTCACAGTGCCGTTCAACCGGTTTCTCGGCTATGACCGCGGCGAGGACGGCAATCTGATCATCAATCCAGAGCAAGCCGCTACTGTCAAACGCATCTACAGCTTATTTCTTCAGGGCATGACACCCTTCGGTATCGCTTCCACTATGACCGCTGATGGTGTGCTTTCACCAGGAGGCAAAGAGCGCTGGAACGCTGGATCGGTTCGCAGCATTCTTACAAATGAGAAGTACCGAGGCGATGCGCTCTTACAGAAAAGCTACACAGTTGATTTCCTTACCAAGAAGAAAAAGGTCAACGAGGGTGAAATCCCACAATACTACGTGAAAAATAACCACCCGGCAATTATCACCCCTGATGTGTTCGATATGGTCCAGCGTGAACTGGCGCGCCGTGGCCAAAGCCGTGGCCGACACAGCGGCGTTCATTTGTTTTCTGGCCGAATAAAATGCGGTCAATGCGGAAACTGGTACGGCTCAAAGGTCTGGCATTCCACCGACAAATACCGCCGCACCATCTGGCGCTGCAATCACAAATTCAAGAATGACGAGATTTGCACAACGCCGCATCTGACTGATGAGGAAATACAGGACTTTTATCTATCAGCTCTGCGCAGGTTGCTTGCCGATAAAGACGAAATCATCGCAGCTTTTGAGATTGCCAAGGACGTCGCTATTGACTTGAGTGCGCTGACAACCGAGCGTGATGAACTACAAAACGAGCTCCTGGTGGTTTCCGAGCTCATGCATCAGTGTATTAATGAGAATGCCCACGTCGCCCTCGACCAAACTGAATATCAGAAACGTTACGGCGGTTTGACAGAGCGCTTCGACAGAGCAAAAGCTCGGCTGGAAGCGCTCACTGGGGCGATAAGCGACAAACAGGCTCGGCAAGCGACAATTGAGGTATTCCTCAACGAGCTCAAGCGACTGGATGGCGTGACCGAATTTCAACACGCACTCTGGTACAGCCTCGCGGATTTCATGACGGTCTACAACAAGGACGATGTGCGGATCACCTTCAAAGACGGGACCGAAATAAAAGTATAGACCAAGATTGGCGAAAAAGGCTCCCCATCACCGGATTTATTCCGGCATTGGGGAGCTTTTTTGAAAGTATAGATCCTGTGTTATTTATCAGCGGACGACTGATATTTCCTGTTAATGAATTCAATTATGATGTCTTTAAAGGCATGCACAATTTCAATTATCACGTCATCGCTTATCGGTTTGTTGTTACCGGATTGTACAGGCCTGTTGCCCATAATGAGTTCTACATTCTTTTTTTCTTCAGTCAATGTCATGACCTCCTTTGTTTTGATGAGATCATTTTACCGCGCCTGAAAAAACCATATTAAGAACGATTTTTGGGATTTTTATAATCAAAACTTACTTTATTGTACATGTCTTTTACATAGCGTATCTTTTTCTTGTCAGTCCAGTCCTTGTCATGTACAAACGCCTGATAAATATCGTAATCCCGAAACACAGCTGCCCAGTCATCAGGGGTTGAATTCTGAATGAACCATTCACGAATTGGAATATTCTGATAGGTCATATATTTCAACATAGATGCTACTACAACAAGGCTCTCCAAAAACCTGGTCAGATCTTTTTCGAACTCTTCTTTTGGCGCGGTCACTATGTCGTGGATGTACTTTCGTCTTGAAACAAGCATTCTGCTGTCCATATGAATGGTTCCACCAACCAGCCGAGGGGCAATTTGCAGCAGCAAGGAATTTATGGCCGGATTCCCGCAAAAAGCTATAATTCGCCTTTCCATATCAGATATTTCGGTAACATTACATTTCACCATTTCGTTTGCGAGCTCATAAAAAAAATCAAAGGAGTACTTCCATTCCAGTGTGAACAGAGTTAAAAAATCTAGTAGAAAGTTTTCGTCACTGCTATTCCACACCTTTGAGGATTTAATGAAGATACTATCGTACTCAGTGGCACACTCAATGAACATATCATTGGAAAAATTTTTCTTTGAAATTCTTCTTTCAACAATAGCTTTTACAAGTTGCATATCATGTACATTATTTATTTCCCAAAATTGAAAAGCGTTTATTTTGTAGCCTGTAAGTCGATCTTCTATATTTTTCATATTTGGAGCTTTCAATCCATCAAGAGTCACACCTTTGCTCAAGAAGGCATCATACTGGATTGTGCGCCGTTCCTGTATATAATCCATAGTTCTCTTGCGTACCATTCGTTCAGAATCTTCTATTTCTATGGAAGCTTCTATATTTTTTAAATAATAATTCAACGAATGTTTCTCAGCAGTGTTGTCATAAGCATATTTACAGCACTCAACTAATACCTGTCCGACAATGTCCCCAAGAGTAATCTTTCCCTCAAATAAGAACAGCTGGTACTCAACAGGCAAGGTGTGAATAATAACTTCTTCTATTGTTTTGGCAATTGTGTGCATCTTATCATTCAACATGTTTACACCCATCAATCGTATATAATCCTGAGATGAAGCTTTGCTTTTATCATAATAACTTTGACAGCTCTATGCACTTGATCTTAGCTCCATCTGTCAATTCTGCAATATAATCATTCTTAAGCTTCTTAGCGAAGTCATATGCTTTATCTGGAATCCTCCCATCAGGTGACTGTAACATCTTTACTGTATCTAGTAGTTCAGACCAGAACTCTTCTTGTCTCATCATCGAAGAAATAATATTAACAATGGCGTCCAAATCAATGTGCCCTTCTGGCAAATCTTGTGGCCTGTAAAATTGAAGCTCGTCACGATAATTTTGCGGATTTTTCAACACTGACCAAAAATAATCATTAGCTACGACGCTATTTTCGATAAGTTCCATGAGGAATTTATGGTAGATTTTCTTTTTAAATTCTGGACTATCAGGGTTCTCTAGTTCTAATTTCTGCATTTCATCATTAATCATCATAAATACAATAAACTTATCGAAACTTTCTGATTTAACCATCGCAGATACTGAATTTAAATCCAACACCAAATTATAGGCTGAATCTTCTAAATTCAAATTTTCGATCATACCTTTATGAGCTATCTCATTTCTCTGAATAGGAACATCGAAAGCAAAATATGGATAATAGCGCATGTTTCGATATTCGTTTCCTCCCTGTAGAGCTTTCTGCACTTTTTCAACTAATGTGCCAGAATTCTCTTTAACACCGAATTTTATCTCGCATAAGTCGTGAAACATACCTTCAAGTTGTAGAAGCCCTAATGTGAGGAATGATTGATAATGCTTATTACTAAACAATGAAGCCATATCTTCAAATATTTCTATTCGTTTATGTAAATGAAAATTATTCTTTACCTTTGCAACAACTTCATCCATTATTTTTTTGTCATCGACTAAGTGGTGTATTTCTTCTCTATACTTGCTCTCATCAGAGCTCCGCAAATCAAGATATCGCTTTTCGACTTTTAATAAATCTACAAATCCTACACCAGGAAGATAATTAACCTTAACGCATGTTGAAAAGTCAAACAACATATCGTAATAGTCACGTAGATATGCAAACTTATATCGTCGATCCATAAACAATTTGGTGAGACTATCGCCATCTTCCTCTCTTTTTAAGGCATCAAACTCATTTTCAAGAAGGTACCCCTTAAGTCCGTTCTGAAGAAACTCAATTATTTCAATTCGGGCATATTTGTTAAGTTCGCTAAAGTATTCAATCTTCCGCCGGTTATATTCAGCTGCATTGGATTTGTCATTATCATACTTTTTGTGCGACTGTTTATAACTATCTAGACGGCTATCAATTAGCTTAAGATCACCAATTACTAGGCACATAATATAAACAAAATTCTTCTGCAATAGATTTTTTCTGTCCCCGGATATCCCACTATAGTCAATTCCAAGACATCTCAAAAGGTAATCAACTACCGGCTCAGTTTCTTTGTTCTCAGTCTTCATTGCATTGCCAAACCCTCCAATGGCTAACTCTGCAAATGTTTTATTTTGATCTAGCTCCATAAATAATCCCCCCTAATATAAAAGTAGCCGGGCTAACCCCGACTTAACAACTTACCCCGCAAAATCCAACTTACCCCGCAAACGGTAACGACCTACGGTAATCATTAAATTGTATCAATCTCTGCATGATTATTTCATAGATCCTTCCGCTGTAAGGCTCAAGCATTTCAACGAGGGTGCGGACAACACTCAGGGGTGTGAAGAACTCGCCGCCGAGCTTGCCTTCAGCAGATGCAAACTTGCTGAGGAAATATTCGTAAACACGCCCAAGGATGTCCATTTCCTGACTGATCCGGCCACCAATGTTGAAGGACAAGACATCCATCAGCTCACCCAATCTTGTTTTATCGAGGTCTGGACGGGCATAGTTCTTCGGCAGGACACCCTTCAAAGTTGGATTGTCCTTCTCAATCGCGATCATCGCATTGTCGATCATCTGACCAATGGTCGGCTGCTTGGCGTGATCCACCAGATACTTCCAGCGGGCCTCCGGAACAACCCAGAACACATTGTCAGCAAGATATTCATCACGATCCTCTGGATCGGCATCCGGGTCATTATTGAGTTCGGTGTATTTCTCTTCAAACGCGTCGGAGATGTATTTCAAGAAGATCAGACCAAGGACTACATGCTTGTACTCGGCAGCGTCCATGTTGTTTCTGAGCTTGTCTGCAGCTTGCCACAACTGCTGTTCAAAACCAATGCTGCCAGAAAGATCACCGTTTGCCATTTCAGATTACCTCAACTGATAAAACTAATATGAATTATAACAATCATTTGAGGATTATGTTTAGATATCGTTTGGTAATTTGTGAATTTGAAGTTCAAACAAGGAATTTGACATGGCAGAATGTTTAATCTTAATTGTTAATTTACTATTTATTCCTGCGGACCATGAGTTGTGTATGCGGGATGAATATCTAAAATTGACCCCACCCCGTGACCGATGGTAGCCACCCCCCGTCAGCAGAAAGTCAGAAAGCTCTTGGTAGCACGTACGCATTTATTATGCCTCCCAACCCAGTGTCATACCCATTATGCGGAAATCTGGATCTGATGAAGCCAGTATTAGGTTATATATAATTCGTCTTCTATCTTTTTGTTGTTCAGTTTAGTCAAATTCAAACAACTTGTGGTATTTGTTGCTAACATTCATCCTTGCGCTGTTACACCACTTGATCCGGTTTTCAACTGACTCGTTTACTATCGAAATTGCAGCGAATACCTTGTATATATAGATACTTGCCTATATATCTAAAGACTGTCTATCAACAAACCCAGTTATGACATGCTGTTTTTAAGCAAGAGACTGCCGAAACAGAAGGCAAATTAATCAACCCCAAAAATCAAAAATTACCCCAGCAGTACCCATTTAGTACCCACGGAGCCCCAAGCAATCCTTCCAGAGAGGTTTTGGAGGCAAAGAAAAATCCCCGAAACCTAACAGTCTCAGGGATCTTCGTGTGGCGCGCCCGGCAGAGATCGAATCCACAACCTTCTGATCCGTAGTCAGACGCTCTATCCAGTTGAGCTACGGGCGCGTGTTGCTGTTGTTGCAGCAGAGTTAATGATAGATGCAGCCGGTTATTTTGTCAAGGGCCATTTTTTCCGTGTGTTGCGCCGTTTATTGTGATTGTTATCAGTTAATCGACAATATATTTTCAGGCATCCTGCATCAGAAGGCGCAGGGCTGTCACGAAACCGTTGTCGATTTCTGCGCTCAGGGCCACTTCACCACTTTCCATCTCGCCGATGGCGACTTTGTCCCCAACACTGATGAATGGATACCGGGCGTAGAGCGATGATGCTGGCATGCCAACTCTTAAGCCGGAGCCCAGATAAAACGTGTCAGATGTCAGCCTGGCAGAGAGGACACGTCCGCGCCAGCGCGAATGGTTGTTGTAACAATCCCCTTCAACAGTGATTTCAAGGCCTTCGTAACGGAGTCGGATCAGGGATTTGCCATTCTCGAGCAGGGTGCAGGTTGAGTCGTCATGCAAGACGGATTTACCTGTGATGGCTTCGAAAGGAACGCTGTACAGGGTGACCAGAGCTGAGTTGGTGTCACCACCGATCCGCAGGATTGGGTCCTCTTCATAGATGATGTCTGTATCCGTCACATTGAGTACACTCGGCAACAGATCGTCAACCAGGAAAGTACCATCTGCCCTGGGAATCAGTTCGATGGTCCGAGTCAATGTATTGTTTGAACCAATACTGGTGAGCAATTTCTCGGCAAAGGAAAGTCCATCGATGCGAATGGTCTGTAACCTGAATCCAGACGTGTCTGTTTCGACTTGGTTGCGGTAAAACCAGACCAGCTGGCGAGCAATAGCCTGGCGAGCAAGGTCATCCGGGATGGAGTGGCGGAGCAGTTCGCTCAGGGAATCCATATCCTGGCGATCAATGGCATCAAAATAAAGATTTGTGAAATCATCGAGCCGGAGGATCTGGTTGATCCAGATCCCGTCAAGATAAGCGATACCTTCCTCATCAACCTGGCAGTAGAGTTCGATCCGGTCACCGATGATGCCACTGTCACGGATATTGAGCCAGAATCCGATGGTTCTTGCGACCAGCTCCTGTTGCCCGGGGAGACGGTCCAGCACCTGCTGGCGGACGGTTTCAATCTGGTTGTCGTTCATGGCAACCAGGGACGAAATCCTTCCTGGCACCCCCTTGCGTAGCAGGAGTACATAGCGTTGAAACTGGTCAGCAGTGACTGACTCACGCTGGCGTTCCGGGATGGCCAGGAATGCGGTCTGGATGTCAAGGTTACCACCAATAGCCAGTGCCAATTGCTGGGCCAGGGCAGACGAGCTCAGGTATTTGCCTGATTCTGTCACTACAGGTCCAGAGGTTGACTGGGTCAGGACTGGCTGGGAGCAGGCAGTCATTAACAGCAGGGTAACCAGAAGCAGCAGGGGCAGGTAGACCATGGCACGGACTTTCATGTAGCCTTATCTGCCTCCCTCCTGGTTTTACCAGCATAAAACTGGCCTAATTTGCGGCGGATGCGCGTCAGTGCATTATCCACCCGCTTGGGTGAGCAATGCAGTTCACTGGCGATGGAGCGGTAGCTGTGACCGAGCATGAATAGCCGGATGACTTGGCGTTCGAGCTCGGTCAGTTGCTCATTGAGGTAGTCGAGCAGCCGGTCACTTTCTTCCTGTGACAGCAAGTGCTGTTCTGGATCCTCCTTGGGCGATGGGATGTCATGTTCCAGTACCTGGCGATCAGAATCGTCAGGATAGAGCAAGTTCTGCAGGGAGATCGACTCGTTGAGCGGCCGATGCTTCTGGCGCGAGGCCTGTCGTACTGCATCCGTGATCTGGGCAGAAACACATCGATTGGCAAAAGTGGCAAACGAGGCGCCCTGGCCAGGTTTGAAATCCCGGATTGCCTTGAACAATCCTATCATCCCTTCCTGGATGACATCATCACTGTCAGCCCCCAGAATGTACAGGGCAGATGCCTTTTGCCGCACCAGCGCCTTGTAGCGGTTGAGCAAGATCTCCATGGGCTGATTATCACCCGCCCGAGCCATGACAACCAGGGTCTGGTCATCCATTCTCTCAAGTTCTTCTGGAGATCCGCCCGTCATGGCATTAGTTGCTTTCTGCAGAATAGCGCTGGGCAGCAGCCTCGAAAACAATGATGCCGGCCGCAACAGCGGCATTCAGCGAATTGACCTGCCCCTTCATCGGGATAGAGACAAGGAAGTCGCAGTGCTTCAGGAGTTGTTTGCCAATCCCCTCACCTTCGCTGCCGATCATCACGAGCATTGAGCCAGTCCAGTCGATTTTGTGGTAATCCTGGGTCCCTTCGCTGTCGGCACCAGCCACCCAGAAGCCCTGCTCTTTGAGTTTGAGGACCGTCTGGGTCAGATTGCCGACCCGGCAAACCGGGACGTGCTCAATCGCTCCAGCCGAGGCCTTGGCCACTGTGCTGTCCAGGCCCACGGAACGCCGTTCAGGAATAATGACACCGTGAACGCCTGCAGCATCGGCAATTCTCAGGACAGAGCCGAGATTATACCCATCTTGCAGTTCATCCAGCATCACCAGGAAAGGCGTTTCCCCTTTTTCCTTGATCGAAGCCAGCAAATCATCCAATTCAACATACTCATGGGCTGCCACTTGAGCAATCACGCCCTGATGCGCTTTGGTTTCGGACATCTGGTCGAGGGTCTTGCGCTCAACTTCCATGATCACGGCACCCGCTTCCCTGGCCTGAGCCACGATGCGGGCCAGGATCAGGTCAGGCTTGCCATCTCTTTTGGCCACCCACAACTTGTTGAAAGTTCTGCCTGCCTTGAGGGCTTCCTGGATGGGATTGCGACCTTCGAGGCGATCCGGTGAACCAGCTTCGGGTTCAAGATTTTCTTCTTCTGCGGCATCAATGCTGACTGCAGGTTCAGAAGGTGCGTCCTTGGCGACCTTGCGGACAAAGGTCGGGGTCGGCGGCGGAGAACGAAAGGCGCTGGATGGCGCGGTCTCGAATTCAGATTCTTCGCGGCGTTCTTTACGGAAGGGACGGTCGCCGTAGCTCGGGCGGTCACCACGTGGGGCGCGGTCGCCGTAACTGGGACGGTCACCCCGTGGGGCGCGGTCGC